>JALGVA010000051.1 GCA_029820295.1 Candidatus Zipacnadia bacterium
AGCTGCCCGGTGCGCGGCATGTTGTTCATGTGCCCGAGGTGCGGGAAGCGCGCGCGGATGCCCAGCGCGGCCGTGTCGGTGCGGAAGCGGATGCGCCCGCCGCTGGGGCTCTGCGCGAGGCCCCAGACCGACTGCGGCACGCGCTCGCGGTAGCGCTCGGGCAGGCGGATGAGCCTGGGGCGGGTCTCGTCCCACCACGCCAGGCCGTTGACGACGAAGCGATCATCGGGGAAGTCGATCCACTGCATGGATGGCGGTCGCGCCGCGCGGGCCGACCTGTCACCTCCGGATGGCGGCTGGTGTGCGCGGGCAGGTTCGCCGACGCCGCCGAGGCTCCTGCGCGCGTAACGCGGATGGCCTCCTGCGCGAAGAGGAGTGCGGGCGGCCCATGCGGAAGTGACCGTCGCGGAGCAGACGACCGATCCTGTGTGCGGGAGCTGGACACAGGCGGATCCTGGAGGCGGGTATGATGCGGGCAGCACGATGGTGGCTGGCAATGGCAGTGATCGCGCTGGTGCTCTTCGCCGGCTGTGATGGCAGTTTCTGGCTCACCAGTATCGATGGCTTCTGGGACGTGGGCGACTTACAGTTCCGCTATGGGGACGGCAGCACCTGGACGCTCAACGATGGCCTCATCGAGGTGGACACGGCCGAGGGCCTGATCTACCTGTCGGGCTATGACGGCCAGGACGCACTGTGGGCGTGGCGCGGGGAGTACGATCGCAGCGGCAATCGGGTGGTCTGCGAGGACATGGCGGAGATGGACCGGGGCAACAGAGATGTGATGGATCTGCGCGTCGAGTTCGACCGTAACCGCGTGGATGGCACCGCGACGAACTGGGTCTACGATTCGACCGGCGATCTCGAATCCGTGGGTACTGCGCCCCTCTCGGGCCGACGCACCAGCAGCCCCTCGGCCGTGCGCGACATGGACAGCGCCGGCGCGCAGCCGAGGGCGACGAAGGACGTCCACGGGTAGCGGCCAGCTACCAGCTTTCAGCTACCAGCGGCCAGCAACGACACGGGCCACCGGGTGATCGGTGGCCCGCTCGCATTGACCGGGCGCCAGTCGCCGGTCATCAGTCACAAGCCGACGGCTCGCAGGCTGGAGGCCTGCGCCACGGGAAGTGACGGGCGCATCGTTGCCGTCGTGCCGTTCGCCGTCCCCCATTGCCCATTGCCCATTCCCCCTTGCCCGCCGTTCACTGCAGATCATACAGTTCGTCGGTCAGCAGGCTGCCATCCTCGTCGATGTCGCCGATCTGATTGTCGCGGAAGTCCTGCGAGTCGTAGCAGCCGCCCCAGCCGAAGGTGCCGGTGCGGTAGGTGGGGGTGTGAGCCTTCACGTGCCCGTCGGCCCAGGCAACGTTGCCCACGCCATTGTGGCGGGCGTGGAAGCCGGGGCTGTCGTAGGAGGGCGGGTCGAGGTAGGCGTTGGCCTCCACCGTCGGCGTGGCGTAGGACCAGGTGTTGATGCGCGCGGAGTCGGCGAAGGTCACGGTCTCTGACGGGCTGCCGATCGACGCCAGCGACACCGGCGATACCTGCGAGGTCCACCAGTCGATGGGGGAGAGGTAGGCGTAGTTGTAGGCGTAGCCGGTCTGCCCCAGCTCGCCGCGCAGCTCGTTGCGGAAGCTCGGGCAGGCGTTGATCTGGCTGTTCTTCATGTAGGGGTAGATCAGGCCCCGGTCCGCGTAGAGCGTGCCCGTGGCGTAGTCGTAGCCCGCCCACCAGTAGTAGACCATGTTCGTGGCCGGGTAGAAGCCCGCCTGCACGGGCATCACGGTCTCGTCGTAGTCGCCGGCGTACATCATCCAGCCGAGCGCGATCTGCTTGAGGTTGGACACGCACTGTGTCTGGCGCGCCTTCTCCCGGGCGCGGGCGAAGACGGGGAAGAGGATCGCCGCCAGGATCGCGATGATCGCGATCACTACGAGCAGCTCGATGAGCGTGAAACCACGGGATGACGTGGACATCAGCGCTGCCTCCTTGGGCTGCGTTGACCCCGCGGGCAGGAAGCGTCGGCTCCGGCCCCGCCGCGCATGGCGCGCAAGCAGGAGCCTGTTAACGCAAACGGACCGCCCGAGGGCGGTCCTGGTCGTCTGCGGCGACGCGCCTCCCGCCCTCGGGGAGGGACGCATCAGGCGAGCGGGCTCGTCTCCTGGCTTCCGGGTCATCCTCGGGCCGCGCCTTCCAGATGGTCCGCGGGGACCGTCCGTGGCATGTGCGGCCGTCGTCGCCGGTCACAGTTGCGGGGCAGCGCCGGATTCGCACCGGTCTTCCGGGAGAGACGCACGCGGCGTCTCCCAGGTGTGCCCGCTCGCATGAATTGTGGACTTCGAGGCAGAGACTACCATGCCGGCGACCGCGTGTCAAGGATGCGTGGGCGGTCGCCTCTGAGGCAGGGCGCGCGTGACGGCAAGGCGAAGGAGCGGGCACTGAGAAAGACCTTCCCGCGACCATCGCCGCCGAGGTGGCGCAGATGCCGGATCGCGACAAGTGGGAGCCACGCAGGCTCGCCGACGGCTACTCGGCCCCCGGTCGCGCCTACGTGAGCAAGCAGCGCTTCGAGAAGAACGCGCGGCGCGACGCGCGGGCGGAACTCTACGCCACGCGCGACGCAGCCCCGTGCCTGCGGGCGGCCGTCAAGGCGGATGCGCTGGTCGCCCGTGCGCGTACGGCAGGCGACGCGGGGGACTTCGCGGGCGCGGTCGCCCTCTTCGAGCAGGCGCTGGCGCTCGCGCCCGGCGATGAGGAGGCGCTGTTCGGCAAGTCCTACGCGCTCGCGGTCATGGGCCACTCGGTGGTGCACGCCGACCCTGCGCATGCGCGCGAGCTGCTGGCGCGGGCGATCGACATCCAGCGCTCACTTCTGGTGGGCGCCCCGAGGTCGCTCGGCGTGCTCATCAACCTCAACTCCGCCCTGTGCGACCTGGCGCGCACCTGGGAGGACGAGGCCCCCGAGCGCGCCGCCGGGCTGGTCGAGGAGGCCATCGGGCACGTTCGCACGGCCGTCGAGGTGGCACCCGATGACATCGATGCCGCGCACAACCTGAGCGTGACCCTGGCGCTCGCCGCGCGGCTGGCGGAGGCCCGCGACGACCTCGACCTCGCCCTCGAGCTGGCGGAGGAAGCGCGCGATGCCGCGGAGAGCATCCGCCGGCTGGCCCCCGATGAGACCGAGTCGCTGTCGGTGCTGGTGGGCGCGGTCATCCGCGTGGGCGACGTGCGCACGGCGCGCGGTGAGCCCGACCAGGCGGCGGCGCAGTACCACGCCGCGATCGACCTGGCCGGCCGATTGCGCGAGACAGCCCCGGGCGAACCGGAGGCCGTGGTCGCGATGGCGCGCGCCCATCTCGCCATGGGCGGCGCGCTCGAGGACAGCGAGCCGGGCCGGGCCATCGAGCACTACGAGAGCGCGCTGGCCGGCTGTCGGGGGGCGCTCGACGCCGGATCCGAGGCGCCTGAGGTGCGCTACTGGGCCGCGCAGGCCCTGATGGCCCTGGCGCGCGCCGTGGCGCGGTGGGGCACCGCGCGCGCGGCTGAGTTCTACGAGCAGGCGATCGAGCACTTCCGCGCCCTGTCGGCGGCGGCGCCCGAAGACCCGAGGCGCATGGCGGACATGGGCTTCGCGCTGCTGCGCATGGGCCAGCTCTTCGAGGAGACAGACCCCGACCGCGCGCGCGGGCACCTGGTGCAGGCGGCGGCCGCGCTGACGCAGTGCGTGGCCCTGGCGCCGGCCGACTGGGCCGCCTGGTGGGCGCTGGGCCGCTCTCACGTGAGCCTCGGCACCCTCGGCCGCTGGCGCGGGCGTCAGGACGAGGGCCATCTGACCGCGGCCCTGGATGCCTTCGAGCGCGCGCTGGCGCTGCGGCCCACCTCGCCGCTGGGCCTCTACGACATCGGCATCACGCTCTTCGACCTGTCGGTAATGGCGCACCAGGAACACCACGATCCTGATGCGGCCATGGGCTATCTTGCCCGCTCGATCGAGCTGTGCGAGCGCGCCCTCGCGGCCGAGCCCGACGACGCCTGGTACCTGACCGGCCTGCAGGCGGCGTGCACCGACTACGGGCGCCTGCTCGTCGTCAGCGGCAGGCGGGAGGAGGGTGCGCGCTACCTGCAGCGCGGGCTGGAGTTGGGCAGACGCTCGCTCGAGGTGGCCCCCCAATCCTGGGCGACGTGGTGGAACCTGGCGATGTACCACATCTACACGGCCCAGCCGGATGGCGCCTTCGAGGCGCTGCGGGAGGCGCTGCGCGCCGACCCACAGAGCTGGTACCGCGTCGAGGCGGACGCCGAGTGGGACCCGCTGCGCGACCACCCGACCTACCGCGAGCTGGAGGCGCAGTACAAGGCGCGGGCGCGCTAGCCCCCGCCCCACCCCTCGATCGTGTCGGCGATGACGCGGCACAGCTCGATGTCGCCGTCGGGTGGCACCTGGTCGGCGCTGCCCACCACCAGCCTCCCGCCTGGCGCCAGCTCATCGAGCAGCCGCGTGGTGTGCGCGCGCATACTGTCGGCGTTCCACGGCGGCGCGAACATCGCCCCCGGGATGCCGCCCCAGATGACCGCCTCCTCGCTGCCGCACAGCGCGCGCAGCTCTTCGACCTCCACGTCACCCACCGGCCCGGGCGTGATAGACTCGACGCCGTCGAAGCCCACCTCGACCAGCCTGGGCAGCAGCCCGCGCACGAAGCCATCGAGGTGCGTCACCACGCGCTTGCCGGCCGCGTGCAGCAGCTCGAGCCGCCGGGCGTAGCAGTCGCGCATGTAGCGGTCGAAGTAGGAGGTATAGGTGTTGCTGTCGAGGTTGTCGCACCAGTGCAGCAGCTCCGCCGGTCCCTCCGCGATGGCCTCGAAGGCCGGGTCTGTGGCCTGCTCGATGATCGCCAGCGTGTCCTCGACCGCGGCGGGCTCGTCGGCGATCAGGTAGCAGGTGGTCACGACCCCGGCCCAGTCGGTCATCAGCGCCGCCAGCGGCCCACGCGGCACCGCCGAGATAGGCAGCCCGTCATCGCCGATGGCCTCGACGGCGCGCAGGTAGTTCTCCGGCGCCGGCTCGTAGCTCATGCGCGCGAACAGGTCCTGCAGCACGCGCAGGTCCTCGACACCCGTGACCGCGTACTCGACGTGCGCCCAGCAGTGCGCCGCGTCGATGAATTCCCAGCGGTCGGACAGTTCGCCCGCGGGCGTGCGCCACCAGCGCTCGCGCACCCCGCCCTCCTCCTTCGTGGCCGCCTCTACGTTGCCGTCGTAGCGCCCCGCGTAGGTGGCGCCGCCGCGCCCGTAGTACATGCACACGCCCAGGTCGCGGTGGAGCTGATCGTAGCCGTCCGGGCCCAGGTAGCGTTCCTCGAGCAGCCCGCGGTCGCGCGCGGCCGGGTACCAGTAGCCCAGGTCCGCCACCCAGGCCGGGCGATCGGGCTTCTCTCCGCGGAAGGGCGCGAGCAGGCGTTCGCGATGGGTCATGGCGGGCTCCTGGTGGGCGGGCTGGCGCGGCGGAGGTGGCTTCGCCGCGCGTAGCGCCCGCGCCTTCGCGCAGGTCCCCGCGCGCGCCTCCCGGAACTTCCCCGCCCGTCAGGCGACCGCCATGGCATACGCGCATTCCGCCGAGGACCGTGTCGAGCATCTCGATGCCGCCGACCCGCGCCGGCGCGGCGTGACCGCGCGTGTGCTTCTGCTGACCGCGCTGCTGATTCCGGCGGACACGTACTTCATCGCCGACCTGCACCGCCGTGGCATCGAGGACCCGACGATTATCGCCCTGTTCTGGAACGTGCTCTTCCTGTTCGTAGCGCTGCGCATCCTCAACGGCATCGTCGCCCGCCTGAGCCCGCGTCGGGCCCTGGCCCAGCAGGAGATGCTCGCGCTGTGGATCCTGGTCTCAGTGGCCACCTGCCCCACCGGGCTGGACACCCTCAAGACCAGTTGGGGCACCATGCAGGGCTACGCCTACTTCCAGAGCCCGCAGAACGACTGGGAGCGCCTGTTCGGCGACTACGTGCCCGAGAGCATGACGGTCGGCGACATGGGCGCGCTCGAGCGGCTGTGGGTGGGCGACCACTCGATCTACGAGGAGCGCAACTGGCGGCCATGGCTGGGGCCGGTGTGGCGCTGGGTGCTGCTGTTCACCTTCATGTGGGGCGGCTCCGCGGGGCTGGCGGTGCTGTTCCGCAAGCGCTGGGTCGAGCGCGAGCGCATGAGCTTCCCCATCGTGCAGGTGCCCTTCGAGATCTCGCGACCGAATATGCCTTCACTGGGCATGGCGGCCTTCTGGATCGCGTTCTCGCTGGCCACGCTGGTCAACCTGCTCAACGGCCTGCACGTTTTCTACGGCGGAGTGCCGCAGATCCCGGTCAAGATCGGCCAGGAGCCGACGCTGGACCTGCGCCGCTACCTCACCGGCCACCCCTGGAACGCCATGGGCCGCGTGCACGCCTGCTTCTACCCCTTCGGCATCGGCCTCGGGCTGCTGATCCCTCAGGACCTGTCGCTGTCGATGTGGGTGTTCTTCCTGTTCTGGCGCGCCCAGGCGGTCTTCGTGGCCTGGCTGGGCTGGACCCAGGTGCGGGGCTTCCCGTTCATGAAGGAGCAGTCGTTCGGCGGCTACCTGGCGATCCTCGGCTTCTCCCTGTGGGCCGGACGCCGCTACTTCCGCGACATCTGCCGCCGCATCATCGGCCGGGGCGACCCGGCCATGGACGCCGATGAGCCGCTGCGCTATCAGACCGCCTTCCTCATCTTCCTCGCCGGCTTCATCGCGGTCACCATGCTCGGCGTGTCCATCAAGCTCTCCGTCGCAGTAGCGGTCGCGTTCTTCCTGCAGTACTACGTCATGACCATGATCGTCGGGCGCATCCGCGCCGAGATGGGCCTGCCCACCCATGAGATCGAGCGGCTGGGGCCCACCGTCATGCAGGGGAACATCCTGGGCCCGCGCATCCTCGGCAAGCAGAACCTGACCTCGCTCTCGGTGTTCTTCGGCTTCACCCGGGGCCTGCGCAACATCCCCTATCCGCTGATGCTCGAGGGCCTCTACCTGGGCGGGCGCACCGGCCTGGACGGCCGGCGCCTGCTGATCGCGGCCATCGGCGTCATCCCCATCGCCACCGCCTTCGCCTACTTCTGGAACCTGCGCCTGGGCTACGAGCATGGCCTGGGCGCCGACTGGAATCGCTGGATGCCCTGGTCCTCGCAGGAGGCGTGGCGCCAGCTTGAGGGCTGGCTCAACCGCGATGAGGGCTTCGGCTGGGGGCCGACCGTCGCCACCGTGCTGGGCTTCGGCGTCTACTTCGGCCTGCAACTTGTGCGCTCGGTGTGGGTGTGGTGGCCGCTGCATCCGGCGGGCTTCGCCATCTCGACGACCTACTACATGCAGCACCTGTGGATGCCCATGGCGGTCGCCTGGGCGGCCAAGAGCCTGATGGGGCGCTACGCCGGCCGCGGCGGCGTGCGCCACCTGCAGGCGATCGCCTTCGGCCTGATCATCGGCGACGTCATCACCGGCTCGATCTGGGCTATCTACTCGGCTATCACGCGCGTGAACACGTACGCCTTCTGGCCGTAAGACGGCGGGGCATCGGGGATGCGGGATGGGGGATGGGGGGGACGGCAACGGCCACGGCAACGACAGCTCCGGCGGCCAGTGCCGCTCCCATGGTGCAGGCTTGTGACTGGCGACTGGATGAGCATGCAACGGCCGGGCACCAATCGCACGTATACCTTGACACAGGGGCCTTCCGGGGAGAAGCTATGCTGTGGGGGCCTCGTCGCATCGCTGCTGCAAGGGCGCGTCAAGGAGGACAACGGCCATGTCGGCTCGCCTGCTGTGCGTGCTGCTCGCGTTGTGCCTGGCCTCGAGTGCGTTCGCCCAGGGGGGCGACCGCATCCTGCTGCGCTACCAGTGGAACGTCGGTGACGAGATCACCTGGCAGGTCGTCAGTGAGACGACCGGCACCGTGACCATGCGTGACCTGACCCAGGATCCGGTCGCCGAGAACACCATGGAGATGTGGACCCGGGCCACCATGCCGATGACGCTGGTCGTCGAGTCCGTGGACGCCGACGGCAACGGCACCATCTCGTATCGCCTCGGAGTTATCGACATGGATACGGTGCAGGGCGGCCAGCAGCAGTACATCCAGATCGACCCCGACGCGGGAACCATGACCGTCAACGGGGAGGAGCAGGAGCTGCCCGGCCAGATGATGCCCGGAATGCTCGGCGACATGAAGCTGGTGATCTCGCCGCTGGGCGAGATGCTCGACGTCCAGATGCCCGAGGGCACCGACATGAGCGGCTTCTTCGGCGGCATGGACATGGCGCAGTTGATGCGGCTGTCGCAGCAGTCGCAGATGACCTTCCCCGAGCAGCCCGTCTCCGTGGGCTACAGTTGGGGCACCTCGGTGGCCGCTCCGTTCGGGGCCGAGGTCAGCGACATGTTCGACACCACCGTGGTGGCTACGCTGGCCGGGCTCGAGACCGTGGACGGCGTGCAGTGCGCCCGGATCGACATGGTCGGCGCCATGGACATCGCCGAGCTGCCCATGGGGCTGGGGATGGCAGGCCGCGGTCCGCTGCCCGAGGGCCTGGAGATGGTCATGGGACCGATGCACATCAGCATACAGGGCTCGTTCCTTTTCGACCTGGAGGCGGGGAAGATCGTCTCGACGGACGCCACCGTGCTCATGGACATGGACCAGCACATCAGCGGCACGGCCGAAGGCCCGGAGGGCCCCCAGCAGGTGGAGAGCGAGATCGCCGTGCGCGACCTGCTGATCGACACGACGGTGACGCCGCTGTAGAGCTACGGCGGGCCGGTGTCGGGGACGTAGCCGCGCATGAGCTTCCACACCATGTACGGTGCGAGAGCACCATCCGGGAGGCGGCGCATGAACCGCCTCCCGGGCTTCGTGTACTCGCGTCGGCAGGCGGGGCAGCGGTAGGCGTGGGCGTCGGGCTACTGCTCCGGCGTGTAGCACACGCGCAGGCCGGTGCGACCGCAGGCGTCGGTGCTGGGGTTGCAGAAGCTGCGCCGCCAGACGCGCAGCGAGCCGTCAAAGGCGTCGTGCCAGCAGGCGCCGCGGATGACCTTGGGCAGCCCCGGGCCCTCCGGCCCGAGCGGGTCCTCGGCGGGGGACTGCGCGTAGTAGTCCGGCGCCAGCCCTCGCCCATCCACCGGCTGCAGCACCGGCGCACACCACCGTCATCCGGTCAGTAGATGCTGCTCCGATGCCCAACCGCAGCGATCGAGATCACCTGGCGCTCATCATCAACAGCGAAGATCACGCGGTAGCGGCCCACCCGCAGCCGGTACGCGCCTTGGACTTGGCCCCGAAGCGGTCTGATGTCAAGCCCCGGCGCCGGCCAGTCCCGCAACCGCCCAGCCGTCTCCTCGATGCGCGCGCGTCTGTGCGTCGAGACGCAGGAACTGCTTCCGTGCTCGACTAGTGAACCTAATCGAGTACACGGTCGCCCAACTCCCGCGACTCGCGCATCACGTCCTCCCACGGTATGTCAGCCCGGTCTCTACCGGCCAGCATGTCACGAACCGCCTGCGCGTCCTCGGCATCGATGTCGTCCTCATCCTCACGGGATTCGAGGAACTCGATGAAGTCCACGAGTTCGGTCTTGCGGAAGTCGGGGAGCCTGCGCGCCTTCTCCCACGCCGCCCGCAGCCGGTCGTCAACTGTGTACGTGCTCATCGTGCGCGCCTCCCTTCCTCGGCACTATACCCGCTCGCGCCCGCACCGCCAACTCGTCGCGCTCACTCCTCCGCGGGCGCGAGCATCAGGTAGTCCAGCGCCAGGCCGTCACCGAGGTTGGTCATGCGGATGGTGTGCATGCCGGCGCTCAAGTGCACCGGCCCGCCCAGCCGCAGGCTCTCCCAGTCGTCGGCGGCCGTCGAGAAGCCCCCGGTGGACGGGAAGCGCAGCTCGGCGAAGGGATCGCCGGGGCTCGCGCCGTCGATGGTCAGGCTGCGGCGCGTGTTCTCGGACTGCGTGGCGTAGCGCGCGTGGATGGCATAGTCGCCCTCGGCCGGGACCTCGAAGGTCCACTCCAGCCAGTGGCCGAGATCGGCGTGCCACTGCGTGATCATCCGCCCGACGCTGGCGACGCGTTCGGTCACCAGCACCTCGCCGCCGCCCTGGCCGGAGAAGTCCTCGGCCTGGATCATGATCAGTCCCTCCGCGTTGGCCAGCGCGGGCTCAGGCACGCGCACCTCGGCAACGGCCCGCCCGGTGTTGCCTGCGGCGTCCTCGGCGATCGCCGTTACCTCGAAGGTCGTCGCCTCGGCGGGCGCCTCGAACTGCACGGTCTCGCCCTCCAGCTCGCGGCCGTCGGGCAGCAGCCAGCGCACGCGTGCCACGTCGTCGTCGGGGTCCGCGGTGAGGGCGGTGAGCTGCACCATGCGGCCCTCACCGGGCGGGATGACCGTGCGGCCCTCGATCGCGATGGTCGGCGCCGAGGCGTTGAACCAGCGGCCGGGATACACCGCGGCCCACTCTGACCACCCGCGCGCGGTGATGCGCACGCGCCCGGGGCCGGTCAGCTCCAGCGCGTAGAAGCCGTCCTCAGTCGGCTGAAGCTGCTCGCGAAGGTCCAACTCCTCGCCCGAGGGTGACAGCAGCTTCCACTGGTAGCGGCTCTCGAGGAGCTTGAAGGCCAGCGTGCACTGCCCGGGACCACCAACGGGCGATCGCTCCCGCCCGGCCGGCGGGCGCAGGAAGATGCGCGTCCCGCCCTCGGGGATATCGACCTCCAGCCCGCGCAGCAGCGACACGACCATGGGGTTCACGGAGGCGGTCACCTGCCAGGGGCCCATGTCCTCGGTGAGACGCAGGCGGTAGACACCCTCGACTGCCTCGGCCACCACGATGCGCCCGTCCGCCTCCGGTGACCAGATGGTGCCATCGGGCCCGGTCAGCTCGGCGGCCTCAGCCGGGGCGGGCGCGCCCTCGCGGTCGAAGACGCGAAGCTGGAGGGGGCCCGCCTTCGGGTTGCGCAGCATGATGGTCGCGCCGCGGTCGCCGCCGAAGCCCGGCTCGCGCTCGCGGTAGATGCGGTCGAGCGCGGTGACGATGTAGGGCGTCCAGCGGATGTGCGTGATGCTGCCCAGCGCGTCGAAGTTCAGGTTCATGCTGCGCACCGCGATGTCGGCGAACAGCGGGTCGCCCGACAGCTCCCAGGCGAACAGCATCAGCCCCCCCAGGGTGTCGGAGCGGCTCGCGGTCAGGCTGCTCTCCGGGCATGAGGTGTAGCGGAACATCTCCACCTCGTCCTCCCACATCTCGTCGATGACATAGCGCGCGGCGTCGGGGATGGCCTCGGCGATGCGCGGGTCGCCCGTCTCCTTGTAGTACTCACGCAGGCCCACGCCCAGGATGCCCTGCATGAAGCTGCACGCGCCCCGGCAGCGCGGTGTGCAGTAGCAGTGGCCGGGAACGAGCTGGCGCGCCCAGCCGGAGCCGGGCGTGCGCCGCTCGAGCGTGCGCTCGACGATGATGCGCCCGGCGTTGAGGTAGAACGGGTCGCCGGTGGCGCGGTAGGTGGCCATGGTGAATATCAGGTGCCACCCGGGGATGCGGCCGTTGGTGAAGTCGTAGTTGTTGAGGTAGGCGCCGCCGTAGTGGTCGGAGATCATGCGCGCGGCCTCGATGGCGGTCGGGTCGCCGGTGAGCATGTAGTACTCGCAGGTGCCCTCAGTCCAGGTATGCGAGGGCGTCAGGCCGGCGCGCGGACTACCGTACTGGCCCTCCATCCGCCGGTCCAGGTAGGAGCCGGTGTGGCCTATCGAGTGCGTCCACGATCCGCCCACGTAGCCGGCATTGTCGTGCCAGTGGCACAGGTCCACGTCGATGTCATGACGCGCCATGTCGCGCATGCGCTGGTGCCAGGTGTAGTCGGCCGCGCGGGCGAAGAGCTGAGCCGCGCTATGATGATGATCGTACTCCCCGTTGGACCAGTTGGCGCCGCGCTCGCCCCACAGGTCGCCGAAGTTGAGCATCCCGTACATGGCGCCCGACTCGATGCTGCCGTCATAGCTGCGCAGCACGCGGTCGCACACCTCGTCATAGCGCGGCGTGCGGCCGAGAGTCTTGGGGACGAAATCGCCGAACACGCCGCTGCCCGCGTACCAGGTCGGCGGCGCGGCCACCACCGGCGGCTCGCTTGCCAGCGCCGCGAGTGTGTTGCCGTCGGTACCGCCGAGACCGATCCACAGGTCGTGGACCTTGCTCACGCCCTGGCGGACCTTGTAGACGCCGCCCTGCAGGTAGTAGTAAAGCTTGTACAGTTCGCGCTCGGTGCAGTCGTCGTACTCGCCGTCCGCGAAGTCCGGGCAGATGTCCACGTAGAGCGCGCCGTGGTTCACGCCGATCGCCTTGGGGTAGAGCTGCCAGAAATCGGCGCAGGCGAGCGTCACATCGCCCGCCGCGACCCAGCCCGGCGCGCGCTGGCCCTCGGCGGCGCCGAAGTAGCTGTCGTCGCGCAGTTGCACGATGCCGGTGTCGTCGCCCAGTGACGCGGCCACGTTCTCGGCGCCGCCGATGACGACATCCGCCTCCGCCATCGCCACCGGCAGCTCCAGGGCGATGGCCTCGAACTCGCGGAACTCCGGCCCGGACATGTCGTTGCCCCAGCGGTACGTGACCTTCACGCCCGGGTAGCGCGCGAAGAACGTCAGCCTGATCTGATAGTCGAAGAATCCGCCCGCGTCCGAGGTGTGATGCCCGTCGAGGCGCACCACCGCACGCAGCGGCCCGGCCTCCTCCACCACGACCTCCTCGGGCGCGCCCAGCGTGTTGTACTCGGCACCCTCGGCCACGATCACGATGCGCGCCGGCCGGTCGGGATCGGTGATCAGTTCGTCGCCGCGGTAGAGCGCCGTGAACAGCCCGCTCGCCTGCAGGCCGAACTCCGCACGGATCTCCCCGGCATTCACGCTCAGCGCATCGCCGTCGCGGCTGACCTCGATCGGATCGGTGACCGGCGCGCGCGTGACCTCGCGCCCGTACTCGAGCGTGAGCGTCGCGCCATCGGTCACGGGCGTCGGCAGCGCGGTGTCGATGAGCGCGGCCTTGACCGAGCCGTCCGGCCAGCGCACCAGCGGGCGGGCCTGCAGGGGCAGCTCCGCGCCGTCCGGGCCGAGCAGGCGCAGGTCATCGACGCTGCCCAGGACGCCCTCGGCGAAGGGCACTCCCTCCGTCAGCGGATATCCCGCCGGCAGCTCCCGGCCGCCGGTCAGCACGGTCAGCTCGAGCGACCCGCGCACGACGCTGCCCGGCGCGACCTGCGGCTCGCCGGCGACGAACTCGGCGGAGTGCTCGCCGGCCTCGCCCGCGTCCACGGTCAGCGTCAGGCGCTCGCCCGCGGGCAGCTCCGGCAGGTAGACGCGGTGATTCTGCACGGCCCTCTCCTCGACGATCTCCTCGCCCGCCACTCGCACCGTGCAGGTCGTGGGCCAGGTGGTGATCCACGTCGCGCGCATGACCTGGCGCGTCCAGTCCCAGCCGACCTCCAGGTGCTCGAGGCGCCTGGCGGGCCGGCGCTGCTCGGGGCGGCGCGGCAGCAGCACGATGTCCTCGACGATCGCCGGCCCTTCGCCCGCGGCGCGCAGCGTGATGGTGTCACCGGCGGCGATCGGTACGGGCTCGGGCGTGAAGAACAGGCGCTGGCGGTTGTTGTCGGCATCGGCGATGAAGGTCCCGATCACCTCGTCGCCCACCGACATCTCGAAGACCTCGCGCCCGGCGGTGTCGTAGACCACCGCGCCCAGGTGGAAGCGGCCCTCGCGCGGGGCGGTCGCGGTCAGCGTGCCCTCGCCCGCGGTGCGGCGCATCGCCGGCCAGCGGTACTCCGACTCGTAGTAGACGTAGCCCTCACCCTCGCAGTCCTGGAAGGAGTTGATGATGGTGTTGGCCTCGTCGCCGTGGATGTCCCACAGCAGGCCCATGTCCTGCGTCACCTCGAAGCCCTGCGGCGCCTCCAGATCGGCCAAGGTCTTCACCCTCTCGCGGTCGGAGTCGCCCGGCCCCTCCGCGTCGAACCAGCCCGAGGAGTCGCGGCTCTCGTGCGGCTCGCGCTGCTCGGACAGGATCGAGGCGCGGTAGACCGAGCGCCCGTCCTGCTGGTTGAGCGGCAGGTCGGCGCAGATGTAGAGCACGCCGTCCTCGAGTGCCACGCGCGGCGGCGGGAAATCGGGCCGGCGGTCCTCAGGCAAGTAGAACATCTGCGAGGGGGAGCCGCCGGAGTGGCCGTAGGTCACCTCGCAGCCCATGCCCTCGCGGCCGGTGGTGGGGTCATTGTCGGTGTCCACGTACAGGATCAGGCCGGCGTTGTCGTAGCTGTAGGGCTCGGCGAACTCGATGGCCCACAGCCAGCGCCCCTGGGCGACGTTGCCGAAGCGTACGCGCGTGAGGTCGTAGCGCGCCGGTCGCTCGGGCGTGGGCTCGTAGGTGGGCAACTCAGCGACCACCTCGAGCGCCTCGGCGAACTCGGGGTCAGTCAGGAGCTGCTTCTCGACGGCGTCCGACAGCCCGTCGCCGTCGGTATCCTGCGCGTAGCACAGGCCGCCGGCCACGATGATGACGCTCACGATCGCGACGGTACGCATGGTGGGCCTCCTGCGTGCGGCCGATGAATGACAGGGGGATGGTTCGCGCGACCGGGGCTGACACCTGCCGGCATTGCCGTTGCCGTGTGTAGTGTGGAGCGGTCGGGCTTCAGCTCGGCCGAGTCATCACAGGGGGATGACCGACGACAGTGGCCCTTCGGGGCCCCCCCCCGGCGGGGGCGCCCATGCATTGCCCACATCTCGGCGACACGGCGACGATCCGTATACGCTGTTGCTGTGGGCCGTACGGAGGGGCTGCTCCGAGGGGCGGCTGCGCAGCAGCCGCAACGAGGAGTGCGAGGGGCAGAGCGGAGCGACGCCCCCTCGCAGCTTCCATGCCGGCCCGGCCGTTCCTCGTCCCGCGCAAGGTCCGAACGACGGGCCAGGACGGAACCTGACGCCTGCGCAGCGCAGCCGCGCAGACGTCACGGCTCGCGCCTGCGACGCTCGCAGCGACCCCTCCGGACGAGTCGCGCCAACGGCATCGGCGTGCGCGCGCACCCTCGGCGAGAACCACGCCCGCGCCGAGATGTGGGTAATGCATGGCCGGGGGCGCCGGGGGCACAACGGGAACGGCCCAACGGCCGCGGGCAACAGCGAACGGGGTCGGCGAGGTCGAAGCCTCGCCGCTCCAGAACGACGACGGCAACGGCAGGCCGAGTGGTTCGTCATTCACGCGAACGGCATGGCGCGCTGCAAGCCCGCGCCACGGAGCGACGGGCACCGTCAGGCCCGGCAACCGTGCCGCGCCAGCGCGGTCTCGTACAGGTCCGCGTACTTGCGGGCCGACTCGCCCCACGAGAAATCCTGCGCCATGCAGCGCGCCACCAGCGTCTCCCAGCGCGGCCGGTCGCGGAAGGCGAGCACGGCGCGCTCGAGCGCGAACAGCAGGTCGGCGGCGGCGAGGCCATGGAACACGAAGCCGGTCGGCTCGGTGGACGCCTCGACCACGGTGTCGGCGAGGCCGCCGGTGGCGTGTACCACCGGCACGGTGCCGTAGGCCATCGATATCATCTGCCCCAGCCCGCACGGCTCGTAGCGCGAGGGCATGACGAAGATGTCCGAGCCGGCGTAGATGCGCCGCGCCAAGCCCTCATCGTAGCGGATGTTGATCGCCATCGCCTCGGGGTGCCGGCGCCCCAGCAGCCGGTAGCTGTCCTCCACGGCCGGCTCGCCGGTGCCCAGCAGCACGAACTGGATGGGCAGCTTCGCCGCCCGCGGCAGCACCTGCGCGAGCACGTCGAGTCCCTTTTGCCACACCAGGCGCGTGACGGCGCTGACCAGCGGCACGTCCGGGTCCACCGGCAGCCCCATCTCCCGCTGCAGCGCGGCCTTGCACACCTGCTTGCCCGACATCGCGCCGGGCGCGAAATGATCGGGCAGCGCCGGATCGGTCGCCGGGTTCCACTGCTCGTAGTCGATGCCGTTGATGATGCCGTAGAGATCGGCGGCGCGGCTGCGCAACAGCCCGTCCAACCCCTCACCGAAGTCGGGCGTCTGCACCTCCTGCGCATAGCGCTCGCTGACGGTGCTGAGCACGGTCGCGCTGCGGATGCCCGCGGCCATGTAGTTGATGCAGCCGTCGCACGCGACCAGGCGCATGGCCTTCGAGGCCGGGTCGATGCCGATGCGCGGCGCCACCTCGAGTTCGAAGTGGCCCTGGTAGCCGAGGTTGTGGATGGTGTAGACGGTGGGTCGCCCGTGGGGGCTGAGCCGCTCGAAGGCCGGAAGCAACCCGGTGGGCCAGTCGTGGCAGTGGATGACATCGGCGTCCAGGCCCAGCGCCGGGATGAGCGCGAGCGCCGCGCGCGCGAAGAAGGCGTAGCGCTGCGCCGAGTCGGGGTAGTCGCCCCCGCCGGGGCCGTAGACCTTGGGGCGGTCGAAGTAGGGGCCGTAGCGGATCAGGTAGACCGGCACGCCCGCGTCGCCCAGGCTGGCCTCAAGCACCGAGGCGCGCCGCGTCTCGTGCGGGGCCTTCACCTCGAGCGCGTCCAGCACCAGCTCTCCATGGACGTCGGTCGGCACCTGCTGGTGCAGGGGCATGACCACCGACACATCGACGCCCAGCTCGGCCAGCGCGGGGGGGAGGCTGCCGGCGACGTCCGCCAGCCCGCCCACCTTGGCGAACGGTGCGACCTCATTGGCGACGAACAGCACCTTCATGGCCGGCGGCCACCTCCGGCGCTCACAATGGCGCTCGACTGGGCACGACCACCACGCCGCCTTCGGTGACCATGAAGCGCTCGCGGTCGCGGTCGAGGTCGAAACCGATCTCGAGGCCGTCGGGGATGGTCGTGGACTCCTCGATGATCGCCCGGCGCAGGCGCACGCGCTTGCCGATGTGGCAGCCGCCCATCACCACGCACTCATCGACCTGACTGTCGTTGTGGATCTCCACGCGTGGCCCGATGATCGAGCGCTGCACCTGGCCGCCTGAGACCACCACGCCGGGGGCGAGCAGCGACTGCTCGAAGCGCCCCATGGTGCCCTCGGTGGAGACGCAGATCTTGGCGGGCGGCCGATGGCCCATGCCCGAGCGCATCGGCCAGTTCTCATCGTAGAGGTCGAACTCGGCGTGGCGCGCGATCAGGTCCATGTTGGCCTGCCAGTAGCTGTCCAGCGTGCCCACGTCGCGCCAGTAGCCGTTGCCGGGCTGCCCCTCGGTCTTGATGTTGTAGGCGCACACCGTGCGCTCCCTGATCAGATGCGGGATGACGTCGTGGCCGAAGTCGTGCGTGGTATTGGGGGACTTGGCGTCGCGCACCAGTGCCCGCACCAGCACGTCGGTGTTGAACAGGTAGATGCCCATCGACGCCAGGCAGCGGCCGTTGCTGTCGGACATGGGCGTGGGGTCCTCGGGCTTCTCCCGGAACTCCACGATGCGCTGCCGGTCATCGACGGTCATCACGCCGAACTTGCCGGCCTCCTCCAGCGGCACGTCGATGCACACGATGGAGGCGTCGGCGCCGCAGCGGATGTGCTCCTCGAGCAGCAACGCGTAGTCCATCTTGTAGATGTGGTCGCCACCCACGAGCAGCACCCAGCGCGGTCGCTCCTGCTGGAGGATGTACAGGTTCTGGAAGACCGCGTCGGCGGTGCCCAGGTACCAGCGATTGGGCAGGCGCTGCTGGGGCGGGACGATATCCACGAACTCCCCCAGCTCAGGGCTGAGCATGCCCCACACCTGGCGGATGTGGCGGTTGAGGCTCACCGACTCGTATTGGGTGAGGACGTAGATGCGACGGAAGAACGAGTTGACGCAGTTGGAGAGGGTGAAGTCGATGATGCGGTAGACCGAGCCGAAGGGCACCGCGGGCTTGGCCCGGCGCTCGGTGAGCGGTCTCAGACGCTCGCCACGCCCCCCGGCAAGCAGCAAGGTCAGGATGTCCCCCGTCTGCTCTCTGCTCAGACCCAAGTCGTCGGCCTCCCCGGCTGGAGCGGTGCTCGTGCTAGTCGGTGGCGCGGACGATGGCCGCCTCGATGGCCTCCACCAGCGGCTCCAGGTCGGAACTCTTCTCGATGTAGGCGTCCGCAGCCCAGGAGAGGAAGTTCTCAGCGTATGCCGGGTACGCGGTGTTGATGATCACCGGGACCGACGGGTCGATGTCCAGAAACTCCTGCAGCGCGCTCAGGCCGTCGCGTCCGGGCATGGCGATGTCGAGCACCACGCAGTCGGGCCGCTGCTCGCGCAGCCGCTGCACCGCTGTGTCGGCGCTGTCCGCCAGGTCCACCTGGTAGCCTATGCGTTCGAGCCGCCGCTGGTACATCTCCCGCTGGTGCGCGTCGTCATCGACGAACAAGACGCGCGCCCTGCGCTGCTCATCCCCCGCGCTCGTCCGGTCCTCCGTCGCCACAGCCCTCACCTCCGTGTGTGTTCCACCCCGTGACCGAAAGCCGTGCCGGGCACGCGACCACGGTGATCACTCGACGTCAGCGGCCCCGGCATTGGCCGTCGTCCGGGCGCCATCATCGTGCACCGTGTGCATCTGAGGGATGCGGATGATGAACGCCGTGCCCTCGCCGGGCGAACTCTCAACCTCGATGTCGAAGCCGTGCGAACGGATCGTGTCCCACACCACCGCGAGGCCGATGCCGCTGCCGTAGTGCTTGGTGGTGTAGAACGCGTCGAAGATCTGCTCGCACTCCTCCTTCGACATGCCGACGCCGGTATCCTCGATGCGGACCAGCACATTCTCCTCGTCCTGGTAGCTGGTCATGCGCACCACACCGCCGTTGGGCATCGCATCGGCGGCGTTGTTGAGCAGATTCTGCAGCGAGCGCCGAAGCTGCGCGATGTCGCCGCGGATGTGCGGCAGGGAGTCGTCCAGGTTCAGCTCGATCTCGATTCCCTTCTCGGCGAAGCCGCCCTCGTTGGCGAGCGCGCGGTCGATCAGCAGCGCGTTGATGTCGATCGGGCGCAGGTGCAGCCGGCGCTCGGCCATGGGTTCGAGCAGCATCGACAGGATCTGCTCCAGCTCGCGGGCCTCCTTGGCGATGATGCTCGCGGCGCGGTGTACCACCAGGGGGTCGCTGGGGTCATCGACCAGGTCGGTCGCCCAGCCGCCGATGGTGACCAGCGGATTGCGCAGGTCGTGGGCGATGCGCGCGGCCATCTCGCCGATGGCCGCAAGCTGCTCGGCGCGCACCAGTTCCGCCTGGGTGCGCTGCAGGCTGGTGTACGCGTGCTCCAGCTCGCTGCGGCTGGCCTGCAACTGCGCGTAGGCCAGCGCCGATTCGATGGCCAGCCCGGCATGCTGAGCGAACAGCGAGAGCAGGCGGACATCGCCGTCGGAGATGGGCTCGCGCGAGTAGCGGTTGTCGGCCAGGAGCACCCCGCGCGGCTGGTCGGCCATGAGCATGGGCACGACCACGCACTGGTCAACGCCGAGCATCTGGTACAGCTCGGCGCTCATGCGCGGGTCGTTGGCCGCGTCGTCGATCTTGATCGAGCGCCGCTGCACCGCCGCCAGCACCGGCACGCGGTCGGCGTCGTCGGTCATGGAGAAGCGCATCGAGCGCACCAGCTCCTGCAGCGGGTGCGGCTGCTCGGCCCAGCGCTCGAAGGCGGCGGTGAAGTCGTCGAGCGTCTGCGGCTGGGAGGCCACCTGCGACCAGATGGCGTGCGCCTCCTCCTGCGACCCGGGCCCCAGCGCCATGCGCCCCTCCAGCCACTCGCCGGTGGGATCGACCACGAACAGCCAGGCGCGGTTGAAGCCGATGCCGCCCGTGCCCGCCGTGGCGCAGGTGAGCGTGGCGAAGAACACCCGGTCGATCTCGGTCTCGCGACGCAGCACGCGCACCATGTCGTTGAGCAGCGTCAGCTCGGCCACGCGGCGGCCGGTGTCCGGAACGGTGTTGGCGGCGATCATGACCACGTCGCGCGCTCCATCCGACGCCAGGCCGACGCTCAGATCGATGACCCGCTGCGGCTGGTTGGAGCTGTACAGCCGCAGGCCGGGTACGCCGACCGGGGGCGCGTTCTCCGCCACCCGGTCCAGCGTGGACACCACGGCCCGGTACAGCTCCGGCGGCAGCACATCACTCAGCGGCGTGCCTTCGGGGGGCGGGCCGCAGCCGCACACATGCCCCCAGAACGCCTGGTTGGCCTCAATCACATTCAGGTCGCGGTCGGCGAGCAGCATGGCCACCGGGATGTGGTCGAAGACCGGGCAGGGGCAGGAGACTCGCGGAGAGCTGTCGTCAGCCACCGGGCGCGCTCACCTCCACCGACGGCGCCCCGCCGGCGCGGTCCTCGTCGGCGAGTACGTCGCGCAGGAAGCTGGCCGCCTCCTCGGGCGCGACCGGGTTCACGTAGAAGCCGGTGCCCCACTCGAAACCCGCCAGGCGCGTGACCCGAGGCAGGATCTCGAGGTGCCAGTGGTAGTCCAGGTGCAGCGTCGTCCAGTAGTCGGGCTTGCCCGGTCGCGGCACCGGGTTGGGCGCGACGTTGAGCACGAAGTTGTAGGACAGATGCCCCAGCGCCGGGCGCAGCGCGGCCAGGCAGCGGCGCACGATGCGGGCCAGGCCCATGCGGCCCTTGTCGCTGAGTGCGCCGAAGTCGTGAGTGTGCCGGCGCGGCAGCACCAGCAGCTCGAAGGGGAAGCGTGACGCGAAGGGCGCGATGGCCACGAAGTGCTCGCTCTCGAGCACGATGCGGTCGCGCAGCGCCAGCTCCTGGGCGATGATGTCGCAGAAGATGCAGCGCTCCTTGCGGTCGTAGTATTCGCGCGCCGCCGCCAGCTTGCCCTTCACCCGCCGTGGCACCACCGGGATGGCGATGATCTGCGAGTGCGGGTGGCTCAGGGAGGCCCCGGCATCGAGCCCGTGGTTGCGGAAGATCACGCAGTAGCGCAGGCGCTCGTCGCGATAGAGGTCGGTCAGCCGCACCTGATAGGCGCGCAACACCTGCTCGACGCTCGCGTCCGGCCCGTCGGCCATGTGCCAGTCATGCTCGGGGGTTTCGACGATGACCTCATGCGCCCCCACCCCGTCCATGAGGTCGAAGATGCCCAGCCCGCGGCGGTTCATCTCGCCCTCGACGCGCAGCGCCGGGAACTTGTTGGGCACCACGCGCAACTGCCAGCCTGGGGTGTCGGGCGCGCTGCCCTCGGGGCGGATGGCCCAGATCTCCGGCGGGGTCATGCGCTCGGAGCCCTCGCACAGGGGGCAGGCGGCGCCCGGCGCTGTCTCCTCGGGCGGCGCCTCGAACTCGTGGGGCCGGCGCCCGCGCTCGGCGGCGATGATCACCCAGCGGTCAACGATCGGGTCCTTGCGTAGCTCGGACACGCCCTGCCCTCCTCAGCGCCGCCATCATCCGGCGGCGGCACGGCTCTCGCCCGACGCTCACGGGCCGTCAAGCGCCCCCGGCCGGGCGCGCTCAGTCCTGCGCGAAGTGCGCGACCTCGGCCCACCACGCCGGGTCCACGTCCGGGAAGGGGCGGTCGCGGTCACACAGTGAGCCGAAGTAGGCCCAGTCATCATCAGTCAGACGTTCCTGGCGCGCCCAACGTTCGGCGAGCTGCGCCACCTGGTTGAAGTCGGTATGATGCGCCACCAGCCGGTGCGCCGAGTAGTCGGGCGCGCCGCCGGTCGAGATCAGGAACTGCCAGTCCGACGCCTGTAGCAGCAGCAATTCGCGTGCCGCCTGCGCCAGGAAGCGCTGGAGCTGCTCGTCGCTGCGCCCCGACAGTGTGCGCGCCAGGTGCACCATGCGCCGCTCGGCCTGGTAGATGCGCCGCCACGACCACGCGGTGTCGTCGTTGAGCCACACGTGATGGCCGCCGCCGGCCCCCCATGAGCCCTCGGGTAGGGTGATCGCGGTCGCCGGCGCGGTGTCGGCGAGGTACTCCCGCCCGGTCATCATCTCCACCTGGGGGTCCTGATGCACGTAGCGGATGACCTGCTCCAGCCACGCCGGGCCCTCGTGCCACCAGTGCCCGAACAGCTCGGCGTCGAAGGGGGTGCACAGCACCGGCCGCCGGCCGAACGGGCGCGGCTGCCACCTCAGGCTGTCGTGCACGATCGACGCGAAGTGCCCCGCCTGCTCGCGCACACGTTCGGCGGCCATCTCGGGGGAGTAGGCGTCCTTGGAGTCGAGGTCATTGCGGTCATCGGTGACCCGCCAGTAGCGGTGGTCGCCGGGCACGTGCTTCTTGTGGAACTCCAGGTACCACCCATCGCCGGGGTAGCCGAAGTCGGCGCTCCACACCTGGCTGGAGACATCCTCGTGGCGCACCAGGCAGGCCACCGGGGGGTGGTCCTCGAACTCACTGCCGACGAAGTACGCCCAGAACGGCGTCTTCTCGTATCCCGGGCGCGGGGGTTCGTCACGGCGGGTGATGCGCCCCCACAGCTTGCCCAGCGTGTTATCGGCGCTGATGTCCACCGGCAGCGGATCGCCGCCGCCGAGCATGTGCGCGTCCACGATGAAGTAATCGAGGCCGTTCTCGCCCAGGAATTCCTCGACGCCCTTGCGCATCCAGGTGGTGCCGTCGGGCAACTGGATGGCCGGGGGCGGTGCCCAGCGCGCGCGCGGGCGGTAGGCGCACTCGGGCAGCCAGAACCCGCGCGGGTGGCGGCCGAAGTGCCGCAGGTGCGACTGCACGCCCTCGCGCACCTGCGCCTGGATCGAGGCGTCCTCGTGGAGCAGCGGGAAATAGCCGTGGGTCGCCCCCGAGGTCATGATCTCGATCGCGCCCGCGTCCTGCAGCTCTCCGAAGGCGCCGATCAGGTCACGGTCAAGCTCGTCGAGGAAGAGGCGCTGCAGGCCCTGGTAGTGCTCGACCCAGCGCTCCGCCAGCCAGGCCAGGTGGCGGTCGCCGCGGTAGCCGAACTCGCCGGCGTTGGCGTCCGCCATCTCGATGCGGTCGGCCAGGTAGTGCGGGAACCACTCCTTGAAGCGGTCGTCGGCGAGCTGCTCGACCACGATGGGCGTGAGGCCCAGGGTCACGCGCGGCATGATGCCGTCGGCCACCAGGCGACGGAAGACGCGCAGCAGTGGCAGGTAGCAGTCGGCGGTGGCGTCGTAGAGCATGCTTGCCCCGTGGGGCCAGGTGGAGTGGCCCAGCACGTAGGGCAGGTGCGTGTGCAGCACGAGGCAGAACGCTCCGGGCGGCGAACTCATGATGGCGTCCTTACGGGAGCACCGGCCGTAACCGGGAGATGGTGGCGTCACAATGGGTCCGGTCCACATCGCCTTCGTATGGCATATGCACCAGCCCTGGTACCTGTGGCCAGGCTCGCAGCGAGCGGCGCTACCCTTCACGCGCCTGCACGCCTGCAGCGCCTACTACGACATGCCGTGGCTGCTGGTCGGCGACGGCACGCGCCTCGATGACACGCGCGTCACCTTCAATCTGGTGCCGTCGCTGGTCAGCCAGCTCGAGGGCTATGTCGCGGAGGAGATCACCGACCGGGCGCTGGAGCTGTCACTGCGCGACCCCGCCGACCTTAACCTCGACGACCGGCGCTACCTGCTCACCCACATGTGTGGCGGGCAGGCCACCGGCGCGATGGCGGCCAGTCCCCGCTACGGGGAATTATCGCACAAGAGAGGCCCCGACCGCAAGCCGGAGGCCATCGACCGCGCCTGCCGCATCTTCGAGGGCGCCGACTACCGCGACCTGCAGGTGCTCTTCAACCTCGCCTGGTGCGGCTTTGCCCTCGCGGCCGAGAGCGAGGTGGTGGCCGAGCTGCGCCGCAAGGACCGGGGCTTCACCGAGGACGAGAAGCTCGCGCTGATCGACGAGATGCGTGCCGCGGCCGGCCGCGTCCTCGACCTCTACCGCGGCGCAAGTGAGCGCGGCCGCGCGGAGTTGATCTGCTCGCCCTTCTACCACCCGATCATGCCCCTGCTGGCCGACATGCGCGACGCCCGGCGGCGCATCCCGGCCGCGCGCCTGCCCGACGTGCTGTGGCGTGAGCCCGGCGAGGCCCGGCGCCAGCTCCGCGACGGCCTCGCCCACCACGAGCAGGTCTTCGGCGCGCGGCCGCGCGGCGTGTGGCCGTCCGAAGGCGCGGTGAGCGACGCCGCGCTCGACATCGTCGCGGGCGAGGGCGTGCAGTGGGCCGCCTCCGATGAGGAGGTGCTGGCCGCCAGCCTCGCCTCCGACCCCGTAGGCGACGCCCGCCCCACCCCCGAGCAGCTCTACCGGCCGTGGCTCGCCGCCGACGGCCGGCTCACCATGATCTTCCGCGACCACCGCCTGTCCGACCTCATCGGCTTCGTCTACCGCGACTGGGCCGCCGACGATGCCGCCGCCGACTTCGTCGCGCGCCTGCGCGCCATCGGCGAGCGCTGGGCGGGCCGCGACCGCCCGCCGCTGGTCAGCGTGATCCTCGACGGCGAGAACCCCTGGGGCTGGTACGCCGACGCCGGCGAGGCCTTCCTCACGATGCTCTACCGCTTGATCGAGGCGGATGAGCACCTGCAGACCACCACGGTCGCCGAGCACCTGGATCAGTTCCCCGCACAGGACCGCCTCGAATCGGTCTTCCCCGGCTCGTGGATCGACCACTCGTTCAGCACCTGGATCGGCGGCGCCGAGCACCGGCGCGCGTGGGAGCTGCTCACCGGCGCGCTCGAAGGGCTGCGTCGGCATCAGCCCGACGCCCCCGGCTACGAGGACGCGCGCCGCCACCTGATGATCGCGGAGGGCAGCGACTGGTTCTGGTGGTACTCCGAGAGCCAGCACACCCCTGATGCGGACATCTTCGACGCGCTGTTCCGCGCGCAGGTCGCACAGGTCTACGCGTCGCTCGGGGAGGATGTGCCGCCGGAGGTCGAGGAGCCGATCTACGCCGGGCGCATCAGCCGCCTCACCCGTGAAGCCGCCGGATCGATGCAGGCGGCCATCGACGGGCGCATCAGCGGCTACTTCGAGTGGCAGGCGGCGGCGCTGCTGCGCACCTCCGGCCTGGCCTCGGCCATGCAGCGTAGCGGCTGGGTCGTGCACGAGCTGTACTTCGGCTTCGACACCGAGAATCTGTGGCTGCGCATCGACACCGACGGCCGGGCCGCGCAGACGCTCAGCGGCTGCCGGCTCGAAGTGATCTTCGTCGATGAGACCAGGCACATCATCGCGCTCGCGATCGATCCCGAGACGGATGTGCTCACGATCGACGGCGACCTGTGCGAGCACGCGCAGTGCGCCATCGACCGCATCATCGAGGCGCGCGTGCCGCTGCAGGCAGTGGATGCGGGGCCGGGGAGCACACTCCGGCTGGCGGTGGTGGTCGGGCGTGACGGGCGCGTGATCGAGCGCTGGCCGGAGATGGGCTCGCTGGCCGTGCGCGTGCCTACCGAGGAGGCCATGGCCGCGAACTGGTTCGTCTGACCGGCGCTACTGCGGGGCCTGCTCGGCGGAGTCGGCCTCGGCCGGGTCGGACTGGTGCGGCGTCGTGGCGAAGGCGGCCGGCAGCGACCACAGGCACAGCGCCTTGACGGTGGCGCTGAGCATCCATGCGGTGAAGTAGGAGCGCTCGCCGGTCTGCGGTGCGAGGGTTGCGGGCAGGCCCAGCGCCAGGTAGCCGATGGCCAGCAGCACGATGAGTGAGCGGTCGGCTCCGCGCAGCCCCGCCCAGGCGAGGATGATCCACAGCGCGACCCCCAGGCTCAGGCGGTAGATGATGGTGGAATCGAGCACCGCGACCATCGCCACGCCACCCAGGATCGACGGCTCGGGGCGGTTGAGGAGGTGGAAGGCCACGATCGCCGCCACCAGCGACAGGGGGATGGCCAGCAGGCGTGCGGGGCGATTGCGGCGCAGGATGACCGTGATCGCCACGCCCGCGCCAATGATCACCCAGGGCAGATAGCCGGTGATGACGGCCACGACCGGCTCGGGGGCGACGAACATCAGCATGCGTCGCCACAGCGACAGGTTTGAGCCCAGCACCCATCCCGGGCCGACGAACACCAGCTTGACCGCCGCCATGGCCGCGCCCACGCCCGCCAGCACCCAGAACGCCCGGTGCATCCTGCGCCACCGCCACCAGTAGAACAGCGGCACCAGCACCAGCGCCACGAAGCCCGTCTCCTTCACCATCGCCGCCAGCAGCGCCAGGGCCACGGCCCACCAGAGCCGCCCGCGCCATGCCAGCATCAGTGCCGGCAGCACGCACAGCGCCAGCCAGATGTCGGGGATGTAGACCCAGCTCCCGATGCCGGCTACGCCCGGCGAGTCCAGCCACCGGTTCAGCGGCCACACTCTCCCGATGGTGTACAGCGCCACCGTCGCCAGCGCGGGCCACGGCCGGCCGGTCAGCTCGAGGGCAAACAGGAGCAGCAAAACGCACGCGGCGACGTAGCTCACGGCGGTGACGATCTCGTAGCGGTCGTGGTGCTCCCAGCCCAGCGTGCGCGCCATCACCCACACGCCGTAGCTGGATGCCGGACGCCAGAAGGGGTTGCAGCCGATCCAGTTGCCGGTGAACCAGCGGAGGGTATCGCCCAGACGCGGGGTCTCGCTAAGGCCGCGGCGGAACATGACCACATCGGCGTTGGCGCGGCCCCAGACGGAGCTGTCGGGTGGCGTCATCCCGGCGAGGAACAGCTCCCGGCCGCCCCACACGCCCATCAGGCTCGCCAGCACGATCAGCACCGCGCGGTGGCGGGCGAGGGCGAGCAGTCGCGTCATCGCGGCGCCTCAGCGGAACAGCGAGCTGACGGACTCGCCGCTGTGGATGGCGTAGATGGCCTTGCCGAACAGCTCCGCCACCGACACCTGCTCGATGCCGGCGGCTGCGGCGCCCTCGGGCAGCGGCAGCGAATCGGTGACCACCGTGCGCAGGAACGGCGGCTGCCCCAGGCGCTCCAGCGCCGGGCCCACCAGCACGCCGTGCGCTGCGCCGGCGTAGACCTCCTCCACGCCGTGGTGCTCGTGCAGGTACGCCGCCAGCTTCAGCATCGACCCAGCGGTGGCGATCTCGTCGTCGAACAGCAGCGCGCGCTTGCCGGCGACATCACCCACGACGCTGTGTATGACCACGCTCTCGTCCGACAGGCGCCGCTTGTCGCCGATGGCCATGGGCAGGCCCAGGCGCTGCGCGTACGCGCCCGCGCGCCGCGCGCTGCCCGCGTCGGGAGCCACCACCACGCAGTCCGACAGGTCCCAGTTGCGAAAGTAGTCGCACACCAGCGGCACCGCCGAGAGCTGGTCGGCGGGGGTGCTGAAGAAGCCCTGCGTCTGCTCGGAGTGCAGCGTCATGGTGAGCACGCGGTCGGCGCCGGCGGTCTGCAGCATGTCGGCCACCAGCCGCGCGGTGATGGAGATGCGGGGCATGTCCTTCTTGTCCGAGCGGGCGTAGAAGTAGTACGGGATGACCGCCGTGATGCGCCGCGCCGAGGCGTGGCGCAGGGCGTCCATCATGATGCACAGCTCGACGAGGTGCTCGTTGACCGGCGCGTGCGCGGTCTGAAGGACGAACACGTCCTTCTCGCGAACGTTCTCGTTGATCTGCACGAACAGGTTGTCGTTCATGAAGCGCGTGATCGTCGCCTCGCCCAGCGGGATGTCGAGGTAGTCGCAGATGCCGCGGGCGAGCGCGGGATGCGAACTGCCGCTGAACAGCTTCAGTCGGTCATTCAGGTCCTGGCCCATCACTCTCTCCCGTGCGGCCTGATGCAGGGGGATGGCGACGTCACTCGGGGCGTGAGTTCGCTGTCGGTAGACCAGGCACCTTCCGCCGCCGTGCCCGAGCGCGGTGGCTCCGTGGAGGCGCACATGAGCCTGATCATGATCGCCGACGACTTCCCTCCGGCCGTCGGCGGCATTCAGACCTACGCGCACGAGCTGGCGCTCGCGACCGCTGAGCTGGGCGAGGAGGTGGCCGTGGTCGCCTCCGCTCAGCCCGGCGCCGAGGCGGTGGACGCCGCGCTGCCCTGCGCGGTCGTGCGCGTGCCCACCGCGGGCAGCTACCCGGCCGCCGCGATGAACCTCGCGACCGGCGTGCAGATGGCGCTGCGCGAGCTGTCCGCGCCGCCGCGCTGCCTGGTCGCGACCAAGTGGTCGCCCGAAGGTCCGGCCGCCATCCTGGCGGCGCGCGCCCTGCCGCGGCCGATCGTGCTCATCGGCCACGGGGGGGAGTTCGGCAACGCCGGCGGCAACCTGGTGAAGTGGCTGGTGCAGCGCGCCGTCCTGCGCCGCACCGCCCGCTGCCTCGCCAACAGCGCGTACACCGCCGACCTCTTCGCCCGCGCGCGCATCCCTCGCGAACGTATCGGCATCATCTACGGCGGGGTGCGTCCCGAGCGCTTCGAGCGCGACCCGGCCGAGGCGGCGGCCCTGCGCGGCGAGCTGGGCGTGGGTGACGCGCCCGTTCTGCTGACCGTCGCGCGGCTGGTCGAGCGCAAGGGCCACGCGACGGTGCTGCGCGCGCTGCCGGCGGTGCGCGCGCAGGTCCCGGACGTCCGCTACGTGATCGTGGGCGATGGCCCCATGCACGAGCTGCTGGAGGGCCTGGTGGGCGACCTGGGCCTGGGCGATGCGGTCGTCTTCGCCGGATGCGTCGCGGAGGAACGCGTGCCGCTGTGCTACCTCGCCGCCGACCTCTTCGTCATGCCCGGCCTCCCGGTGCGCGGCGAGCTGGCGGAGGGCCTCGGGCTGGCCTTCCTGGAGGCGGCCGCGGCCGGCGTGCCCAGCGTCGGCACGCAGTTTGGCGGCATCCCCGACGCCATCGCCGACGGCGCGACCGGCCTGCTGGTGCCGCCGCAGGATCAGGAGGCGCTGGCCGGGGCGCTGGTCCGCCTGTTGACCGACGGCGACCTGCGCGCCCGCATGGGCGCGGCCGCTCGCGAGCGCGCGCTGCGCGAGTTCACCTGGCGGCGCGTCGCCGAGCGCTTCCTGGCGGAGCTGGAGATGGTCGCGCCCACCGGCGGCGGGGAGGGCGCGCGGGCATGAGGCGCACCATCGCCTATGTGGACCACGCCACGCAGGTCGGCGGCGCCGAGAAGAGCCTGGTGGAGCTGATCGCCCACCTCGACCAGGAACGCTGGGACCCGGTGATCGTGCACGCGCCCGGCGCGCAGTGGCTGCGCTACGCCGAGGCGTCCGGTGCGCGCCTGCATCCGGGCATTCCCTCCAGCGACCTCTACGAGGCGCGCCGCGATGAACTGTCCTCGGGCGTGGTCGCGAACGCGCGCCGGGCGCTGAGCGCGCTCGAGCCGGTCACCGGCCTGTGGCGCGAGATCGGCGGCCTGCGGCCTGCGCTGGTGCACACTAACTCGACCAAGATGCACCTCATGGCCGGCGCGGCGGCGCGCCTGCAGGGCCTGCCGGTCGTCTGGCACATGCGCGACCTGCTCACCGAGCCCGGCGCGCGCTCGTGGCTGCACCGCGCGGCGCACGTGGTGCGGCCGGAGGTCATCGCCATCTCCGCGGCGGTCGCCACGCAGTTCGAGGGCCTGAACTGCGCGGTGCACGTGGTGCGCAACGGCATCCCCCTCGACCGCTTCGCGCCCGGGCCGCCACCCGCGGGTCTGCGCGCTGAGCTGGGCCTGCCCGAGGGCGTGCCGGTGGCCTGCGTGGTCGGGCGGCTCACGCCCTGGAAGGGCCACCAGGTGCTGCTGCGCGCATGGCCGGCGGTGCGCGCGCGCGTGCCCGGCGCGCGGCTCATCGTGGTCGGCGAGGTGGCGTTCTGGGACGAGGGCTACGGCGCGCAGTTGCGCGCGCTGGCCGAGGAGCTGGGCCTCGGGGGCAGCGTGCACTGGGCGGGCTTCCGCGAGGACGTGGCGGACGTGCTGCGCCTGAGCGATCTGCTGGTGTTGCCCTCGATCGACGAGCCCTTCGGCCGCGTCATCATCGAGGCGATGTCCGTGGGGCTGCCCGTCGTCGCGACCGCCTCAGGCGGCGTGCCCGAGATCGTGATCGAGGGCGAGACCGGCCTGCTGGCGCCGCCCGGCGAGCCCGAGGGGCTGGCGGACGCCATCGTCGCCGTCCTCTCCGACCCCGCGCGTGCTCACGAGATGGGCGCGGCCGGCCGCGCCCGGGCGCTCGAGCACTTCGACGTGCGCCGCGTCGCCCGGCAGGTGCAGGCGGTCTACGACACGATCCTCGCCGCGCAGAGCTAGCCACAATCGCGATTGCCCGGCAGGGACATGACCACCGGCAGCGAATGCGAAGACGAACGCACCGTCGCCCACAGGCTGGTGGCGAGACCGATTGCCGGAGGGAGTCCGCGACATGCCCGATTTCGTGAACCCGTTCAGCGGGATGACGCCCGACCGGAAGATGACGCACGCCGAGCTGCTTCGGGCCCTGCGCATGGCGCTGTCGGCGGAGGAGGAGGCGGTACACCTCTACAACGCCCAGGCCGACGCGACCGACAACGAGCTGGCTGCGATGGTGCTGCGCGACATCGCCGATGAGGAGCGCGTACACGCGGGGGAGTTCCAGCGCCTGATCAACATCCTGGACCCCGACGAGGAGCGCTTCCTGGCCGAGGGCGCGGCGGAGGTCGATGAGATGGCCGAGGAGCTGGGGGGCGACGGCTCGGCCTGACGGCCCGGCATGGGGCGCGCAGAACCAAAGACGCCGCCGGCAGCGGTGCCGGCGGCGTCGGCTTGCGTGTCGGCCGTCTACCTGCGGCGCAGAAACGCCGGGATGTCGATGTCGTCCTCGTCGTAGGTGGGCAGGTCCTCGTCCTCGAAGGCCGCCGCGGCGCGCTCCTCGCGCTCGGCCGCGGCGGCGGCGCGCTCGGGCTCGGCGCGTTCCTCCGCCGGCCGCGCCTCGG
>JALGVA010000199.1 GCA_029820295.1 Candidatus Zipacnadia bacterium
GACCGGTTCGCCGCGAACGTGGTCGAGGTCATGGACGGGATACTGCGCTGACAAACGGCGGGCCGGTCAGGCGACTGCGAGGGCCGTCGCTGCGCTCCGTCCCTCGCACCGCTCGCGCCCGATGGCGCGAGCGGCGGCCACGACACACGACGCCCCGGGGCGCGGGATGCGATCCCGCGCCCCGCGCGCGTGGACGGAGGCCACGCCGATGGCGGACGGCGACCTGATCGGCCTGATGATCGTTGCGCCCTCGATGGCGGGCGCGGGCGAGGAGTTCGCGCTGCGCATCAAGGCGCTGTGCGAGCCGCATCGCGTGCCCGCCATCGCCTTCGAGCAGCAGATGCCGGCCCTGCGCTCGCGCTACAACCACTCCCCGCGCGGCATCCACTACATGGATAACGCCGCGGCGCGCTGGGAGGGCGTGCTCGAAGTTGAGGGCCCCGACGGCCCGACCACCATTGACCTGGCGGAGCTTCCCGGGACCTTCCCCGGCGATGAGCGCGCCATCGGCGAGGTCGCGGGCTTCTCGTTCCGCGAGCCGGGCGTGTTCACCGTGCGCGTCCGCGATCCGCGCACCGGCATCGTCGGCGAGAGCAACCCGGTCGTCGTCAGCGCCGAGCCGCCCGCCGAGCGCCTGTGGTGGGGCGACCTGCACTCGCAGACCTTCTTCTCCGACGGCCTGCGGTGCCCCGAGGAGCTGTACCACTTCGCGCGCCACGAGGCCTTCCTCGACATCTTCGCGATGGCCGACCACTCCGAGAGCCTCACCGACCGCCAGTGGGAGTACTTCGTCGCGGTGACGAATGATGCCTACGCGCCCGGCGAGTTCGCGACGCTGGTCGGCTTCGAGTGGACCAACCACTGGCCGGGGCATCGCAACCTCTACTACCGTGGCGAGTCCGGGCCCATTGTCCGGCGCGGCGAGCGCACGGTCGAGGACCTCCAGCGCCTCTACGACGTCGCGCGGGAGCACGGCGCGCTGCTGATCCCGCATCACAGCGCCAACGTGACCATGGGCGTCGAGTGGGAGGCCGGGCACGACCCCGAGCACGAGCGCCTCGTCGAGATCCACTCGGTCTGGGGCAGCTCGGAGCGACCTGAAGCGGCCGGCAACCCGTTCCCCATTCGCACCTCGGGCGGCGAGCAGGAGGGCCGCCACGTGATCGATGCGCTGCGGCTGGGTTACCGGCTCGGCTTCGTGGGCGGCGGCGACATCCACGACGGCCGCCCGGGCGATGAGCTGCACTCCCTGCAGGCCGAGCCCGAGCAGTACCACCTGCTGCGCCGCCAGGGCATCATGGGCGTGTGGGCGCCGGAGCTGACCCGCGAGGGCATCTTCGACGCGCTGTGGGATCGGCGCTGCTTCGCCACGTGGGATCGGCGCTGCTTCGCCACCATGAACGTGCGCACGCCCATCCGCTTCTCGGTGTGCGGCGCCTTCATGGGCCAGAGCGCGGCGTGCGAGGATGAGCGCGCCATCCACCTGTGGGCGGCGAGCGAGGTGCCCATCGTCAGGGCGACCATCATGCGCAACGGCGAGGACTGGCGCACCACCGAGCCGGGCGAGCGCATCGTTAGCTGGCGCGTGGAAGACGCAGCATCATTCTCGAGCGACTGCTACTACGCTCGCATCGAGCGCGCCGACGGCAGGCTGGTGTGGGCCAGCCCGGTGTGGGTGAACCATGTATGATCGACCCTCCTGTGACGTGCGCCGTGGATCTGCTCGCCGGCCGGTCGGCGACGCCGCCGGTGTGCATGCAGACCTATCTGTCGCTCTACCTTGAGCCGCACCGCCGCAGGGCGCTGGCGGCGGTCTATCGCGAGCTGCTCGGCGGCGAGACGGAGCGCACGCTGGACTTCGACGAGCGCATCGAGGCCGAGCTGGATGCATGGGAGCGCGCGTGGTCGGTGCTGGAGCGACCGCCGGCGTGGATGCCGGCGCGCTGGAGCCCGATCGCGCACGGCCAGCTCACTCACATCGCCGAGCGCCACGGACGCATCGTCGCGGGCATCGATGACGGTGACCTGGTGGACGTGCTCGACGCGCCCAAGGGCTCCACGACCGACGTCTGGGACCGCCGTGAGGAGGGCCGGCCGCTCGATCCGGAGGCGCTCGCTCCGGCGTGGGACGCGCGGTCGGCCATCAACGCGGGCGCGACCGAGTACGCCCGGCGGGCGCTGGCGCGCTGGGGCGAGCGCTTCCTGGTCTACGGCGCGACGGGCGCGCCGTTCTGGTCGGCGTACTCTTGCCTGGGCTTCGCCGGGCTGATGGAGAGCGTGCACTCCGAGCCGGACTCTCTCGCGGAGGTTATCGCCCGGCGCGCCGCGGTGCTGCGCGCAACGGTGGACGTGTGGGCTGCGGCGGGTGTGCAGTGCCTGTTCATGGAGGAGTGCTTCAGCAGCTCGGACCTCATCTCCGAGGCCGACTACCTGCGCTTCTCGCTGCCCGCGGCACGCGATGTGCTGCAATACGCCCGGGACCTGGGGCTGCGCACGGTCTACTACTACTGCGGGGGCATCGACAGGCGCATCGAGCATATCGCCACACTGCCCGCCGACGCGCTGGCCTTTGAGGAGAGCAAGAAGGGCTTCGCCATCGACCTGCGCGAGGTGCGGCGCATCGTCGGGCCGGACCGGCCGTTGCTGGGCAACATCGACGCGGTCGCGGCGCGCGACGGCGACGAGGCGGCCATCCGCCGGCTGGTGCACGAGCAGTTCGCCGACGCCGGTCCGTTGCTGGCGGCAAGCTGCGGGAGCCCGCTCACCCTCGACACTGACCCGCGCAAGCTCGACATCATGGTCGAGGCCGCCGCGGGCTGCGCGAGCTAGTACTTACTCGCGCAAGTTCCAGTGCGAACGTTCTGACGCGCGAGGGCGCCTGTCGTAGGGACCTGGTGTCCGAGAAGGGGACGAAAGCCCGTGACGTAGTGCAGGCGCCCCCGCCTGCACACGCCGTTGGTGCCGACCATGGATACGTGCATTTCGGCAGGCAGGCACCGGCGCGAAGCGCTTAGAACGACCGGCCCTTGAGTTCCTCGCTCACCGTCCCATCGGGCAAGACGTAGTCGGGCGAGACGTAGCCCTCCTCCTCGAAGCGACGCTTGCGCACGCAGCCATTCCCGCCGTTCCAGCAGTAGTCCTCAACCCACTTGCGCTCAATCAGTCCGCGATCGTAGGCGCGCTTCATCGCAGAAGTCTCATCGTACCAACGGCACAGGTTGCGATCGTCGGCCATCGGATGCGCCTCCAATGTAGGGGCCTGTCCACGCGCACGCGCCACGTGCAATGCGATAGGAGCAATTCGGCGCCGCGCACCAGAGGCCTTCCCGGGCGTGTGCAGAGGTATCCAGGGGCGGCGCGCCGAAGTCGGGTAGACGCGGGAGCGGCATTTCGACGGACGCGGGAGACGGCGGTGCAAGCGACTGCCTGGCGCGAGGATCGCGACTTCGACGTGCTCGTGATCGGCGACCTGAACATCGACCTGATCCTCTCGGGCATCCCCAGGCTGCCCGCTTACGGCGAGGAGGTGCTGGCGACCGGCATCACCCGCCGCCTGGGAGGCTCGGCGGCGAACTTCGCGGTGTGCTGCGCGCGTCTGGGCATGTCGGTCGCCTTCGTCGCGAACGTGGGGCGTGACCACTTCGGCGAGTTACTGATCAGCGAGTTGAGACGCTGGGGGATCGCCACTGACTGCGTGCGCATTCGCGAAGACCTGGCTACCGGCATCACCGTGTCGCTCTCGGGAGCGCACGATCGCGCCTTCGTGACCTACGTAGGTACCATCGACTCGCTGCGCGGGCAAGACGTACCCCGCGAACTGCTGCTGCGCTGCCGGCATATGCACATCGCCAGCTACTTCCTGCAGACGATGCTCCAGCCCGACTGCCGGGCGCTGACGCGCGCGGCGCATGCGGCGGGTCTGAGCGTGTCGCTGGACACGGGCTACGACCCGGCCGAGCAGTGGAATGGTGACCTGCTGGAGTTGATCTCGGAGGTGGACCTCTTCCTGCCCAACGAGGTCGAGGCCCAGGCGATCACCGGCACGACGAGCGCCGAGGCGGCACTGGCCGCGCTCTCCGCGATGGTGCCGGTCGCGGTGGTCAAGCTCGGCCCTGACGGTGCCATCGCCTGCGCGGACGCACGGACCGTGCACGTGCCCGCCTTCGCCGTCTCCGTCACCGACACCACCTGCTGCGGCGACGCCTTCAACGCGGGTTTCATCGACGCCATGCTCGCCGGCCAGCCCCTGCCCGACGCCGTGGCGCGCGGCAACGCGTGCGGTGGGTTGATGGCGTCGGTGATGGGCAACGACGCCGAGGTGCTCAGCCGCGAGGCGGTCGCGCGGCTCGTGGGCGACTCCGGCGTGGGAGGCGAGCCGCGCTCGTGACCGCGGACGGTCGCCGTCCATCGCTGTCCCCGCGCGCCGGCACCGTGCTGCCCGTCGCGCTCACCTTCGCCGCCACGGCGCTTGTGCTGGCGTGGATCGCCATACATTCGCTCTATGTGGGCCGTCACGCCGGCTCCCCGCGGCGCACGATCTTCGCCGCCCTCGCTCTCGCCTTCGCCTGCGTCGTGGTGGCCGTCTCCCTGGCAGTCGCGGTGCGGGCCGTGATGCGCCGCCGCCGGCTCGCGGCGTACCTGCGCCCGGGCGAGCTGATCGTGGGGGTCTTCGGCGCCGAGCTGGTCGAGGACGCGCGCCTGGCCGCCTCCGCGCGTGGCCGCCCGGTGATCATCACGGTGACCAACCAGCGCCTGCTGCTGCACACCCGCGACTCGGGCGATGAGCCCTGGCGGGCGCTCGAGCACGAGGAGGTCCTGGCGGCGCCCGAGCAGACGCCCGTGGTGTACGGCGCCCTGCGGCGCTGCCTGGTGCAGCGCCTGCAGCTCATCGACGGCCGCGACCTGGTGCTGCGCATGAACGCAGGCGCCGCGCTGGACTTCGCGGAGGCGCGCAGCCAGTACCTGCAGCGGCGACCGCGCGACATGCGCGCGCTGGTGGTCGGCGCCGAGGGTCCCACCCCCTCCCGGCCCTCCCAGCCGCTGAGCACCATCACCCCCAACGGGCGCCCGGCGGTGTGCCTGCTGGAGCTGGGTGAGAACTACCTGCGCATCATCGGCGAGCAATCCCCCCCCCTGGCCGACCTTTACTACTACTTCCACTGGGAGCACATGCAGGCGAGTGAGATGCTGCCTGCGCAGGTGCCCGGCATTCCCGAGAGCTGGCGGTGCCTACGGCTGATCTTCCACGAGCGGTCGTCGCTCACGCTGTGCGGCACGCCGGCGGCCATCCGGCGCCTGCACGAGCACGCGGTGCGTCAGGGCGCCGCGCCCGTACGCGACTCCTGACCGGTCAGACAGCCGCCGCGGCGCATGACCAGCGTGGTCTCGCGCGCGTTGTGCGGCATCGGCGCCGCGCGGATGTCCTCGTAGGCCGCCGCCAGTACCGCCGCCGCCTCACGAACATGCTGCCGGCGGCGGCGCGTGGGGAACTTCACGGTCATGATCGCCACGCCCCCCGGTGCCAGCAGCGGCGCCACCCGCACCATCAGCTCCGCCGAGACGACCGGCGCGAGGTTCATGTCGTTGGTCGCCAGGTCGAAGTGACCGAGAGCGTCAACCGACAGCTCCTCGACGCGGGCGTGCAGATGCACCACGTTGGGCAGGGCCAGCACGCGCTGGTCCAGCCCCCCCGGATCGACGGCCACGACCTCGGCCATGCGCTCCGCCAGCACGCGCGTCCAGCCGCCCGGCGCCGCCCCCAGGTCGAGCGCTCGCCCGTCGGGCGGCAGCGACAGCCCGAACCGCTCGATGGCCTCGCGCAGCTTCAGCTCCGCGCGGCTGATCGGGCGCTCGCCGGGGGGCCAGCGCCCCATGCGCTGCAGGGGCTTGACCAGCAGCTCCTCCGCTCGGTTCGTGCCCAGGAAGGCCAGGTCCTGGAACACTTCCACCGACAGCACCTGGCGGGGATGGTCGAGATCCACCGGCGGGCGGCCATCGTGGATCACCGCCCCGGCCACCGCGCGCTCGACCTCGCGCGAGTCAAAGTCATGCATCCCCCGGCGCTCGCAGGCGACGCGGAAGCTCAGCGTCGGATCGGGCGCGCGCAGCAGTCGCGCCGCCGCGCGTAGCGTGTCGAGGGAGGCGCGGTCGCCGCTGATCTGCGCCCGGACCTGCACCGGCGTGATGTGCGCGAGCGTGTACGTGCCGGCATCACGCAGCGTCGCCAGGGCCTCGTCGAGGGAGGCCTCGCAGACCGCGATGATGTTCCCGCCGATGTGTAACGACTCCACCTGCGGGCCGGGCAGCAGGCGCCGCAACTCCTGGCGCGCCTCCCGCTCCCAGCCGCGCGGGCAGGTGACCAGCAGCGTGGTCCTCTCCAGCAGGCTTGCCTTCACTCCGCTCATGGGTTCGTACCCCTTCGCGCGCATGCCCGCCCGCACCTGTCGCCGCAAGGAACCCGGCCGGCGCGCGGCGAACACGATGGTGCGCAGATTCCGCCGCCGGGAGGCGATGACGATGACCGCGGGCGTGCCACCGACCGTGCAGTGGACCGGGGACGCGGGCGGCGCCGTGCGCATGATCGACCAGACCCTCCTGCCCGGCGAGATGGTCATGCTTGACTGCACCGACGTGGAGTGCGTCGCGCAGGCGATCGAGCGCCTGAGCGTGCGCGGCGCACCGGCCATCGGCTGTGCGGCCGCGCTGGGCATGGCGCTGGCGGCCCACCGCTCGGACGCAACCGATGCCCGGGCGATGCTCGCCGACCTGCAGGCCGCGCGCGAGCGCCTGGCGGCCACCCGTCCCACGGCCGTCAATCTCTTCTGGGCGCTGGGCGAGATGGACCGGGTCATCGCCGAGCACGCCGACGAGGACCCCGATGCCCTGCGGGCGGGGCTGCTGGCGCGCGCGGAGGATATCGTCGAGGACGATCTGCAGCGGTGCATGGCCATCGGGCGCAACGCCCTGGAGCTGATCCCGCCGGGGGCGAACATCCTCACCCACTGCAACGCGGGGGCGCTGGCGACCGCCGGCTACGGGACCGCCCTGGGAGTGATCCGCGCCGCCCACGAGGCGGGCCGCGACGTGCACGTGTGGGTGGACGAGACGCGCCCGCTGCTGCAGGGCGCGCGCCTGACCGCGTGGGAGCTGGTCACCGAGGGCATCCCCGCCACGCTCATCTGCGACAACATGGCCGGCCGCGTGATGAGCCAGGGCCGCGTGGACTGCGTGGTGGTGGGCTCGGACCGTATCGCCGCCAACGGCGACGTGGCGAACAAGATCGGCACCTACACGGTCGCGGTGCTCGCGGCCCATCACGGCGTCCCGTTCTACGTTGCCGCCCCTGTCTCCACCATCGACTACGACCTCGCCTCCGGCGATCTCATCCCCATCGAGGAGCGGGCCCCCGAGGAGGTCGCCATGCTGGGGCACCGCGCGTGCGCGCCGGTGTGCCCGGATGTTGCGATCCACAACCCGGCCTTCGATGTCACCCCCGCCGACCTGGTGGCCGCGATCATCACCGAGAAGGGCGTGGCACGTGCCCCGTACACTGCGTCACTCGCCGCCGTGCGCGACTGACGCAGATTCCTCGCGGTCAAGGAGGAATCGCGGTCGCCCTCCGTCAAGAGTCGCAGTACAATCGCCAGCGACCGTCAGCGATTCTGGTTGCTGCGGCTCGCGACAACGCACTCGGCCCACATCGACATTGATCCTGAGCAGCGCGCGACGGATGAATCACGGGAGGGGTACCGATGGCTGAGGAGCATGAGTCCGCACAGCGCAAGCTGGCCCGCTCGAAGATGCGGGAGGCGATCGAGCTGTTCCAGGGGCGCCACCCCGAGCGCGGCGTCGAGATGATGGAAGAGATCCTCGAGATCGATCCGGAGTTCTTCGAGCCGCGCATGTGGCTGGCGAGACACTACGCCGCAATCGGTGAGCACCGGCTGGCGGTGTCGCAGTACGAGACCATGCTGCGCATCGAGCCCGACAACGAGCAGCTCTGGGAAGGGCTGCGGGAGATTGACGCCGCCGCCGCCGACCGGCTGCACCGCCTGCACCACGTCGCCCCCGACCCCTTCGTGTCTACGCGCAGCACCGACGACCTCGACGACTTCGATGACTTCGAGGACGAGGAGTTGGTCGAAGAGGAGGAGGAGGAGGAGTCCGCGGTGGCCGCGCCCTTCCGGGGCGACACCGCGGGCGACGACATCTTCGTCGAAGACGATGCCATCGAGGCGGCCGAGTCCACGGTGGCGGCGCTGCCGTGGGACTACGAGCAGGATACAGAGCTGCGCGAGCGCCTCGATCAGATCGCGCCCTTCGTGGACGTGCTGGATGGCTTCGATCTGTTCTGGCAGGACGCAGCCACCTGGCGGCGTCTGCTGGTCACCGCCATTCCGCTGCACGACAGCGGCTGGCATGAGCTGGACAGGCTGGTCGGGCAGGTCTCGGCGTTCCTGAAGGCGCCGGTGCCGATCATCCTCACGGTGGAGGAGCACACCTGCTGCCCGCTGCCACTGCCGCTGAGCGAGCCAACGCTGATAGTCGGCGAGCCCTACCGCATCGCGCTCAGCCCGCACGAGATGCTGTTCGTGCTCGGTGCGTCGCTGCACATGTTCCTGAATCAGAACGCGCAGTACGCCTGGGCCGCCGATCACGTCGTCGAGCGCGAATCCGACCGGTCGGGGCTGCACGGGAAGGTCCTCGAGGCCGCGCACGACTTCACCGTCGGCTGGGACCAGGACGTGCCGCGCGAGGAGGTCGTCAGGCTCGCCAAGATCGCGCACGCCTGGGAGCAGCGGGCGGTGCTCTCGGCCGACCGCGCGGGACTGCTGTGCTGTGAGGACCCCGAGGGCGCATGCCGGGCGATCGCCGTGGCCGTGGGCGACCCCTACCGCGACGCGTCGCTGTCGGTGGAGAGATACCTGGAGCAGTTCAAGGATGTCCCGGCCGCGCAGCTCGCGGCGATCGGGCTGAGCCATAGCCCGTGGACCGACCGGCAGTACGCCGCCTACCGCATACAGATGCTGCGCTGGTGGGCGACCACCGACGACTACAAGCGCCTGACCGGCTGAGGCCAACGGGCGCGAATGGAGGCAAAGACGCCTTGCCTGAGGCAACACTGACCATCAGCCAGGAGCTGA
>JALGVA010000052.1 GCA_029820295.1 Candidatus Zipacnadia bacterium
GACAGGTGTCGGCGTCGCCATCGCGCTCGCGGCCCTGCTCACGAGCATGTCGGTCTCCCAGCAGCTTATCGTCAACCTGCGGTGCCGCGGCCTGCCCTGGTACGCTCCGGAACGCTACGAGCACGTGGGCCTCGACGTCGCCAACTACATGAGGGCGGCTGCCTGGATCCGCGATCATACGCCCGCCGACGCCGTGATCGCCTGCCGCAAGCCCTACCAGGTATATCTGGTGTCCGGGCGCAAGGCGAGGGGGACCGGGCGGCAGACCGTGGAGGGCGTGTGGACGGCCTTCCATTCGGCTGCCGAGTCGGGCCCGGTCTACGTGATTGAGGATGCCTTCGGCGCACGCTACGACAACGAGCGGACTCGGAGGTTGTGGAGCCCGGCGCTGCGCAAGCACGAGGGACGGGGGGCCGAGATCGTCTGCGCGACGGGCCAGCCGGTCGTCCGGGTGTGGTCAATCACGCCTGTCACAGCAGGGGAGGTGTCTCGGTGAGGATACTGACGCTGTGCCACGAAGCGCCACCGATAGGGGGGGGAGCGGGAGCGGCCGCGATCGCCCTGGCCGAGGAACTCGTCCGCAGGGGACACGAGGTCGACTACGTCACCATGCACCACGGCGACCTGCCGGAGCGAGAGCGCCGCAACGGCGTCGAGATCACACGCCTAGCGTGCGGACGGAAGGTGCCCGAGCTGTCGACGACGCCGGAGAAGCTGCGCTGGGTATGGGCCGCGCGCCGCGAGGTGGCGCGCCTGTTGCGGCAGGGCCAGTATGATATCATTCACTGCCACTTCGTGGTGCCGGCTGGGCTGATCGCCTACACGTTGCGGGGTCGCGGGGTACCGTACGTTGTCACGTGCCATGGATCGGACATACCGGGCTACAACCCGCACATGTTCGGGCTGGAGCACAGGCTGATGCTGCCGCTGTGGCGTCGCATTGTCCTGGGTGCGTCTGCACTGACGTCACCATCCCGCTCGCTGGCGCACCTCATCGCGAAGGCATGTGGCCGTGAGGCTCCCGACGTCCAGGTCGTGCCCCATGGCTTTGAGGTAGAGCGCTTCGAGTGCAGCAGCCGTGATCGACGTATTCTCCTCGTCAGCCGCCTCGTGGCGAGGAAGGGTTTCCAGCATTTCCTGCAGGCCATCGAGGGCACTGACATCGGCTTCGGAGTTGACATCGTCGGCGACGGCCCGATGCGCCCCGAGCTTGAGGCCCTCGCTGCACGGACACCCACACCGGTCCGGTTCTGGGGATGGCTCGACAACAGCTCGGATGAGCTGAGGTCGCTCTACGAGCGCGCGGCCATCTTCGTCTTCCCGTCATCGGCCGAGAACTTCCCGGTCACGCTGCTGGAAGCCATGGATGCCGGGCTTGCCATCATCACCACGGACTGCACGGGTTGTCCGGAAGTAGTTGGTGACGCGGCCCTCCTGGTGCCGCCCGAGGATCCCGCGGCGATTCGGCAGGCGCTGCTGAAGCTGACGCAGTCTGAGGATCTCGTGGCGGACCTGGGCGATGCCGCGCGCGAACGGATCAGAGAGCATTTCGCCTGGTCGGTCGTGGCGGAGCAGTACCTGGCGCTCTTTGCCGGCGCGGCTCGCAGGCATCCGCCAGAGCCGATCGCGGTCGCGGGGGGGGGCGGCGTGATGCCCCCAGCGACCGCCAGCCGCTCACTGCCCGCGGTGACCGCCGACAAGGGGGCGAGCGCACCGCGCTGCACACCCACTGGCACTGTGCAGGCGATTGGTGCACTGAACTCCGTGCCGCGCCTGTCTGAGCCCGAACTGTGGGTCCTCATCGGCTGCGACTGCGATCCAGACACGCCGGCGCGAGGCGGCGCGTCCTACGACAGCCGGCAGCCGCTGCGATGGCGCGGCATCTCGGATGGGTTGGCCCATTTCGGTGAGGTCCGGCGGGGCCTGGCACGGGAGCTGCCTCAATCACTCGTGAAGGTGACGTGGTGCGTCCGCGCCGACCAACAGATCAGAGAGCTGCACGGGAGCTACGCCTGGGCCTACACGGCGTTCGAGACCACGTGGCGTCAGTTGAGTGATCAGGGGGACGAGATCGGCTGGCACCCCCATGTCTGGCGCTGGAGCGAGGATGCCTCAGTGTGGTATCAGGAGGCGGAGGACGAATCGTGGAGTTCGGGATGGCTACCCGACGCACATGAAGCACTCAGTGAGGCCGTCGGTCACCCGGTTCGCGTGGCGCGCACCGGCTGGGAGTACCACAGCAATGCGTCGATGCGCATCTTCGCCGACCTGGGGCTGACACTGGACTTCTCGGCGGTGCCGGGTCGCAGGACCCCCGGTTTCAGAGTGGCAGATAGCGACCACATCCACGAGTTCGAGGACTGGAGCCTCAGCCCGGAGCATCCCTACCGGCCGTCGGCCGCCGACTACCGGCGTCCGGCCCGCCCGGGCGAGGAGCAGCTCGACATCTGGGAGGTCCCCAAGGCCGCGTTCCGGTCGAGGTTCTGGCGCGCGATGAGTGCGGCCCGCTCGGCCGTGCGCGCGCTGCGCACAGGGGAGCCGGGCAAGGTGTTCGCGGGACCGGCGTGGCACTCACAACTGAACACCGCAGGTCTCGCGACGCATCCCAGGATATTCCGCTACGTGGCATCTCAGAAGATCGCTGAGGCGGCACGGGAAGGGCGGTCCCTCCTGAGCACGAGCTTCCATGCGGATGAGCTGCTGGCCACCGGCCCGGCGGGGACGAAGCTGACCGATGCGAGCCATCTCACCACGAACCTGCGCGGGCTGCTGACGATGGCGGAGCGGCGCGGAGTGCGTGTGAGCTTCGTGACGGCGTCCGAGGTGCACGCCGCCCTCTCAGAGGACCCCGCGGCGTTCGGGGCCCACTTGGCCGCCGCGGATGCCGCGGGCGGCCAGGCGCCGAGTGACCGGTCCGCAAGCGGACCGAGGAATCGGAGACAGGGCATCTGAACTGCTTGAGCCAGAGCCGATGGACACTGGGGGGGATGTGCGCGTGAACGGTCCCGCGAAGGTGCTGCTGCTCATGGACAGCCTCAGACTGGGAGGCGCGCAACGCCTCGCCATGGACATCGTGCGCTACGCCGACAGGGCGCGCTACGAGGTCACGGTCTGCGGCATCCAGTCCGGTGATGCCTTCCAGGGCGATCTCGGCCGCTGGGGCGTCCGGCCCATCGACCTGCGCGCGGGCAGGCTCGACGTGCGTGTGCCCATCTCGGTTGACCGTCTGCTGCGAGAGGAGCGCTACGACATCATTCACGCTCACCTCTTCCAGGCGAGAGTGATCGCGGCCCTGCTCAGGCGGATCGGCCGGGCGCCGCGCCTGCTGGCGCATGTTCATACGCGACCGGCCCGGGGCATCTGGCGCCGGTGGGATGGCATGTCGCTGCGGACCGCCGACCGCGTCGTGTTCGTGTCGGGCTGGACCGAGGAGGCCCATACGTCCCTTCACCGCCTCGACCGCGCAAAGGGCGAAGTCATCCACAACGGCGTGGACACCAGCGTCTTCAAGCCCGACCCCGATGCGCGGCGCGCGGTGAGGCAGCAACTGGGTGTCGAAGAAGAGACGCCCCTGATCGCCTATGTGGGGCGTCTGGCCCACGTCAAGGGCGTGGACGTGCTGCTTGAGGCGATGGTGCTGCTGGCGCAGACCGGGAGCGACGCGCGTCTGGTGCTGCTCGGCTCGGGGCCCCTGCGCGAAGAGCTTGAGCGGCAGGCTGATGGCATCCCGGGCGTGCGCTTCCTCGGACAGCGCGATGAGGTGCAGTGCCTGCTGCCGGCCTTCGACTGCGTGTGCGTGCCATCACGCATGGAGACCCTTGGGCTTGCGGCGCTCGAGGCCATGGCCTGCGGCGTTCCGGTAGTTGCTACCGCAGTCGGGGGCCTGCCTGAGGTCGTGCAGGATGGTAGCACCGGGTTACTCGTCGCGCCGGAGGACCCCGAGGCGCTCGCCGCCGCCATCGCGCGGCTGCTGGGCGATGAGGACTTGCGCCGCGAGTTCGCTGAGAAGGGTCGGCAGGCCGTCCTGAGTTCGTTCCGGATCGAGCAGACCGTCGAGCAGATAGAGCGCGTGTGGGACGAGATGATGGTCGAGGCCCGGCCGGAACCAGTGGAAGCACCATGACCGAAGCCCCGGACGAGACAACCGGCACCGACGACATCGCCGGGCGCACCAAGCGCGGCCTGCTGTGGCGCTTCGCCGCCCAGGGCGTGTCCGGCGTCATCGAGCTGGGCGTGGGCATCGTGCTCGCGCGCCTGCTCATGCCCGAGGACTTCGGCATCATGGCGCTCGCCTACATGGTCATGGGCTTCGTGGCTATGTTCCAGACCATCGGCCTGCCCCAGGCGCTGGTGCAGCGCGAGGTCATCGACGAGGACCACAAGGCGGCGGCGTTCTGGACCACGCTGCTCATGGGCTTCGTGCTCGCCGGGGTGATCATCCTGCTGGCGGGGCCGGCGGCGGTCTTCTTCAAGGAGGAGGCGGTGCGCCCGGTCATGCGCCTGATGAGCGTGACCATGGTGCTGGGCGCGACCGCGAGCGTCCCGCGCGCGCTGCTGGAGCGGCGCATCGACTTCAAGCGCCTGTTCTGGCCGGACATCGTCGGCGGCGCGGTCTACGGCGCGGTGGGCATCACCATGGCGGTGCTGGGCTACTCCTACTGGAGCCTGGCATGGGGCGCGATCGCGCGCGGCGCAGCCAACCTGGTCCTCGTGACCACCATGGCGCGCTACGCCCCGCGGCTGACCTGCCGGATGCAGCCGCTGCGCGATCTGTTCAGCTTCGGTGCGCCCGTGACGCTGTCTTCCGGCCTGACGTGGGCCGCGCACAACGTGGACTATTTCATCATCGGACGCGTACTTCCGACCTCGGCATTGGGTATCTACCGGAAGGCATACGAATGGGTTACCCTCCCGTGGGCGAAGGTCGTCAGCCCCACGTACAGCGTCCTCTTCTCCGCGTTCTCAAGGCTGCAGGGACAGCCCGAGCGCTTGCGCTATGCGTATGGGCGGGCGCTGACGGGGTTGTCAACAGTAACGTTCCCGATTCTCGGTCTGCTCTGGCTTCTGGCGCCGGAAGCTGTCCCCAGCGTGTTCGGCGCCCAGTGGGAGTCTGCCATCCTTCCGACCCGCATCCTCTGTGGCGTTGGACTGCTCCGCTGCCTTGGGAATCCCACGGGAGCGCTGATAAAGGGCACGGGCTATGTCAACGCGGAGCTGGGCATCAACGTGGTGCATCTCGTTCTCGTCGCGTTGGGTACGTGGCTTGCCGCGCCTTACGGTCTCGTCGCTATCTGTTGGGCGGTGGTGGCAGCCCAAGCGCTGGTAACCGCGGTCGTCTTCGCCATTCCCTGGATCGCCGTGGGATGGACTCCGCTCATGTTCGTTGCCGCGCTGGGCGCCCCCCTGGCGGCAACGGCGGCCTGTGTCGCGGTCGCGGCGACAGCGGCGGCACTCATGCCCTCGGCATGCCCGTCTCTAATGCGCGTGACCCTGGCGGGACTGGCGGGTGGCGCGGCGTACATGCTGCTTGTCCTCTACGGTCCGTTTCGCGCCGCCCGAACATCGGTCGGTCTGCTGGCGGACCCATCATTCCGGCGGTCCTCGTGAGGACCGCCGCGCAGCGAGCGCAGATCCGGAAGCCATGACGGTCGAGGCGAGCAGGAACGAGGAAGGGGCCATGAAGGGACCAGTTGCTACCGACTGCCCGATGGAGACCGTCGATTGTGCGCTATGCGGCACTGCGGATCAGCGGACTTGGGCGAACTTGGGCGACTACACCATAGTAGAGTGCACGAGATGTGGGCTGCGCTGGGTCAACCCAAGACCCATGCACCCCCGTGCCGATGACACGTACGACGAGGGGTACTACAAGGCATTCTACGAAGGCAAGGATGCCAGCAAGCGCGAGTACTTCTCCAGGCGGGTCTTAGAACTCGTGCCCATGGTGCCAGACCGCCCCAGACTCCTCGATGTTGGCGCGGGGACGGGCATCTTCCTGGAGGTAGCCCAAGCCCAAGGATGGCAAGTCGAGGGCGTTGATCCTTCAGCGGCCGCGTGTCGTGTCTGCCGGGAGACACTTGGCGTTGAGGTCTGGCATGGCACCATCGAGGACCTGAGCCCCTCTGACAGTCGGTATGATGTCATCACGATGTGGGAAGTGCTTGAGCACACGCGGGACCCGCTGGGCACACTACATGCTGCACAGGAGTTGCTTGTCGACGGCGGCCTCCTCGCGCTCTCCGTCCCGAACGCTTCCGGCTTGGTCGGAGTCCTCCGCTGGCGGGAAGAACTCATGCCATGGTACCATCTGTATCATTTCACGCAATCCACGCTGAAGGCACTCCTCCGCAGGGCCGGCTTCCTGCCGGTGCGCCTGCGCACGATTCAGGTCCATGGCATCACGCACACTGTCAGCACAGCTCTGGAGCAGGACGAGTACATCCCTTACATCCCTGCGCCCGTTCGTGCCTGCGCTAGTGCATGGCTGTCGGTACACCGTGTGCCGGGTCTAAGGTTACTGACGCGCGCTGCTCTCGCCGTCCTGCATCGCGGCGATCGGGTCCTGCTCTGGGCGCGGAAGCCAGCTAGGACGGCCCCGGAGGCGAACGCCGAATGCGAATAGCCATGGTCGTCTCAGCGTTCCCAAAGCTGTCGGAGACCTTCATACTCGACCAGATTACGGGTCTGCTCGATCTCGGGTGCGATGTCGAGGTGTTCTCGCTCGCCCGGCCGAACGAGGAGAAGGTGCACCCGGACGTCGAGCGCTACCGGCTTCTCGACCGCACGGTGTATGGTGACCGACGAGACGGGGCGGCGAGCATCGCGAATGCAGTCCGTGAGTTCTCGCTACTCCTGCTCCAAGCACCCGCGACCGCTGCACGTCTGGCGGCAGGCGCGCCGCGGAAGCACGGGCTGCCCCACCGGTCCTTCCTGGCTGTCTACGCGCAGCTAGTGCGCAGGCATGCGCGCCGACCGTTCGACATCATCCACTGTCACTTCGGGCCGGTGGGACTGCGAGCAGCGCCCGTCGCCGCCATGCTGAATGTGCCGCTCATCACCTGCTTCCATGGGTATGACGCCGGCCGTTGGCCGAAGGAGCACGGGCTTGGCGCATATGCGCCCTTGTTCGAGCGCGGGGCGCTGTTCCTCGCGGTCTCGGAGTTCATCGTCGCTCAGTTGGGGCGACTCGGCTGCCCGGATGAGAAGATCGGGCTGCTGCCGATCAGCTCATCGATGGCCGACATCGGGTTCCGTGAGAGGCACCCGCCCAGCGGGGGGCCAGTTCGGGTTCTGACGATCGCCCGGCTGGCCGAGAAGAAGGGCCTGCCCTACTCGATCAGCGCGATTGGGCTGCTCCGAGAGCGCGGATACGAGGTCGAGTGCGCGATAGCCGGAGATGGGCCGCTGCGCCCGGACCTCGAGCGACTCATCGGGGACCTTGGACTTGAGGGCGTCGTGCACCTGCTCGGCTGGCAGGACCGACCGGCGATTCTGGCGTTGCTCGAGGAGGCGCACGTGTTCGTGCTCAGCAGCGTGACGGCGAGTGATGGCGACCACGAGGGCATGCCCGTGGTCCTGCGCGAGGCGCAGGCGGCGGGGCTGCCGACGGTGACAAGCAACCACGCCGGCAATCCAGAGGCGATCGTTAACGGCGAGAGCGGTTTCGTGGTCCCCGAGCGCGACCCGGAGGCGCTGGCGGAGCGGCTGGCGTGGCTGATCGACCATCCGGAGGTCTGGCCGGAGTTCGGGCGCCGGGGTCGGCGGCATGTGGAGGAGCACTTCGACATGCGCAGGCTCAACCGGCGCCTGGTGGGGATCTACGAGGATGTTGTCGCGGGAAGGTTGCCGAGCCATGACTGAGAGCAGGCGCGCCGCGGGGGACGAGCCGCTGGTGAGCGTGATCATACCCACGTTCAATCGGTGGCCGATGGTGTGCGAGAGCATCGACAGCGCGCTGGCGCAGGACTACCCGAACTTCGAGGTCATCGTGGTGGATGACGGCTCGTCGGACGAGACCGAGGAGGAGCTGCCGCGGCGCTACGGTGACCGGGTGCGCTACCTCCGGCAGGCGAATCAGGGCCCGTCGGTGGCGCGCAACACGGGGATCGAGGCGGCACAGGGGGAGTACATCGCGTTCCTCGACAGCGATGATCTGTGGGACCATCGCAAGCTGTCGATACAGGTGGAGGCGCTTGCCGACAAGCCGCAGTACGGCTTCGTATACAGCGCGTGCAGGAACGTGACGGCCGACGGCATGATGACTGCCTGCACACCAATAGCGACGCACAGAGGCCGTACCGGAGACAACTTCGCACTGATGCTGGAGTGCCACCCTATCATGACGTCCGCGATCATGGTCAGGCGCTGTGTCCTGCATGAAGTGGGCGGGTTCGACCCGGACATCCTGAGCGGCCAGGACACTGACCTGTGGCTGCGGCTCTCCATGAGACACGAGGGGCTCTTTCTCAGACGACGGCTGGTGTCGCTGAGACTGCATCCGCGGACATTGAGCCGTCACGCGTTGGCGACGGGCCTGCGGGCGCGCGGCAGCGCGCGCACCTACGAAAAGCTGATCCGAGGTCTGCCACCGGAACGCGAGGAGCACCGCACGACGATCGAGGGCAGATGGCTGGAAGCGCGTCTGCAGTTGGCCGCCATCGAGCATCGGAGCGCTGAACCAGATGTCTTCATCGACGTCCTCCGAGCAGAGTGGGCGCGACGCCCGACGGCACTGGACAGCTTCCATGCCCACGAGGCACTTGCGGTGTCTGTGCTGTCCCGGGGGCAAGGCTGGCAGGAATGCGCAGCAGTTGTTTCCCGGTCGTTGGCCGCGCAGGCAGGCAATCGATGGCGAGGGATGTTCCTGTGCGCGATGAGTCGGCGACTGTTCTTGGGTCACCGGTTGGGGGCGGGAGCGAGGTGGGCGATGAAAGCGCTGGTCGTCTCACCCGCGGCGTTTGCGCGTCATCTTCTCCCGACACTGCCGCGGGCAATCGGGTCGATGGTGAGGCAGTTGCGCAGCATGGCGCCGCGAGCAGTCAAGCGCGGACGAGCGCTATGGCGGTAGGCTTGAGTAGCCGTGTCTCCCGACAGCCGGGGCTGCGGTTACGGCCCCCGGAGGCACTCGCCGATCACCTGGCGTGGCTGATCGACCACCCGGAGGTGTGGCCGGAGTTCGGGCGCCGGGGTCGGCGGCATGTGGAGGAGCACTTCGACATGCGCAGGCTCAATGAGCGCCTGGTGGGGATCTACGAGGACGTTGTCGCGGGAAGGTTGCTGAGCCATGACTGAGAGCAAGCGCGCGGCGGGGAACGAGCCGCTGGTGAGCGTGATCATACCCACGTTCAATCGGTGGCCGATGGTGTGCGAGAGCATCGACAGCGCGCTGGCGCAGGACTACCCGAGCTTCGAGGTCATCGTGGTGGACGACGGCTCGACGGACGGCACCGGGGAGATGCTGACGCGGCGGTACGGCGACCGCATCCGCTACATCTGGCAGGAGAACGCCGGCGTGGCGGCGGCGCGCAACGCCGGCATCCGTGCCGCGCAGGGAGATTACATCGCCTTCCAGGACAGTGACGACCTGTGGCTGCCGGGGAAGCTCACCGCGCAGATGCGGGCCCTGCAAAAGCACGCGGAGTGCGCGTTGTGCTACACGAAGGCGCTCTACTGCACTTCAGACGGAAGGCCGACCCGCCGGGTCTACAGCGGCTCCAACCAGGGCCGGACTGGGGACGTCTTCGATCTGGTGCTGCCGAACACGCCACTGATCCCGTGTCCGTCTCTGGTGGTCAAGAGGGCGGCATTGGCGGAGGTGGGCCTGTTCGATGAGACGTTGCGCAAGGGGGAGGACACCGACCTGTGCCTGCGACTGACACTGGCGTATCACGCCACCTACCTCAGGACGGCATATGTGCTGGTCCGCCAGCACGCGGGAGACCGCCTGACACACGCAGCAACGGACTGCGACATTCGCGTCTACCGCAGGCTGGCGGAGACACTGCCGCGCGAGCGGGAGGAGTTCCGTCCACTGGTCCGCGCGCGGATCAAGGAACACGAGTTCATGCTTGCGGGCCATGAGAGCCCGGAGGGGGACTGGCGCGGGTTCCTCGAACGGATCGAGACTATCGTGGCCGAGGAGCCGGACGCGATGAGGTCGGACTTCGCCCATCAAGGGCTGGTCAGAGCCATGCTCGCGCGGGGAGATGTCGGCGAGGCACAGTTGCGAGAAGTCGAGGACCTGATAGGCCAGCACCTGCCGGATCGCGAGCGGCGCTGCAGGGCGATGTTCAGGTGTGCAGTGGCTCGAAAGCTCGCGTTGTACGGTCAGCATGCGCGAGCAGCGAAGAATGGAGCGCAAGCGTTCACGCTGTCGCCCGTCGCCTTCGGGCGGCACTTCGTGCTGAACACGCTGTGGCGACTCGCCGGACGCACCTACGTGGGGCGCGAATAGGCCAGAGACGCGCCTGCACAGGAGTTCGGAGGCGCGCTGGGGACGGTGTAGGAGTGGTGCTCTGATGAATGGGAACAAGCCGCTGGTGAGCGCGATCATCCCGACCTACAACCGCTGGCCGCTCGTGTGCGAGAGCATTGACAGCGCGCTGGCGCAGGACTACCCGAATCTCGAGGTCATCGTGGTCGATGACGGCTCGACCGACGCTACCGCGGAGGAACTGCCGCGACGGTACGGCGACCGCGTTCGCTACATTCGGCAGGAGAACCGGGGGCCGTCGGCTGCTCGTAACGCAGGGATAGAGGCGGCGCGCGGAGAGTTCATCGCATTCCTCGACAGCGATGACCTGTGGCATCCAGAGAAGACATCGAGACAAATCGCTGCCATCGCAGGGCACGAGGAGTACGGGTTCGTCTATAACACCTGCAATGTTCTCGCCCCAGATGGTACGAAGACGTCTGGGGTCCAATACCGCTCAGACTACGGCGTGACCGGCGACAATTTCGAGGTGGTTCTCCGAGAGGAGCCTACTCTCACCCCAGCGATGTTGGTGCGCAAGAAAGCCCTCATGCGGGTCGGTCTTTTCGACCCGAGCATCGTGGGCGAGGAGGACAAGGACCTCTGGCTTCGCCTCGCGCTGAAGTACCCCGGGGCGTACATCAAGACTCCCCTGACCTGGGTCAGGGAACACCCGGGGCGATGGACGCACTACATAATGGAGACCGGTCTTCGGGGGAAAGGAGGAGTGCGCGTGTACGAGAACCTCCTAGCCAACCTGCCCCCTGACCGCGAGCATCTCCGCCCACTCATCCGAGAACGCCTGCAGGAGGCGAGGCTGGCAGCCATTCCCGGTGTGGCCGGCGATGACTGGGGGGCATTCCTCGAGCACGCGCGCGACGTGATGGCCCAAGATCCAGAAGCGATGCTCAGCGACTTCGCGCACCAGGGGCTCGCACGGGCCGTGCTTGCCGTCGAAGCCGTCACGGAGGAGCAGGCGCGCGATGTCGAGGAGTTGCTGCGCGAGACAGTCAGGGAACACCAGCGTCGCTGCCGCGCGATGTTCCGGTGCGCCCTGGCCCGGAAGCTGGTGATGACGGGGCAGCATGGGCTGGCGCTCCGACATGCGGCCCGTGCGCTGCTGATCTCGCCCAAGGTCTTCGCCACGAACCTGGTGGCGGTGGTGCTCACGGCTCTACTCCGGGGGGTCTATCGAGGCCCGAGGTAATCAGATTGGCTCGCGTCGTGCCCCAAGGAATAGAGAGGATAGTGCCATGACCGCAGTCGTCACCGGCGGAGCCGGGTTCATCGGGTCGCATCTGTGTGAGGCGCTGCTCGAGCGCGGCGAGGAGGTCGTCTGCATCGACAACCTGCTCACCGGGGACATCCGGAACCTGGATGACTTCATCGATGACCCGCGCTTCCGGTTCATCGAGGCGGACATCGGTGAGGGGCTGCCCGAGGACTTGCCGGCGCCGGATGTCATCTTCAACCTGGCCTGCCCGGCCAGCCCCAAGGACTTCGAAGCCCTGTCGCTCGAGATTCTCGACGTGTGCAGTCGAGGCATGGTGAACGTGCTTGAGCTGGCGCGCGAGAGCGGCGCCGTGCTGGTGCAGGCGTCAACCTCCGAGGTCTACGGTGAGCCCGAGGTCCATCCCCAGATCGAGGACTACTGGGGGCACGTGAGTTCCGTCGGCGAGCGCTCATGCTATGATGAGGGGAAGCGCTACGCCGAAGCCCTGGTGATGGCCTACCGCCGGCGGCATGGCGTTGACGCGCGGCTTGCGCGGATCTTCAACACCTACGGGCCGCGCATGCGCATCGACGACGGGCGCGTCGTGCCCAACTTCGTCTGCCAGGCGCTCGGCGGCCGGCCGCTCACCATCTACGGTGATGGCATGCAGACCCGGAGCTTCTGCTATGTCGCCGACACCGTGGCCGGGCTGCTCGCGCTGGCCGACGCCGATCCGGGTGACATCGACGTTGCATGTCCGGCGTACAACATCGGCAATGGCACCGAGATTACAGTGCTGGAGTTCGCGGAGTGCGTCATGGACGCGTGCGGGACTTCGGCCGAGGTGCAGCGTGTCCCGCTGCCGCAGAGCGACGATCCGACGCGCAGGAGGCCGGACACCTCGAAGCTCACCGCGCTCACCGGCTGGCGCTGCGAGACCGACCTCGCAACGGGCCTTGCGCTCACGACCGAGTGGTTCGCGGCGAAGCTGGCGGAAACCATCGGTCGTGCGGCGCAGGGGCCCGATCGAGGCCATCGGGACGTCTCGGTAGTCTCGCGGCCGCGAGACCACACTCACGGACTGTGAGATAACTTTGAGGTAAATCGGCAGGGGGTTCTGCTACACTTACGAATGTTACCGCACAGACCCGCAGATGAGCCCCACCCGCTGCGCGACCAAACTGCGGAAATGCCGTGAGGCGGTGACCCGAGGAAACACAGAGAAAGTAGTTGGAGCCAAGGAGATGGGGCTCCCTGGCTCCGGGGCAGACTGGCATCCTGGCTTGGGATTGGGCCTGCCACCTTTCATCGTAGCAGACACACCTCGCCCTGTCAAGCCTCAACAGCCGCCATTTCCCCGCGGCGGTCGGCCGGGATGTGCGTCTCGCCCCGCATACACAGAAGCATCGGCATCTGCCGCATCGTGCCGGGCGTGGAGGCGAGACGGAATGATCGTTCATCGGTGCGTAGGCGCGAGGGTCGGCTTGATCGGCAATCCCTCCGATGGCTTCGGAGGCAAGACGATCGCCGCCCTGCTCGAAGACTTCCACGCCTCGCTGATGCTCTGGGAGTCGCCGGACCTGGAGGTCATCCCCCACCCCCAGTTCGACCCGTTCTGCTTCAGCAGCCTCGACCACCTCGCCCAGGTCGCGGAGGACGACGGCTACTACGGAGGAGTCCGCCTGCTCTACGCCACCTGCAAGCGCTTTCACAGTCACTGCCGGGAGGCCGGCATTCGGCTGGACCACCGCAATTTCACCATCCAGTATGACACCAACATCCCCCGGCAGGTCGGGCTGGCCGGCTCGAGCGCCATCATCACTGCGGCGCTCAAGTCGCTCATGGACTTCTACGGCGTCACCGACCGCGACATCCCATGCGAGATCCAGCCCCAACTAGTGCTCTCGGTCGAGACTGATGAGCTGGGCATCCAGGCCGGGCTGCAGGACCGTGTCATCCAGGTCTACGGCGGCCTGGTCTACATGGACTTCGACCCGGAGATCATGGCGGACCAGGGGCACGGCCATTACGAGAAGCTCGACCTGACCAAGCTGCCGCCGCTGTGGATCGCCTACGTGCCGCACTCGACCGAATGCTCGGGCAAGCTGCACAACAACATGCGCTACCGGTTTGACGCCAGCGAGCCCCAGGTAGTGGCCGGCATGCGGCAGTTCGCCCGCTACACCGACCTGGCGCGCGAGGCCATCGAGGACGGCGACTACGCGGCGCTGGGCGAGCTGATGAATCGCAACTTCGACCTGCGGCGGCAACTCTACGGCGACGCCGCTCTGGGGCATCACAACCTCGAGATGATCGAGATCGCGCGCGCCGCGGGCCTGCCCGCGAAGTTCCCGGGCTCGGGCGGCGCGATCGTGGGGATCTACGATGAGCCCGCGCGACTGGCGTTCGCGGCCGAGGCCTTCGAGCGGGCGGGCTACGCGGTGCAGCCGGTAACGGCCACTGAGGAACTCGTTCCCGAGCTGCGGACCGAGGTCGCGGCGCCACGGCGCGCCGTCGCCACGTCGGCCGGCGGGTTCCACACAGCAGTGCGCAACGGCCGGTACGAGGAAGTCTTCGTCGCCAAGTAGCGGGACGTGTGACGCTGATCGGGGCGTGAGGGCCGCACATGAAGATCGCGATGCTTGGCGTCAAGGGCCTACCCGCCATCGGTGGCGTGGCTCACTACGTCGAGCAGTTGGGGGCGAGGCTCGTCGAGCGCGGGCACGAGGTAACCGTGTACTGCCGCCCGCACTACACCGACGAGACCGCGCCCTATCGCGGCATGCAGCGCATCGTCACTCGGGGCATCCGGGGCAAGCACCTGGATGCCGCGACGCACGCCTTCACGGCCACGGTCGATGCTCTCACACGGGGCTTCGACCTGCTACACATTCACTGCCCGGGACCGGCCTACGTCGCGCCGATGCTGCGGCTGCTGCGCTCCAGCCGGATCGTGGTGACTATCCACGGCCCTGACTGGGATCAGAAGAAGTGGTGCGGCCCGGCCAGCATGTGCATCCGTGCCGGCGCATGGGCCGCCGTGCGGTTCGCGCACAAGGTGGCCGCGGTCTCCGACTCCGTTGCGCGGGCGTTCGAGCGCGAGTTCGGTCGGCGCCCGACGACGATACCGACCGGCGTGGAACTCATGGAGCCGGTTGAGCCGTGCGAGATGGCCCGGCTTGGCCTGAGCGCCGACGACTACGTCTTCACTGCCGCGCGACTCACGCCGGCGAAGGGCGTCCACCACCTGGTGGATGCCTGGGAGCGGCTCGACAGCGACAAGCAGCTCGTGATCGCCGGCGACAGCCCGTTCGAGGATGACTACACGCGCAGCCTGCTCTCGAGGGCGTCCGACCGCATCCGCTTCGTGGGCTACGTCACCGGGCGGATGCTGGCGGAGCTGTACTCGAACGCCTACCTCTACGTGCAGCCCTCCGAGATCGAGGGGCTGTCGGTGTCGGTGCTCGAAGCGCTCAGCTATGGCCGCTGCGTGCTTGCCAGTGACATCGAGCCCAACGTCGAGGCGCTCAACGGCTGTGGTTTCACCTTCGCGAGCCGCGATGTGGACGATCTCACGCGCAGGCTCGGTGAGCTTCTCTCTGACCCTGAGACGGTGGCGGCGCAGACCAGGATTGCCCGGGACTATATCCGCACCGAGCGCACCTGGGAGCGCACCGTGGACGGGTACGTGACGCTGTACGAAGACGCGATGGCCGGCCGGACCGCGTTTGCCGCAGAGCAGGTTCTCACCACGGGCTAGCCGCACGCCTGGGGAGGGTACACGATGGCTGAGTCGAGGACGGTCGAGGGGACGGTAGTCGCTCCCCCGCTCGAGCGCGCACGTCAGCGCGCAGGCGATGGCCTCGCCGAGAGGTCGGGGCAAAGCGCCTCCGCAGCCTACCTGACGGTGAAGCGGATCGGGGACGTATTGCTTGCGGCTGTCGCCATCATCCTGTGCGCGCCGCTGTGGCTGGTGTGCGCCATTGCCATCAAGCTGGACTCGCGCGGGCCGATCCTCTTCCGTCAGGTGCGCCCGGGACACCGCGGCGTGCCCTTCCACATCCTCAAGTTCCGGACCATGTGCGAAGATGCGGAGGAGCGTCTCGGCGAGGTGCTCGACCGCAACAAGGAGCCTGATCACTCGCTGATCCGTGTTGATGAGGACCCGCGGGTGACGCGCGTCGGGCATCTGCTGCGCAAGTGGAGCATTGACGAGACGCCGCAGTTCATCAACGTGCTCAAGGGCGAGATGAGCATCGTGGGCCCGCGCCCGATCTCACGGCCCATCAGCGATCCGCGCGGGACGCTCCGGCTGGAAGCGTTGCCGGGAATCACCGGACCGTGGCAGACCAACGGGCGCAAGCTCACCTCCTGCAACCACATGCTGGAACTGGACATGAAGTACCTGCAGGAGCGCAGCCTGTGGCTGGACCTGCGCATCATGTTCAGGACCGTCGCGGTCGTGTTCCGGGGCGATGGGGCGGAGTAGACGATCATGAGACTGTCGACCACACATCTCGCAGCTCTCGGCATGCTGGCGGCGGCCCTGATCGCCGGCAGGGCCGCGCTGGTGGTGGTCGATGTCACGCACCTGCCGCTCGCACAGATCCCTGAGCAACTGGGGCCGTGGACCTGCATTGACCAGAACTGGCCCGAGGTGCGGAACACGGATGACGAGTCGGTCTTCCTCGCTCGAGTCTACGAGAACGAGGACGGCATGAGGCTGGCGGCCTGGTTCCAGGTGACGGCCAGTCGGCTCGGGGCCCTGCGCAACTGGGCCGTGGGCATGATGGGCAACGGCTGGACGATGGAGGAGCCCTGGATCGGCGGGCCCTTCGAGGTGGAGGGCATGCCCTTCGCGATGCAGTTAAGCCTGCAGTGGATGCACCAGCCGCAGCGGCGCGCGCTCACCGGCACCTGGTTCGTCACGCCCGGCGATCAGGAGGTCGCCTACGATCGTGTGCAGATGCGCGGGTGGCGCGAGCAACTGACCGGCGCCAGGACGTGGGGAGAGCTGCACATCTCGACGCTGTATGACCGGCAGGACTCAGACGCCGAGGAACTCGAGGCGGCGGTAGTCGACCTGGCCACGCGACTGGCGCCGCACTTCCACGCCGCGCTGAGCGGCAAGCTGCCGACGGCCGGCGCAACCGACTTCACGGCGACTGATGGTGGGGAGTTTGATGGTGACTGACATCCAGCCCGCACAACAGACCCAGCAGGTGGTGCAGCAGCGCCGCGGCCGAACGGCGCCGGCGGGCGATTCCGCGGATGCCCGCGCGCGCGTGAACCGCATCGCCCGCGCCTGGCTGCTGGGGACGATCATCGCCGCCTTCGGCGTCGCGGCCTTCGTACGCTTCTACGGCACGCACTTCGAGCATCTCGCGACTGTGGACAGCATGAACGTCGCCCAGGTCGCGCGCAATGTCCGGGCCGGGCGCGGGTTCAAGACCAACGTCGTCTATCCGCTGCACACGGCCATCGGGAGGCCCGATTCCAGCCGCCACGACATCGGCGTCGGCCCGCTCTACGCGCTGGGGCTGAGCGTGTTCTTCAAGGGCCGCGACCCCGACGACAACGGTGTGGCCCTGTTCAACGGCATCCTGCTCTTCATCACGGCCGCCTTCCTCTACGGTCTGATGAAGCTTGCCTACGGCAAGTCGATCGCCGTCTGGGCGGTGCTGGCCTACTTCGTAAGCATGAAGGCGATCTCGCAGGCGCTGGCGGGGGGCGGGGCGACTATCGGCGCGCTCACCGTGACCGCGGCCTTGTACTTCGCGCTCATGGCCGTCACCAACGCTGAACGGGAGCCGACCGCGCGGGCCGAAGACGAGGAGCCCTCCGGCCTCGACCGGGTCAAGGCCTTCTTCAACACACCGTGGCCCTGGGCGGTGCTGGCCGCGATCACCATTGGCCTGAGCTACCTGACCGGGATGGTCGGCTGGCTGGCCATCGCCGGCCTGGTGTGGCTGGCCAGCCGCCACGGGGTGCGCACGCGTAAGTCCTTCGCCATCGTCGCCATCATAGCGGTCATCGTCACGGCGCCGTGGCTGGTCCGCAACGTCAGGCACTTCGACTGGCCGGTGTCGCCGCTGAGCCGCTACAGCCTGATCATGCTGACCGGCCAGTTCCCTGCCGGCTCTCTGATGTGGGAGACCTCGGGGGTGCCCGCCAGTCCGGAGCTGTGGGCGCTCAGCAACCCGGGCGAGATGGTGCGCAAGATTGGCGGGGGCCTGGCCGGGCTGTACGGCGCGCTGCCCGAGATCATCAACCCCTATCTGTTCGCCTTCCTGCTCGTCGGCGTCTTTGTGCTCGCCAAGGAGCGGCGGCAGCGCCTGTTGTGGGGCATGGTCTGGTTCATCCTGCTGGCCCAGGCGCTCACGGTCGCCATCTACGACCGCGATGGTGATCCGGTGGCGGTGGTCACGCCGGTGGCCCTGGGCCTGGCGGTAGCGACGCTGATCAGTCTGATGCGGCGACACCTGACGACCCGGCGGGCCTTCGTCGGCGCCGGGATCGCCGCGGCCGTCATCGTGGCCTGGCCCTACACCGCCAGCCTGATCGGGGGCGGCTCGCCGCCGGAGAGCCCGTCCAAGCCCGTGCTGAATCTGCTCGGGTCTCTGGCGCCGGAGCTGCGCAACGGCACGGTCGCGACCGATATCCCCTGGCAGGTCGCGTGGTATGGCGGCCAGCGCGCGATCCTGCTGCCGGACACCCCGGAGAAGCTTGCCACGGTGGGGCAAGCGGGCGCGCCGACCGACTACATCTACCTCTCTCGCGAGCTGGCCGGGCCCCGGGTCATGCGCGGCCGCGAGGTGTGGGCACGCATGCTCGTCAGGGGCGAGGGCATCGGCGACCTGCCGCTGCTGACCGGGTACGAGCGCTTCCGGCCGCAGCAGATGCCCAACGGCGAGGCGCTGATCTTCCTCGCGCATGCCGAGCCGATGGTGAAGGCGTTCGAGGCGCGGGTCGCACAGCAGACGGACGCGAGCGAGGCCGGCGCCGCTGCGTCCGAAGACGGGGGCAGTAACTGAAGAGATCCCGACCGCTGCACACCGGAAAGAGTGACAGACACATGGAGCGCAGCGATCGTGAACAGGTTTTCCCGCGGACCAATCGGTCCCTACTGGCGACGATCGTGCAAGCGGGAAAGGCAGCAACCGGATGTATGGGAAGGGAGGGTACGTGTGTGAAGGTCTACCTGCTCATAGCGACTGTCGCGATGGTGGCTGTGGCTGTTGCGCCCGCGATGGCGGAGCAGCCTGAGGGATTCTCTCTCGCCACGGACGTATGGACCGCGACGGTCAGCGAGGCCCCCGCTCCCCCTACCGGCATCGCATACGCACAGACCGACGGTGCGGCGCCGGACCAGGGGATCCACTATGGGGCCTTGCCTCCCGTGCCCGAGGTGGGCACGTGGACGCTGCTTCTGGCCACCGGCGCTCTGGGGGGCTGGATGCGTCGGCGGAGACGAGACTGAGGGCAGATCCATGGGGTGATGGGTCGCCAGGTCACCCCCTGGCCAAGCTCGCACCCGCCCGCCCGGCGGGATGGCGACGGCGCTGCGGGCATGTTGGGTCAGGCTGCACTGATCGTGATGAACGAACCGATTGAGCGCAGGCGGCCTTCGCGCCGAGGTCCATCAGCGCGGAGCGAACTCAGCGGCCGGTCGCGCACCGGGACGGGTGGAACCAGCATGGAGTACAGCGATCATGACAAGGTTTTCCCGCGGACGAACCGGTCCCGACTGGCGACGACCGCCGAAGCGGGAAGCGTAACCAGCCCATCGCGGAAGGAGGTGAAATGCATGCGAGTGCACTTGCTTATCGCAAGTGTAGTGATCCTGGCACTGACCGTCGCTCCGGCGATGGCCATGCCGTGGGTGACCGTCGACGGCGATCTCAGTGACTGGGGTCTGGACCCCGCAAACGGGGACTGGTTCGCCCAGGACAGCCTGGTCATACCCGGCAGCGCGGTCCTTGCGAGCTACGTGGCCGACGACCTCACTCACGCACAGGGAAGCTCGGGCGGTGAGTGGTACGACATCGAGGCACTCTACTGCACCATCGAGCTGGACCAGGAGGACAATCAGTGGCTCAGTTGGGCGCTGATTACCAGCTACTCGGGACGGGACACGTACTCAACCGCCGCCAATCAGAGGAACACAGGGGTAGGGACTGACGGCAGTTCGACCAACCCCTATCCCTACCGGCGGCATCCCGTTCTGGCCATCGACGTCAATGGCGGCACCACCTGGCAGTACGGCGTCATCATGGCCCCGAACCACGACTTCAAGTGGAGCGGGAGCAGCCTCGACTGGACGAGCAGTCGCCCGCTGACTGACACTGACCGAGATAGCTGGGACGACTCCTGGTACGCGGACCGCCCGGCGGGAACCGGCCAGAACAACCCGGTCGCGTCTATCGGCGGTACGGACGACCCGCAGCTCTGGGCGGTCAGCGCCTGGCGCGACGCCCATCCGAACCAGTTTGATGGGACGCCGTACAACCACCAGAACGTGGATGCCCACCCCGTCGACTTCGATGTTCGGAGTGATGCACCAAACGCCGACATCACCATGACCAGCGACGTGTACGCGGGCTCACTCTACCTCGAGTGCACATACGGGGAGACATACCCGAATAGCGGGCCCGGACAGGTCAATGCCGACACCTGGCAGCAGCAAGACAACTGGGTGTGGGAGGGCTACGTCCAGATCCCGACGACTGCGCAGGATAGCCGTTACGGGATCAACCTGTGGACCGACACCAACCTGAGCGACATCCACTACCACTATGCACTGTGGTGTGGCAACAACGACAGCCAGGCGGACAGCATCGGGTACAAGGCCACGCCGCCCGTGCCCGAACCGGGCACGTGGGTGCTGCTGCTCGCCAGTGGCGCCATCGGCGGCTGGGTGCGCCGACGCCGCAAGGGCTGAGAGGGACCGTTACACGGGGCGGCGGGTCGCCAGGCCGCCCCACGGCCCCCCTCGGACCGGACCGGTGACGGACGCCCGACGCATCGACCTGACACATGACGGCATGAAGCCGAACCGACTTAGCGTTTGACGTTGACCGTGACCGGCCGGACCGGCGGCATGCCGTTCTCGGCCCCGGTCCTGCGATCGTCGCCGCGCGATCGGCGCGGACCGATAGCAGCGAGTTCCAGGGGACGCACATGGGTGGGGCCGCCTGCGGGCGAGCCCGCGGCGGCCCCGCCACCGACCGCATGACCGGCGGCGTGTCGCGCAGTTGGGTGACGTGGGCGCGGGCGATCCTTAACGGTTTCCACACGATCGGGCGTCAGGGACGAGCAGCGCTCATCGACCATCACAGCGCATCCCCAGAGCGACGAGGTGACCGCTCCGGGAGGGGATCCGAAGATCGACCTGGCGTTGGACGGTGGCGGGGCAGCGAGAACAGGCGCGTGACACGGCGCGCACCGGGCGCTGTCCGAGACACATCATGAGGGGACGAGCCGTACGGCATCCCGACATACCGGGAGCGTGCAAGAGGGCAGTGGATGCTCATCCCGCGGGTTGATCCGGTCGAGGTGCACTCGCGACAGACCCGGCGTCGCGACAAAGGCTCGACCGGCGGGGATGTGCCCTCACCAGCACGACAGGAAGGGAGGAATGAGCCTTGAGACACCACAGCTTGTGGATGTTGCTCGTCGTCGCGGCGCTGACGGCCCTGTCGGTGTCAATGGCTGCGGCCGCCGAGTATAGCGTGTACCAGTGGTGGACGAACAACTCGGACCCTGCGAGCGGCATCGACCGAGGCGACACGAACAACTTCTGGCTCGACTTCTCGAGCCTGCAGTCGAACGGTCACTACCAGAACGGCCTGTGGTTCAACGGCGATGGCTACGCCTGCTTACAGGTCGAGTGGGCCGGAAACGCGCCCTACAATCACTTCGGTTGGTTCGGCGGGTACATCAACGGTACCACCTACACCCCGATCAACACCAACAACGGTGGTAACCGGAAGGCCACGATCTCCACCTGGGATCTCGATGGAGACAACTCGTCTGACGGTACCTACGGTCTCTACGAGATCTTCTCGGGGACTGAGTCCGGAGAGTGGTACTCGCCGACCGGAGACCTCGACTGGGACTGGACCAACCCGCCGGACTACTGGGGGTTCTACCTCTGGGCCAATGAGAGTACCTACTTCTACAGCAGGAACACTCTCAATCAGGCGGGCAGCGGCAATGAGGCCACAGGGCGTCACCAGTTGCAGGTCTTCGATGACCCGGCTGGTGGGACTTCTGACTCTGCACTGGAGGAACAGGAGGAGGGACGCCAGTGGGTCCTTTGCTGGGAGGACCTGCCGGCGACTGATCACACCGTGTTCGACTACGGTGGCAGCCCGGGCACCAATCACATCGGCGACAAGGCACATCCGACTGAGCCTGACTACCAGGACATGATCGTCACGTTCAAGAGGATCCATGCGTATGAGGATCCCAATCTCAATGTGCCCGAACCCGGCACCTGGGTGCTGCTGCTCGCCAGCGGCGCCATCGGTGGATGGATCCGGCGACGGCGCAAGGACTAGCCTGAGGACGCATCTCGGTGGGGCCGCCTGCGGGCGAGCCCGCGGCGGCCCCGCCGTTTCGACGCAGGAGAGTGCGCCTGCTGCGCGCAGGCAAGCGAAGTGAGACGGTGTTCGGCGCGCACCCTATCATGCCCGATCCGTGAGTCTCATGCCATGCACATCCGCTGCCCTGGGCACGCTTTCGGCTGCTCCGCCGGGGAACCGGCGTTAACCGCCACAGGGCAGACTGGTGAGGGAGCCATTCGGACCCTCACCTGCAATCATCCGACCGAGATCATTCCGTGACCGATCATGACACCAGCCTCCAAGCCGACCAACCGGGCGTCCTGGCGGCCCACCGCGTGGGTGGCGGCGGTCGCCGCCGTGCTCGCGGGCATGTACACGCCGGTGGCCGGCGTGTACTGGGAGCGCTGGGTGGGCGAGGAGCCGTACCACCACTGCCTGTTCGTCCCCCTGGTGGTGGGCTGGCTCATCTGGCGCAAGCGCGACCGCCTGCGCGCCATCGCCCCGCGCCCGGCGCCGGGCGGCCTGGTGCTGCTGGGCGTCGCGCTGCTCATCTATGTCGTCGCCATGCGCATCGGCGTGCGCGTGGCCGTCGGCTTCACCTTCCCGATCGTGATCATCGCGCTCGCATGGACGGCCATGGGGACGCGCCGGATCCGGCTTCTGGCCTATCCGCTGGCGCTGCTGTTCTTCGTGATCCCGATCCCGCGGCACGTGCTGGGGCATGTCGGGATGCCCCTGCAGGTCATCTCCGCCGAGGGCGCGGCGCGCGTGGCGAAGTTCGGCGGGCTGGCGGTCGTGCACGATGGCATCGCCCTCACCCTCAACGGCCACAGCTTCGTCGTGGCCGAGGCGTGCAGCGGCCTGAACTCGATGATGGCCCTGCTGTTCGCGGCCGCGGTGCTGGTGGAGATCATGGAAGTCGCCGCCCTGAGGCGCCTGGTGCTGCTGGCCGCCCCCGTGATCGTGCTGGCCGCCAACACCGTGCGTCTCACCTCGGTGCTGGTGTTCGCCGAGTTCGCAGGTCCGGGCTTCGCCCTCGACTCACTGGTGCATGGGGGGTCGGACATCATCCTGTATCTTGCCGGCCTGGGCTTCATGTGGGTGTTGATCGACGCGGTGTCGGAGCGGCGCCTGCTGGCCATCATCATTGGTGATCATGTGATGGCGAAGACCGAGCCCGGCGGCTGCGCCGGGTGCGGTGCTGAGGAGCCACCGGCGCGCCTTGAGGGCGCGGGCGAATGACTGCGGCTGTGCAGAGCAGTCCGGGGAGGACCGGGACCCCCTCGCGGCTGCGGAGAGGAGCGGCATGACCATCAGGAAGGCCGTCATCCCGGCTGCCGGACTCGGCGGGCTCCTCTACCCGATCACCAAGGTCCAACCCAAGGAGATGCTGCCGCTGGGGCGCAAGCCCGCCGTGCAGCTTGTGGTTGAGGAGCTGATCGGGGCGGGATTGACCGAGGTGTGCATCGTCACCTCACGCGGCCGGCGCGCCATCGAGGACTACTTCAGCTTCGCGTCCGACGACGGCGGGTTCGGCGCCGACCGTGACACCTTTGCCACCGCCCTGGTGGAGAAGCGGGTCCACGTGAGCTTCGTGGAGCAGCCTGAGCCCAGAGGCATGGGAGAGGCGCTGCTGCGCGCGCGCGAGTTCGTGGACGATGAGCCCTTTGTGGTTGCCCTCGGCGACGCGGTGATCACCGGGACGCAGGCGCCCGGCGGCCTGGTCCAGCGCATGGAGCACACCATGGAGGCCACCGGCTGCGACGCCGTCGTCGCGGTGCGCACCGTTGATCGGGCGCAGGTGAGCCAGTACGGCGTGGTGACGCCCATCGGCGCCCCGGCCGGCAAGGCCCACTTCATGGTCGCCGACATCGTCGAGAAGCCGCCGATCGAGGAGGCGCCGAGTACCATCGCCGTGGCCGGCCGCTACATCCTGCAGCCGCTGATCTTCGACTACCTCGAGGAGACGCCGCCCGGCTTCGGCGGCGAACTGCAGCTCACCGACGCCCTGCGGCGCATGGTGCACGATCGCGAGAGCATATGGGCCGAGTTCATGAGGCCGGGCGAGCGCCGCTTCGATCTCGGCAACTTCCTGCAATACAGCCGCGCCTTCATACACTTCAGCCTGAACGACCCGGAAGTGGGCCTGTCGGTCAAGGAGTACCTGCAGCAGTTGGTTATGGGCTAGGCGCGGGTCGCAGGCGAGTTGGGTCCGCGTGCGCTGCGCGCGGGCCGATGCCGGGGCGGGACGTGACCACCATGCAACGCACAGTGCTGCTCGTGACAGGCGACGATGAGCTGTCACGGCAGCTCGGGACGCGCCTGACCGGCGAGGGCATGACCGTTGCTGAAGTGAACAGTGGCATCAGAGCGCTGGCGCTGGCGCAGGTGCACGAGCCGGACCTGGTGATCACCGACCTGGGCCTGCCGGACATGACGGGGCTGGAGCTGTGCGACAAGCTGCGGACGGCCTGCAGCGCCCCGACGCTGTTACTGGGCGTGATGCTCCCGGAGGAGCGGGAACTGGCGGAGTTGCAGGAGAGTGTGAGCGACTACGTGGCGAAGCCGTTCGAGCCCACGCAGGTCGTGGTACGGGCGCTGCGGCTGCTGGGTGCGCCGCGGTTCGCGGCAGAGGAGGCGGGCGCCGTGCAGCGGGGCCGGCTGCTGTCCTTCGGCGACCTGACCCTTGACCTCAGCACGCACCGGGTGACCGTTGCCGGCCGCGAGGTCAGGCTGCGGCCCACCGAGGTGAAGCTGCTGCGCACGCTCATCGAGTACTCGCCGCGCGTGGTGTCGCCCGACGCCTGCGTGGAGCGGGTATGGCCGAACGGCTCGGGGGACCTGGCGACGCTGGGTGACACGGTCATGTCGCTGCGCGCCGCCCTGGAGGATGATCCGCTGCACCCCAGGCGCATACGTCACGTGGCCGACTACGGCTACCGCCTGGATGTGGTGGGCGGAGATGATCCTGCGGCGCGTGCTGCGGATGAGGACGACCCGTGGGGCAACGCCCCGTAGCTCAGGCGCGGCCATCGAGGTCCACGAGCTTGTAGCCGAAGCCTCGGACCGTCACCAGCCGCCGCGGGTGGCGGGGGTCCTCCTCGATCTTGTGCCGCAGGCGGTGGATGTTGCTCTCCACGATGTGGCGATCGTAGCCGTCGTAGCTCCACACGCTGCGGATGATCTGCTCGACGCTCACCGCCGACCCGCCGCGCTCGGTCAGCACACGCAACAGCTTGAACTCGATCGGCGAGACTTCGAGGCGTTCCCCGTCAAGCCACACCTCGCGCGTGGACAGTCCGAGCGTGATACCGCCGTAGGACAGCTCGGAGCGCGACCTGTGGGCTGAGCCGTTGCCGTTGTCATCGTTCTCCGTGGAGATCCACGAACGGCGGAGCACCGCCCTGATGCGGGCTTCCAGCTCGCTCAGGCTGAGGGGCTTGGTGATGTAGTCGTCCGCCCCGTTGTTGAGCGTGCCGATGCGATCGGACTCCGCGGATTTGGCGGAGATGATGATGACGGGGATGTTGCTGTTCTCGCGAACCCAGTCGAGGACTTCCTCGCCCGGCACGTCGGGGAGCATCAGGTCGAGGATGACCAGGTCCGGTTCGCCGGCATCGAAGACGCTGAACGCCGCCCGGCCGGAAGCCGCGTGCAGCACTTTGAACCGGGATCTGCGCAGTCGGTGTTCCAGCGCCGCCGCCAGTGTCAGGTCGTCCTCCACCAGCAGCAGAGTTCCCTCAACCGCCTGCATGGCATCTTGCACCCCTTTGTGGGTGGGCCGTAGGGAGCGTGTGTCCAGCCGGTGGTGCAATATGCTCGTGGCCCCGCGACGAACGTCTACACCCCGAGCCCCTTCCTGCGTCTGCCGGCGGTGGTCAGACGTGCAGGGCGGGTACGGCAGTCCTTTCCTGATCGTTGGTGCGCAGAGGTCAAAAAAGCGGCCGCCCCTCAAGACGGTCGCAGTGGCCGGGCCGTGATGAAATGCTGCAGGCCTGGTTCGATGAGGCGCCACGCGCGGTGGCTATCGGGTTCTGACGAGACATCACCGCGCCGGCACTGACCGGTCGCGGATGCCATCGGTTGCGTCCCCCCCCTGCTCAAGACAGGAGTGGGAAGGCATAAGTCATTCTAACGATATGCGGCCCGCAGTGCAATACCAGAGGGCACATCATCCCGTCACCAGATGCTTAAGTTTCTGTCACAGTCTCTCATCTGTGAGACAGGGCCGGTAGGCACCCAAGAGGCCGCGGGGGGACGCGAACACTCACGATCATCTCACACTGGCCTGACAGACTTGATCCGGGTGGAACCGCCGCGTACAGTCTATGCTGACGAATGCTACGTCGCGTTCAAGGTGGCCCATCCCGGTGGACAGACGTTCGGTGTGGACGACGACAGGCGCACGCGCGCTGCGGCCGCCGATGCTGGCACTGCTGATTACGGTGTGCGGCATGGCTGCGCACGCGGACTCGGTGTTCTGGCTGGACTTCGCTGACTTCGACGCTTCCCCCTACGGGTTCGGCGGCCAGGAGGCGGCGCTGGTCACCGACATCACGAGCGCGGTCGCCGCCGACTACGCGCGGTGGTCGGTGAGCGTCGGCTACGACTTCGACCCGGTGACCCCCGGCTACCAGGCGCCCTCGGGCAGCTACTCACACGTGGACATCGGTGGCTACGACGGCAACGCCAGCGCCCACATCTTCGGGATGGCGGAGGACATCGACTGGCGCAACCTGAATGACAGCGACTCCGCGGTCATCTACAGCAGCGAGTTTGACGCCTGGGACTCGAGCTACTTCGACGACTGGGACCGGCTGACCAACACGCTCGCGGGCACCACCGCCCACGAAATGGGCCACCTGCTGGGACTGTGTCACCACCATGCGTTCGGCCCGATCGGCGACGCGGGTGTGCCCGAGTACGGGGCGACGGTCTGGGAGGGCGGCTCGGAGACGAACCAGCACATCATGGCGACGGGCAGCACCGGCCTGTCGAAGGCCGAACGAGCGGCCGACCGCGACTTCGGGGTGCGCGAGGCGTGGGTGCTCGACGCCGCGGACGGACGCATCACCGTCCATGCCGAGGCGAGCGACCACGGCGAGCGCGACACGGCCCAGCTCCTGTCGGGGGGGTGCAGCGTGGCGGTGACGGCGTCGATCAGCGTGGTGGGCGAGACCGACTGGTACGCGTTCTCGTGGCAGGAGGGTGACCGCGTCTCGCTCGAGGTGTTCTCGCAGCGGTGCAACCGGTTCACCAACCCGATCAACCCCTACTTCGAACTCTACGACCCACTCGGCGGCCTGGTGGACAGCTACGACGACTACTGGTCGTACTCGACCGGAACCGACGCGGTGCTGCTCGACTGGCTGGTGCCAGCGACAGGGACGTGGTACGCGGCGGTGGGTGGGAACACCGGTGCCATGGGGGGAGACATGCTCTACGCCTTCGGGGAGGAGGATGACGGCCTCGGGGATTACGAGCTGTGGATGCACAACCGGTTGGCCCCGGAGCCGGGTACACTTGGCCTCGTGCTGGTCGGGATCGGGGCACTGGCGCTGAAGCGACGGCGACGCCCGTAGGCGACAGGTGTAGCACGCTGAGGCCCCGGGCGTCGAGACAACCCGGGGCCTCATGACTTCCGGTCAGGCGGACGCCGTGGCGGCGCGGCGTCCACCGCGTCTCACGTTACTTCCGGCGTCGGCGTCTGATGGCGCCGAGCGCGCCCGTAGCGAGCAGTAGCATCCACGTGGCTGGCTCAGGTACTTCGGGGGCCGCAGTGTATGGTACCTCGGCGTCATAGGATGCCTGGTCGTAAGTACAGGCGCACCAAGCCGTCGCGCCACCACCAAGTGGGTGCTTGTAGCATCCCGAGTGCAGAATGGTACCCGACGCGTCTACGGTCTTCCAGTGCAGAGCTACCGCTGCCTTCTTTGGATCGGAGTTGCTGTCGAACCAGGCGGTGAACCGTAGGTCCCTGTTGTCCAGGGCCGGGTTGTAGTAATCGAAGCCCTGGCCAGAGACGTCCTGGTCGGTCCAGATGACCAAGTGCATTGCATCGGGCGACAGCCACTGGTTCAGGTAGCTCTTGTCATAGGGACCTTGCGGGAAGCGGAGGTTCGTGAATGGCTTGATAGTGGACCCCACGTCACCATCCAAGCGGTGTAGCCAGTAGTTGACTGCTACACATCGCCCGCCCCAGGTCTCCTCGGCGGCAGGGAACCCCCAACTCCCTGTCTGCGTCGCACTAGAACCCGTGTCGTCCACCGAGATGGCCCAAGCAGATGCCGTCAGACACAAGGTCGCCACGACAGCAAGGAACATCCCTATTGCGCGCATAGAGCCGGTCACCTCCTTCGCGCGTAGTTTGGGGCTCGCCCTCTCCGACGGTGCGCCATCCGAGCCGCCAGTCGCGTCAGTCGATGGCAGCGTCGGCTGAGGTTCGGCGGTGGTGTGGGGGGATGGGGTCGGGAGCCTGGCCGGGAAGGGAGCGGTGTACGTGGCAACCGCGACCGCACGCATCGCGATAGATGCGCGCCGCCGCGTACATACGGCAGTCCCCCGCTGCGGAGGGGGCTCGGCAGACTGAAGGTCGCGCCCAAGCCAGGGAAGGCGAGACATGAGGAGCCCCATCTCCTCTCAGACAACCGCTTGTCTCTCAGGCGGCCGCTGCAGCGCCGGTGATGCGCCGCCGCCAGACGGTCGCCCACTGGCGAGGCCTTATACTACGCACGCGGCGGGAATCCTCCTCACGATTCCCTCACAACCGACCGCGATATGCGGAAGGCATGCTTAAGATTCGGAGGACTGGTGACGCCTACTGCGCCTCGAGCGCGCCGATGTCGGGCCGGTCGTCACGGGGGACGCCGGCGAAGTCCACGGTCACGAAGTCGAGCGGCAGGCCGGCGTCCACGGCGGGGCTGCCCGCGCGCAGGCTCAGGTCGGTGTCGATGACCGAGGCGAAGCGCGGGTCGGCGAAGATGTCGTGCGCGCCCATGGGGAGAGCGCCGCCCCGCAGGTCCTGAAGGGTGTAGGCGCCACGGTCGCCGTCCATGACCTTCCAGATCAGCTCGTCCTCGACCGCGTAGTAGAGGTTGTAGTCGTCGTCGTAGATGCCCGGGCCGCCCTGGGCGACGTACTGGCGGACGAAGTTGTAGGCGATGATGCAGTTGCGCACCACGATCTGCGTGATGTCCTCGCCGCCGGGGCGCAGGGCGGCGCGGCCGTTGAAGGCGACGGTGCAGTGGTACATCTCGACCGCGTCGGCGAGAGTGACGCCGGTGTCGGCGTTGTCGCGGGCGATGCAGTTGACCAGGCGCGCGCCGGCGCCCCACAGCTTGAAGCCGTTGTCACCGTTGTGATGAGCCAGGCAGCGCTCGACCAGCGCGCCGTCGGGCTTGATGTCGAAGCCCGAGTCATCGTAGCCGGTCGCCTGGCATTCGGCGACGTGCAGGCCCGTGCACAACCCCTCGACTCGGATGCCATCGACGTTGTCATCGCCCTCAAAATCCAGCTCGCGCGTCACCGTGCAGCCGGTGATCTCCACGCCGTCAATGCCGCACTGTCCCTTGACGCCCAGGCCGATGCCGTCGTGGCAGTCGGTCACGCGTAGGTCGCGCAGCGTCAGGTCGCGCCCGGCATAGACGAGCAGGGCGTTGGCGCAGCCCGTGATGGCGCAGTCGGCGATGGTCAGGCCGTTGACGGGCGCGTCGAGGAAGACGCCGCGGGAGGCGTTCGCGACGGTGAGGCCGGAGAGCGTCAGGTGGGAGATACCGTCGCCGCGGTCGGCGATGGCGATGCCCCCGGCGCCGTCGATGATGACCGTGCCGGTCTGACGAGCGCGGATGACGATGGGCTCATCGGCGGTCCCCTGCGGGGCGATACTCAGGCGCTCGACGTAGGTGCCGGGCTCGACGATCAGCACGTCCCCGGGCTCGAGCCGGTCGATGGCGTGCTGGAGGGTCAGCCAGGGCCCGGCCTCTGTGCCCGGGCCCCGGTCACTGCCGGCGGGCGAGACGAAGTGTGTGCCCTCGGGCGGGGGTGGCGGCGGTGCGGGGGCCTCGGCGCCGGGGAGTCCACCGCCGCAGGAGGCGAGGGACAGTGTGATGGCGATGACCAGCGCGGGGAGCGAGGCGCGAGATCCGGGCTCGTGACGGGACCGGAATCGCGGACGGGCAGGCTGCATCGGCATCCTCCTTGCGGCTGCGGATGGTCGTCATTTCCCCGCGGCTGCGGAGCACTCCTTGCGGCTATGGTCGCCGGCATCACCGCCAGTTTACCTCAAGAATGTTACCGTGAAACGGCGTTCTCCTCACGACCTGTGCGAGCCTCGCGGCGAAAAACGGTGGGCAGGCACTTGCTCATGGGCTTGACATGGCCCGAGGACGGACGTATAGTACGGGTTACTTGCGCGGACGTTCCGCCCGCAACGGCATGTCACCGCCTGGGGTCGAGTGTCGGGCCGCGAGAACGTGCGC
>JALGVA010000200.1 GCA_029820295.1 Candidatus Zipacnadia bacterium
GAGGTGTCCCAGTCAACGATTCCTACGCGCTTCATTGCGTGCCTCCCACAAGTGTCGAGCGTGCGGTCCGTATTCCCAATGCCGCGCCGCTCACTCGCGGCGCCGGAAAGAGAGTATTCGCGCCCGCTCCGCCGCTTCCTCCCTGCGAACCGGCAGCGTGTGGCGGAGGTCCGGCGTCGCACTGCGCCGAAGAGCCCGCACCGTGGGGCGGGCATCCTGCCCGCCACGAGTTGGTGCGCGGGCTGGAAGCTCGCGCCACAGAGACCTCAGTTGCCGCCGGAGCCAAGCTGCCATGGATCTGCTCGCAGGGGCTGCGCTGCTGGCAGTGTTTTCCGGGACCGCCGCGGGGGCAGTCATCCACGCGATTGTCAGATCGCGCCTGGAGGATGACGGCACCCTCGCGCTGTTTGCGCTGTGCGGGCTGGGCGCGGCGGCTGGGGGTGCGGCGTGGATCGGGCTGGACTACGCGGTCTTCGGCGGGCCGGACGCGCCGTGGGACGACGACATCACTGCCATAGTGATCGCCGTGTACGGCCTGGTGCTTAGTGCCGTGTCCGCGGCCTGGAGCGCCGCATGGCCGCCGCCCGTCCGCCGCCCGGTGGGGCTCGCACTGCACCGCGTGCTTCCACGATCATTCCGCACCGCCCCCTCACCCGGACCGCGCCGCTTCGGATGCGCGATCTCCTTCGGGGTCGGCGGAACGATGACGGTAGCATACATGTGCGGCGTGCTCCTGAGCATTCGCATCACGGCCTCTCCCAACCTGTGGACGCACCTGGCCGTCGCGACGCTCCTCGCCACGACCCCTGCGTTCGCTCTCCTCATCCGCAGAGCCGTGCGTCACGCACGCTAGTCACCTTGAGGCCGGCGGCCGCTGTTTGGCGCCTGCCGCGGAGGTCCGGCGTCGCGCTGCGCCGAAGGGAGCGGACGACCGACTCGGCCGTCAGCTCGCCGCTTGCGGCTTGCAGCTTGCCGCTTCACGGAGTGACCATCCATGTCCATCCACACCGTCGCCGTGTTCGGAGCATCCGGGAAGATCGGCCGCCACGTGGTGCCGCTGATGCTGGAGCGGGGGCTGGCGGTGCGCGCGCTGGTGCATCGCACACCGGTCGAGGCCGCGGGCGTGGAGAGCATCGCCGGCTCGATCACCGACCCCGAGGCCTGCCGGGAGGTAGTCGCAGGCGCCGATGCCGTGGTGCAGCTCGCCACCACCAAGGAGGACCCCGACAGCTTCTTCGACGTGTCGGTGCGCGGCACGCTCAACGTGCTGGAGGCCTGCCGCGGTGCGGACATCGAGCAGTTCATCCTGTTCGGCGGCGACGCCGCCTTCGGCATCTGGTTCTACCCTCAGCCCACTCCCATCGACGAGAACCACCGCCTCATGGCCTACCCGGGCTACTACGCCTTCACCAAGGTCATGGAGGAGGTCATGGTCGAGCAGTACTCCATCCAGTACGGCATCCCGTTCACGATCCAGCGCTGCTCGTGGGTGTTCGAGCGCGATGACCTGCTGGGGCACTTCTCGCTGCTCGACAACGTCAACCCGGCCGAGCCCGGTCACGGCTTTGGCGAGGTGGCGCCGGAGATCATGGCGCTGGTCGAGGCGGGGGAGGAGCGCGTCGCGGTGCAGGTTGATGAGACGGGCCGGCCCTACTACCGGCACATCGTGCACATCGACGACGTGGTGCAGGCCTTCGGGAAGATCCTGGGCAACCCGACGGCGCTGGGGCACTCGTTCAACATCGCCGGGCCCAGCGCCTTCGACTATCGCGTGGCCGGCGACTACCTGTCCGAGCGCACCGGCGCGCCCACCGTGGACGTGACCGCCGCGGGCTACCACTCGTTCGAGATCAACATCACCAAGGCGCGTACCATGCTGGGCTACGAGCCGCAGAACGACATCTTCCGCATGATCGACCGCGCGCTGGACAACCGGGAGCGGGCGAACTGAACGGCGGCCACTGCGCCGTCCCGGAGGCCGATAGACGATGACCGACGCCACCCCCATCGACCTCGGCTCGCGGCTGGAGCCGATGGTGGACGACTTCCTGATCGAGCGCATGACGGGCGCGCGCCTGCGCCTGCACCACCCGCAGCCGCGTGAGGTCGGGCTGGTGCTCGACCGCCCGTGGGAGGGCTCGGGCTCGGGCTACGTCACGGTCATGCACGAGGGCGGCCTGTACCGCATGTGGTACAAGGGCAACTCCCTCGACGTGCGCGACGGTCGCCTGCTGCCGGTGACCGACTCGGTATGCTACGCCGAGAGTGACGACGGCGTCACCTGGCGGCGTCCCAGCCTGGGCATCGTCGAGCACGAGGGCTCGGCCGACAACAACATCATCTGGCGCGGCCAGGGCGACCACGGCTTCTGCCCGTTCCGCGACGGCAACCCCGCCTGCCCCCCCGAGCAGCGCTACAAGGCCGTGGGACAGGGCCGGTTCGAGGACGCGGCGGCGCTGTGGGCGCTGACCTCGCCCGACGGTATTCACTGGGAGCTGCTGGGCGACCGCCCGATCCTGCGCGGCACGCCCTTCGACTCGCAGAACCTCGTGTTCTGGGATGGTGTGCGCGGGGAGTATCGCACCTACATCCGCGACTTCCGCGGCGGGGAGCCCGGCGTGGGTCTGCGCGACATCCGCACCGCCACCTCGTCGGACTTCCTGAGCTGGTCCGAACCGCAGTGGCTGCGCTACCCCGGCGCGCCCGATGAGCAGCTCTACACCAACCAGGTGCAGCCCTACTATCGCGCGCCGCACATCTTCGTGGGCCTGCCCGCCCGCTACGTCGAACGCGGCTGGTCGCCGTCGATGGAGGCGCTGCCCGACCAGGAGAACCGCCGCAAGGTCGCCGAGGCGCATGTGCGCTTCGGCACCGCGATCTCGGACACGCTGCTGATGACCAGCCGCGACGGCATCACCTTCCGCCGCTGGGACGAGGCCTTCCTGCCGCCCGGCCCGCAGCGTCCGGGCACGTGGATCTACGGCCACCAGTACGTGAGCCTCGGCCTGGTTGAGGTGGCATCCTCGCTGCCCGGCGCCCCCGACGAGCTGTGCTTCTGGGCGGGCGAGAACGTCTGGCTGGCGCCGGTGGCCCTGCGCCGCTACGCGCTGCGCATCGACGGCTTCGCCTCTGCGCACGCGCCGCTGTCGGGCGGAGAGATGCTCACCAGGCCCCTCAGCTACGCCGGCGGGCGACTGATCCTGAACTTCGCGACCTCCGCGGCCGGCGCCATCCGCGTCGAGATCCAGCACGCCGACGGCCGCCCCATCGAGGGCTTTGCGCTGAGCGACTGCGACGAGGTGTTCGGCGACGAGATCGAGCGCCCCGTGACCTGGCGCGGCGGGGAGAGCGACGTGAGTTCGCTCGCCGGGCGGCCGATCCGACTGCGCTTCGTCATGTCCGATGCCGACCTGTTCAGCCTGCGATTCATTTGATCACGCCGACAGGAGGAGGATCATGCGCAAGTTTCATCACGTCGGCCTGCCGACGACCGAGAGCCAGCCGGGGGAGTGGTATGTGCCCGAGACCAAGGTGTGGGTGACCGAGCCGGACGAGCACCCGTTCAGGGTCGAGTTCCTGCGCTACGAGGAGGACAGCCCGGTGACCGGCCCGCTGCGCGAGCTGCCGCACGTGTGCTTCGAGACCGACGACTACAAGCGCGACATCGAGGGCAAGGAGGTCATCCTGGGCCCGTTCCGCCCCGACGACACCCGCTGGGTGGTCTTCGCCATGGTCGATGGCTGCGTGTTCGAGTACATGCAGTACGATCAGCCGCCCCGCGGCTGATCGCGGCGACGAGCTACGAGCCACGAGCCACGAGAGCCGACCCCTGCGCGGCTGGAAGGGCAACGGCTGACCGCGGCCTCATGCGGGCCTGCCACGTCGCGCGGGAGAACTGTGTATGGGTCGAGAGAAGGCGACATACCGCGATCTGGTGCATCGCCGTGGGAAGCCTCGCGGAACTCGAGACGTTCCTGGGAACTCTCCGCGCGGCTTAACTACGCGACCGATGAGGACCTGGCGCCGGTTCTCGCGCTCACTGATGAGATCGGCAAGATGTTGTATGGCCTGACCAGCGCCGTGCGGGCTGCACTCGGCGAGTGAGGCGCGGTGCCGCGAGGCATAGCGGACCGCGCCACTGCACCGTGGCTGAACGAGGCACCCGGCGGCCGAACGGCCGTGCCGTATGTCGTGGGGCGTTGCCCGTAGCTCGTAACTATGAGGTGGTCCGCTGTGGACTGGGAGAAGATCAAGGACACGCCGCACTACGGCAATCTCTACCGCGCGAAGGTCCCGGGCGGCTGGCTGGTGTTGGCCGACACCTGGGCGCGCCATGAGGAGGAGGGCGAGGGGCGGCACTACGACGCCACCGGCGTCGCCATCTGCTTCTACCCCGACGCCCTGCACCACTGGACCATCGAAGAGGACCCGGCAGAGGGCGCATGACAGGCCGCGGTCCCTTTCGCCGTTGTCGTTGCCGTTGGCTCGCAGCTCGTAGCCCGTAGCTTGTCGCTCACAGGGAGTGATCGCTCATGTCCATAGAGGGCAAGGTCATCATCGTGACGGGAGGCACCTCCGGGATCGGCGCGGGCTGCACGCGCCACTTCGCCGAGCAGGGCGCGACGGTCGTCGCAGCATCGATCCAGCAGGAGGCCGGGGAGGAGCTGGTCGCCGACCTGCGTGAGGCCGGCCACGAGGCCGGCTTCGTCTACTGTGACATGCGCAGCGAGGACGACATCGCGGCGCTGATCGCGGGGACGGTCGAGAAGCACGGGCGCATCGACGGCTGCTGCTCGAACGCCGGCGTATGGGTCGAGGGCACGGTCACCGATTTCACCGACGAGGCGTGGGAGCTGGTGATGGGCGTGAACGTGCGCGGCAACTTCCTGCTCGCCAAGCACCTCGTTCCGGTCTACGAGCGGCAGGGCGGCGGCGTGCTACTCATCACCACCTCGGTGGCGGCCTTCGTGGGCTTCCCCGCGCACGCGCTGTACTGCGCCTCGAAGGCGGCGCTGGACGCGCTCGTGCGCTGTCTCACCACCGACCACGCGGGCGTGATGCGCACCGTCGCCATCTGCCCGGGGACCATCGACACCCCGATGCTGGCGGCCAGCGCCGCCGGCTTCCCCAAGCCCATCGACGAACTCTACGCCGAGGTGGCCGAGAAGATTCCGGTGCGGCGGCTGGGCACGCCCGAGGACGTGGCCAGGGCCGCCGCCTTCCTGCTGTCCGATGACGCGGGCTACATCGCCGGTACGTCGGTGTTCCTCGAGGGCGGTACGATGGCTCTGCCGCCGTGGTGATGTCCCGGGGCCGGCGCGCACACCGAACATCGAGGAGGCTGAGCGGGCATGGCCCAGAGCAAGACCACGCGCATCGGCATCCTGACCGCGGGCGGCGACTGCCCGGGGCTCAACGCGGCCATCCGGGCGGTGGCCAAGGCCGCGCGCGGGGAGTACGGCATCGAGATCCTGGGCATCTATGACGGCTTCGCGGGGCTGATCGAGAACCGCTGGCGGGTGCTCGACTGGGACGACCTGTCCGGGCTGCTGACGCTGGGCGGGACGATGCTGCGCACCTCGCGCGCCAAGCCGCACATGTACCCGGCGCCCGGTGGAGGCGTGGTGGACATGACCGGCGTCGCCTGCGAGAACTACCGGGCGATGGGCCTGGACTGCCTGGTATGCCTGGGCGGGGGTGGGACGCAGAAGAACGCGATGAAGCTGGTCGAGGCGGGCTGCAACGTGCTCACGCTGCCCAAGACCATCGACAATGACGTCGCCAGGACCGACGTATGCTTCGGCTTCGACACCGCGGTGGCCATCGGCACCGAGGCCATCGACCGCCTGCACAGCACCGCCGACAGCCACCGCCGCATCATGGTGCTCGAGCTGATGGGCAACAAGGCGGGCTGGCTGGCCCTGGCCGCGGGCGTGGCCGGCGGGGCCGATGCCATCCTCATCCCCGAGATCCCTTTCGACCTGGAGGTCGTGGCCGAGAGCATCCGCGAGCGCGACCGGCGTGGCAAGCGCTTCAGCATCGTCGCGGTCGCCGAGGGCGCCGAGCCCAGGGGCGGCTTTGTCGATGACGACCAGTATGTGGATGCGGGGGAGGGGCATCACGTCGCCACGCGCGTGGGGCGGCGGCTGGAGAAGCTGACCGGCCTGGAGGCGCGCGTGACAGTGCTCGGCTACGTGCAGCGTGGCGGCTCCCCCACGGCTACCGACCGCCTGCTGGCCACGCGGCTGGGCAGCGCCGCCGCGCAGCTTCTTGCTGAGGGTGAGTACAACGTGATGGTCGCCAGTCGCGGCGAGGGCTGGAAGGCGGTGCCGCTCGAGAAGGTCGCGGGCAAGCGTCGGACCGTGCCTCTCGACCACGAGCTGATTGCGGCCGCGCGCCTGATCGGGACGAGTTTCGGCGACGACTGAGCGACGCGCCTGCCGCGCTCGCGGATCGTTATTGAGGTGAGCAGACTGCACAGGGTACTGTCGGTCCTTGCTGTGATCGCCTGCGCCACGGCAGCGTGGGGCGGGGAGGCCGACCTGCAAGCGCTGCTCGACGGCGTCAGCGTCGTCGATGCGCCGGGCATCCCCGGCCCCGTGGCTCCCTTCGGTTTTGATGCGTTCCCTGTCATCGTCGGGCGCGCCGGCGGGGTCGAGCTGCCTCTGGTCGCCGCGACCCGCTTCGGCGCCGGGAGAGCCGTTGCACTGAGCAAGAACGACTTCGTCCGCGATCCCAGGACGCTGGAGATGGTGGACACCGGGCGGCTGCTGGCGAACGCTGTCCGGTGGGCGGCAAACAACGATGACCCGCGAGTGGGAGTGCACGGCTATGAGACCGTTGCGGAGACGCTGCGCGAGTTCGGCCTGCGGGCGGAAGAGACCGACCTGACCGGCCTCGCGAGCTTCGATGTCATCGTCCTCAATCCCGACGCTGCCCCCGCCGAGCGGATCGATGAGCTGTCGAGCTTCGTCCGGCACGGCGGCGGCTTGATCGCGGGCTTCCTCGGCTGGGGCTGGCTGCAGCTCAATCCGGGCAAGACGCTCGCGAGCGACAGCCTGACCAACCGCCTGTTTGCCCCGATGGGCATCGTCTGGCTCGACGGCACCCTGGGCCGTACCACCGATGACGGCTTCGCGGCAGGGGAGACGCCGTCGCCGTTGACCAACGCCTCGACTGCGTTGGACATGGTCCTGGCGCGAGAGGCCGGCGAAGCGGAGATGACCCCGGAGCAACTTGCGCAGGCCGGCGCCATCCTCTCGCGCACGCTCGACGCCCTCCCGCCCGAGGACACGATCCTCCGCCCGCGCATCGCCGAGGCGACACAGGGCCGTCGCTGGCAAGTGGCCCCGACCTTCGACGACCCGGTGACCAGTGGCGAAGTGCTCGACCGGCTGGCGCTGACCTGGGACGTGCGCGAGGCGATGCGCGCCTCTGCCGAAGATGTGCGCCCGCATCCCGCCGCCGCAGCCTATCCCGGGGCGGTGCCCGACGACGCGCCGCGCGTATCGCGCACCATCGACGTAGTCTGCTCGGGGGCCGGGTGGATCAGCACCGGCCTCTACGCCGCGCCGGGCGAGGCCGTGCGCGTCACGATCCCCGCCGAGGCGGCGAATGGCACGCTGGGTGTGCGCGTCGGATCGTCCTCCGACCGTTTGTGGCACAAATCCGACTGGCAGCGCGCTCCCGAGGTGTCGCGGACGTGGCAGCTCGGGGCGGCGACCACCGAGGTGGCCAACGCCTTCGGCGGCCTCATCTACGTCACCATCCCGCGTGACTGCGCCCATGGCACCGTCCCCGTGACCATCGAGGGCGCGGTCGAGGCGCCGTTCTACGTCCTCGGGCAGA
>JALGVA010000053.1 GCA_029820295.1 Candidatus Zipacnadia bacterium
GAGGATCCGGGGCCGGAGCAGGTACTGGTGCGCATGAATGTGAGCGGCATCAGCGCCGGCACCGAGGGCTCGATCTTCCGCGGCATCCGCACCCACAACGGCACCTTCCCGCTGATCACCGGCTACCAGGGGGCGGGCGTGGTCGAGTGGGCCGGCGATCAGGTGCCGCAGTTCCGGCCCGGCCAGCGCGTCGCGGTCACGTCGGTCGCGAGCCGGCTGACCGCGCCTGAACTGCAGATCGTCTGGGGCACCCACGCCGACGAGGTGATCGCTGACGCCTCGGGCGTGCACCCGATTCCGGATGGCGTTCCGGACGACGAGGCATCACTGTGCACACTGTGGGCGGTGGGCCTGCACGGCGTCAGCATCACGGGCGTCGTGGGCGAGGACAGCGTGCTGGTGATCGGCCTGGGGCTGGTCGGGCTGTCGTACGCGCAATGCGCGCTGGCCGCGGGCGCGACCGTGGTCGGCCTGGACCTCGCCGAGGAGCGCGCGGCGGTCATGCGCGACCTGGGCATGGAGGCCTTCAGCGATCAGAGTGACGTGCGGGCGTGGCTCGCCGAGCGCAACCTGCCCGGCTTCAGCGTGGTAGCACAATCCACGCAGTCGGCGGCGGTGACTGACCTCGCCGTCGAGCTGGCGGCGCCGCGCGGCAAGGTGGTCTGGCAGGGCTGGTACCCCGGCCAGGCGTGCTTCGACTTCAACGCCGCCCACGGCAAGCAGATCACGATGCACTTCCCCTGCTCCACCGGCGGCCTGCAACCGCGGTTGCTGGAGATGATCGCCGAGGGCAGCTTCAACGCCGGTGCGCTGATCAGCCATCATTTCCCCGTCGAGCGCTGTCAGGAGGCCTATGACCTCGCGGTCTTCCGGCCGATGGAGTGCCTCGGCGTGGTACTGGAGTGGTCGCGATGAAAGCCGTCGTGGTCGATCGATGTGGCGAGGCCGTCTGGCGCGAGGTGGGCGATGCGCCTGAACCCGGTCCGTACGAGGCGCTGGTGCGCACCACCGCGTTCTCGATCTGCAACGCCACCGACCTGCACATCCGTGACTGCCGGCTCATGGGCGCGACCGCGGAGGCGTGCCCCTTCCTGCTCGGCCACGAGTCGGTCGGCGACGTGATCGAGCTGGGGCCGAACTGCCGCTATCTGCGCCAGGGCCACCAGATTTTCCGGCCGATGCTGAGCCTGCCCGGCTACGGCTCCTGGTGGGGCGGCATGGCGCAGTACGGCCTGGTGACCGATCGCCGGGCGTGGCAGGAGGACGGCTCTCCACCAGGCCCGGGTGGCCATCAGCACCAGCAGGTCATTCCGCCCGAGATCGCGCCCGACCACGCCGTGGTGCTGATCACGCTCAAGGAGGTGCTCTCCTACCTGCGCATGATCCACGCCCGCGAAGGCGGGCGGTTGCTGGTGACCGGGCAGGGGCCGGTCGGGCTGGCGGCGGTCTATCTGGGCCGCAGGCTCATCGGCAGCGAGCGCATCGTGGTCGCAGGCCGGCGGCCGGAGACGCAGGCGCAGGTGCACGAGTTCGGCGCCGACGCCTACGTGGATACGCGCGAGGAGGGCTGGCCGGCGCTGGCGATCGAGCTGCTGGGCGGGCCCGCGAACGTGGTCTACGAGACGACCGGCGACGCGCTGGTAACCGCCGGCGGCCTGGAGGCGCTGGCGGCCGACGGGACGCTCGGGCCCTACGCCGCGCGCACCGATGAGCAGGCGCTCGAGCCGCTGCCACAGGACGACCGCTACGGCCCGCGCGGCACCGACGAGAGCCTGGTGCATGACGAGATGATGGCGGCGATGCTGGCGGGGCGCGTCGATCCCGAGCGGTTCATCACCCACCGCCTCGAGCCCGAGCAGATCCAGCACGCCTTCGGCCTGATCGCGTGCCGTAAGGCGCTCAAGATCGTGTTCACGCCGTGAGGCGCGCAGCGTGACCGGCGCCCCTCAAGTGGCGTGCAGGCGCCTCGCCCGGACGCCGTGTCCGCCCTGCGTTACAATAGCGGCCGCCGAACCATGCTTCCGTTGAACGACTGCGCGTCTGAACGTGCGCCCTCCGAGCGGCAATAACACGGAAGCGTTCGCTGCCCGCAACGGCGCACGGGCGAGGCGACCGGGCCACGCAACGGCTCTGAACGCAGGGAGGATTCCGGCGCGTTGGCGCGCAGTACGCCGGTGTAACCACTATCGGCAACGACAGGCACGTCCTCGCGCTGGTGTGCCTGGTGATAACGAGGAGGACCTTCAGATGGCCGACGAGATGAAGAAGGCACGACTGGCGTTCATCGGTGCTGGTGGATTCGCGACCGGTTCCATCTACCCCAACATCCACAAGGTGCCGCAGATCGACCTGGTCGCGGTGTGCGACCTCGACCGCGCGAAGGCAGAGCGCGCCGCGCGCAACTTCGGCGCGCGCGAGGTCTACGTAGACGCCGAGAGAATGCTCGACGAGCAGGAGCCCGACGGCGTCTTCGTCATCGGCCCCGCGCCCATGCAGTACGAGGTCGCGCCCATCGTGCTGCGCCGCGGCATCCCGGTCTACGTCGAGAAGCCCTCGGCCAACACCTCCGAGCAGGCGCGGGAACTCGCGGAGATGGCCGAGGAACATGGGACGTGGGGTCAGTGCGGCTTCATGAAGCGCTTCTGCTGGGTCTACCGCATGGCCAGGGACATCGTCGCGCGCGAGGAGTTCGGCACGCTTAACATGGTCACGTGCCACTTCGGCCAGGGGCCCTACCCCCAGATCTGGGGCATCGATTCGGCGAAGCGCGCCATGCTCATCGGCCAGCTCTGCCACATCTTTGACCTGACGCGCTTCTTCGGTGGCGATGTCGCCAGTGTCTCGGCCATCTACCACGAGGTCACCGAGAATCAGTTCGCCTACCTGGCGAACCTGCGCTTCAAGTCCGGCGCGGTCGGCCAGCTCGACCTCAACGGCCTGGAGACCCGGACCGGTTTCCGCGACATCCGCGAGTGGGTCAAGCTGGTGGGCTTCGAGTCGCACCTGATCTGCGAGGGCATGCAGCGGCTCACCTGGCAGCCGCGGGAGGACTGGAGCGAGCTGATCCCGGAGACCGGCCCCTACACCTACACCTACGACCCGGCGTGGACCGGCATCCGGGACACCAACGGGAACTTCGGCTACCTGGGCGAGGTGCGTCACTTCGCGCTGCGCTGCCTGGGCCAGGTCGAGGGCGGCCCCGACCTGTGGGACAGCTACGAGGCGCTGCGCCTGGGCGAGGCCGTCTATCAGTCTTGCGAGAGCGAGGAGACCGTCGAGTTGTAGCCGCACAGACTCTGACGTGCGGGAGTGATCCGTATGACCATGCGTCGTGCAGTGCTCGCGGCGGCGTTGCTGGTCGCCTGCGCGATGAGCGCGCTGGCCCAGGTCGAGTTCGCCGGGCCGCCGCAGAAGAAGTTGCTGGAGTACGGCTGGGATGTCCCCCGGCCCAGCTTCGTCGCCGATCACATCCGCGAGATGGAGCAGCGACCGTTCGATGGCCTGCTCATGCGCGTCCCCGAGATCGGGCAGGTCTTCGTGCCGGTCAAGCACGAGATCCCGCCCGCCGAGGAGGCGGCGCTGGAGCGCATCGAGTGGGACCGCTTCACCGACAACTTCCTGATGATGTACGCCGCCTCGGAGATGGACTGGTTCTCCGACAGCGACTGGGAGGCGGTGCTGCACAACGTCGGCCAGGTCGCGCGGGCGGCGCGCATCGGCCGCTGCGCAGGCGTGTGCTTCGACTGCGAGCCCTACGGCAACAACCCGTGGCACTACCCGTCGCAGGCGCACGCCGACGAGTACTCGTTCGCGCAGTTCGAGGCCAAGGTGCGCGAGCGCGGCGCGCAGTTCGTGGACGCCATCGAGGCGGAGATGGAGGCGCCGGTCATCCACACCTTCTTCCTCACCACGCTGCACGGCATCATGAACGCCGCGCGTGCCGGGAGCGCCGAGGAGCGCGCGGAGATCCTGCGCGACTACTCCTACGGCCTTTACAACGCCTTCGTCAACGGCATGCTCGACGGCATGGACCCCGACACCGTGCTCACCGACGGCAATGAGCCCGCCTACTACTACCACGACCGGGCCGCCTACTTCAGCGTCTACCACTACATCCGCCAGACCGCCCTCGGCGCCATCGCGCCCGAGAACCGGCGCACCTACCGCGCGCAGGTACAGGTGGCGCAGGCGCTCTACGTAGATCAGCTCTTCGGGCTGCGTTCGGGCGCCTTCGAGAGCCACTACATGACCCCTGAGGAGCGCGCGCAGTGGTTCGAGCACAACACCTACTGGGCGCTCTACACCTCCGACCGCTACGTCTGGCTCTACTCGGAGAAGATGAACTGGTGGACCGATACCGACATTCCGCCGGGCCTCGAGCAGGCGGTCATCAACGCGCGCGCCAGGCTCGCCGCCGGTGAGCCGATGACCATCGACGCCGACGCCATCTGGCAGGCGGCGCACGAGCGCATGCAGGCGGAGATCCAGGCGAACCTGCAGCACCGTAGCGCCCGCGTCAGGCGCCAGCCGACATCGCTCGCGGGCAGCTTCACGGGCAACACCAACGTGCCGCCCGTGGTCGATGGCCATCGTGACGACCTCGGCTGGACCTACGCGACCGAGCTGGAGCCCTTCCTGCCGAGGTACGCCGCGACCGCGGACCTGAGCGCGAGCACCATCGCGCACGTGACCTTCGATGACCGGGCGCTCTACGTGGCGGTGCGCTGCCAGGAGCCGGAGATGGAGGCGCTGGAGGTCGTGGGCAGCAGGCGCGATGACGACGTGTGGCTGGGCGACAGCATCGACCTGTTCGTGCAGCGCGCCGCGGGCGAGCCCTACTACCACGTGATCGTGAACCCGGCGAACGTGGTCTGGGACGCGCGGCACACCGACGTGACCGGCGACACGTCGTGGGACCCGGAGCTGAAGACCGCAACCCTCATGGGCGACGACTTCTGGAACGTGGAGATCGCGCTGCCGTGGGCGGCGATGGACTGGGAGCCGCCCGAGCGCGGCGAGACGCTGCGCGCCAACATCTGCCGCCAGCGCCGCCCGGGGCGCGAGCTGTCGGCCTGGTCGCAGGTGGTGACCGGCTTCGTTGAACCAGGGAGTTTCGGGACGTGGGAGTTCTGAGCAGCGGAGGTCGTTGCCATGGGCAGTTGGGCCAACGGCGTTCACGTGCGCAGCGATGACGCCAACGCCGTCGCCGAGGCGGTGCGGGCGCTGCTGACGGAGATGGGCTGCCGGCCCAGCGAGGAAGCGCCCGTGGGCGATGACCTGCTGACCAGCGCCAGCCCACTGCGCGCAATCCGCGTCTCCGAGCCACATCAGGGCTGGGTGTCGCTGCTCGACAGCGATCTGACGGAGGGCTCGGAGCTGGCGCTGGAGCTGTCGGAGCGCCTCTCAACACACGCGCTGTCGGTGTTTGTGGATGACAGCGACTCCTGGCACTACACGCTCTTCGCATCCGGCGATCTGATCGACGAGTTCGACTCGATGGGCGAAGTGGACTACGCCGAGTTCTTCGGCGAGGAAGACGTGCTCAGCGGGGTAGGCGACCCGCACCTGGCGCAGTTGCAGCAGCAGTTCGCCGAACGAGCCGAAGACTTCCAGCAGCGCATCCAGGACGCGATGCCGCCCGAGATCCGCGAGATGCAGGAGCGCTGGGAGAGCGGGCAGACACCCACGCCCGACGAGATGCACCACTATGGGGCGTGGCTCAACCGCGACATGCCGGACCTGATGGCGGAGATGCAGGAGATGATCGCGCAGCTCATGCCCGGGCTGGCCGATCGACTGCAGTCGGCGTCGGGGCCACGGCTCCTGGACGAGGATGAGGCCGACGCCGGGGACGAGCATGAGCTGACCGCGGAAGAGCGAGATTGGCTCAAGATGGACCAGCTCGACCTCGCCGAGCACGCGGAGGCCCTCGGGCCACTCCTCACCGATGAGGTGGGCAGCGCCAAGCTCGAAGCCGCGCTGCGTGCGCAGTCGATCTTCGCCGAGGACGACCTGCGTGAGTTCCTGCCGCTGCTGGGCATCGCCCCGGTCTGGGCGGACCTGAGCTACGGCTACTTCGAAGAGTTCACGCCGGACGAGTGGGCGGACGAGGGCGTGCGCATGGCCGCGCACCTGACCTTCGAGCGCACGGGCGGCGAGGATGGGGGACCGGGCCTGCGGCTGATCTGAGCTACTCGCCGAGCGCCCCCGGCATCTGCGCCGGCGTCAGCGGCGGCTGGTAGCCCTCGCCGGTGACTTCGTACGCCAGCTCGTGCAGCAGCGCGGCTCCCTCACCCGCGGCCCACCCGGCCACCAGGTCGGCCTCGACCGGCTCGGCCGAGGCCCAGCGCGGCAGCAGCACGTACTTGTCCTCCAGCCAGCGCATCGCGACCACCGAGCCCTGCCAGGAGTGCTCGCGCGCGGCCATGCGCGCGGCCTGCGCGGGGGCGCCGAAGGCCATCATGCGCACGTTGGCATCGAAGGGCGCCAGCCACGCGCATAGATAGGCGTGGCCCTCGTCGGCGGGGCGGCCATCCACGCGGAAGTACCGGGGTGCGTCAAAGCTACCGTTCCACGCCACCTCGGTCTGTGTACGCACGAAGCGCTCAATGTCCATGCGGTCGAAGATCAGCCCGAGTTCGTAGAGCAGCACCGCGTGCGAGAGCGAGTGCGAGTAGTAGCCCGCGCGGTGCTCGGCCCCGATCCAGTGCTTCCACTTGCCCGGATCGGCCGGGTCCACGTCCCAGGGGCCTGCGGGGTCCCAGTAGTTCCAGCGGTAGCGGTCGCCCTCGAGCGTCAGGCAGCGCTTGAAGCGCGCGCCCAGCCGCGCGACCTTCTCGATGTACGCAGCGTCGCCGGTCGCGCGGTACATGCTCACCAGCGCCACAGTGATGATCGAGTGCTTGTTGTGCGGCTGGGTGAGGTGCGCCTTGACCGGCCGCAGCCGCTCGTGGGTGACATAGACCGCGCTCCCACCGGGCAGCACACGGTAGTTGCCGCGCGCGTCCCACTTCGCGATCAGCTTCCCGGCGATGTCGAGGTAGCGCGCGATGGTACCGGGGTACTGCTCCTCCAGTCCCGCGGCGCGCACCACGTTGACGAAGTCGGCCATCAGCCCCGCCATGGTGAAGCTGGTGATGATCACGTCCACCGGCTCGTCGGGGTGGTCGGGATGGCGGAAGCCCTCCAGCGCCAGACCGTACCAGCCGGGGTGGCCATCGGCATCCTCAGAGAGCAGGGCCAGCAGCGTATCGCAGCGCGTGACGAACTCGTAGAGGTAGGACTGCTCGCCGGTCAGCTCATACGCCACCAGCGGCATGCGGATGTGCAGCGAAGCCTGCCAGGTGATGTCTTCGGGCCGGGCGGCGAACCGGGCCATGCGCTCGGGAGTGCAGTAGCGCGCGCCGGTCTCCACATGTCCCAGGAAGGCCTCGACTATGGGCGCATCAGCTTCCTCTATCTTCGGAACCGTCCATGATGGGCGCTGCCCGGCTTCCCCGGCGGGTTGCTGAGCATCGGCACATTCGGCCAGAGGCCACAGGATCAGTATCATCGAGATCCACAACACACGCGCATCCTCCCTCTCCCGGCCAGCACGCTTTCCCGGCCGTCCTCGTCACTACCGGCCATGCCGCTTCCCCACTGCCGGGATACCTTCCGTGGCGCAGCCACGTCGGGTCAGACAGGCCCCGGGGCAACTCGTCGCAGTACGGCGTTCGTCATCCGATGCGCACGGTGGCGATCCCGTAGGCCGGCACCTGCACCTGCAGCACATCTCCGTTCATCCGGGCGGTGCTCTGTGCCAGAGGCTCCTCCAGCAGATCCGTCTCCACCGCCGGCGCATTGGCCGAGGCCAGCACCTGCGACAGCCGCACCTGCGCCTGCGTGTCTCGTCCCTCGAACTCGAACAGCCGCAGGATGGTCCCCTCGCCCTCCTCGGCCCGCTTGAGCGCGGCCACCATCACGTTGGGGGTCAGCACCTCCAGGGCGCCCGCCTCCGGCGGCAGCTCGCCCTCGTGCACGGTGGTGGCCACCGGAATGACCGGGTGATTGAAGGCGTATCCCGCCTTGAGGGCCTCCGCCAACTCGAGCGGCCCCGCGTGGGGAAGCAGCGCATAGCGGATCTGATGCCGCCCGAGCTCAGGTAGCGGATCGGGGTCATAGCTGGAGCGCAGCAGGGCCAGGGCGATGGTGTCGGATGTGATGCCGTGACCGTACTTGCAGTCATTGACCAGGGCCGCCCCAACGGGTTGTTCCGCGGCATCGCTCGCGACGCCCGTAAGATCAACCCAGGTCAGGGCGGGCGCATCCCAGCCGTCGGCAGGACGCTCGATGCTGCCGAACGGGATCTCATGGTTGGCGCGGCCGTCCTTCAGAGCCAGGGGGAAAAGCGCCCGCAACACGGGCACTCCCGTATCCGGGTCGCCCCGCTCCAGCCAGTTGACCTCGAGGGCGAAGTCTACGCCTGGCCTGCCGGCCGCCACGCTTATGACCAGTCGATACTCGGACTCATTGTGCGGCGCCGACAGCTCCACGCTCGCCACGTGCGGCCCCTGTTCGCGCAGAGTCAGTTTGCCGCCCCGCAGCGGCTGAGCCAGCTCGGTGGTGGGCGCCAGCAGCCACGCGGTCATCCCGTGCGGCACCTCCTGCTGACGACTGATCGCGCCCAGCACCTGCCCCTGAGGTACCATCTCCCACCCGGTGCGCCTGTCGATGAGGCTGACGATGCCGCCGGCCTCGGGCGAGATCGTCACCTCGAGACACTCGTTGCCGATCGTTACCGGGCTCACCGGTTGCCCTCCGCCGTAGCCCAGCCGGTAGTGGGAACGGCCCTCCTCGCGGACGAAGACCGCGCTGTCGGCCGCCACCTCAGCGCTCGCCTCAACAGTGTAGGCACGATACCCCACCGCCGGCAGCGCCCGGGCGGGGAAAGCGACCCGGGCGTAAGTGTGCCCCCAGACCCGGGAACGTTCAGTTACCTGGCCGGGCACGGTGCGGCCGTCGCTGTCACGCACGATTACCCGGTCGGGAAGTTCCCGGTTCCAGACCTTCACTCGCACGATCTCGTCGCGCTCGAAGGGGGCGGGATTGAAGACCACGAACCGATCGATGCCGCGCTCCCCGACGCCGGCGCTGGAGATATCGCCCCACCATGCATCGATGCCCACTCCAGCCCCCAATCCCAGATCGGTCTCGTCGGCGCACCCCGAGGAGGCCAGCCTGGAAGTATCGACGGCGGCGGCGATCTGACGCACCGCGCGCGTCAGTATCATGCCGGTGCTCGCCATGGTGTTCTGAAACTCCCCCATGGCGTGCTCGATGGTCTCCCGCACTCCCGACCCGGGCAGGATATCGTGGAACTGCAGGAACATGGCGCGCCGCCACGCCTCCCGGAGCTGCTCGGACGGGTAGGGCATTGCCTCCAACCGCGACGCCAGCAGCGCCGCGATCTCAGTGTCGATCAGTCGGCTTTCGCCCTTGCGGTTGGCGAACTTGACGCGGCTTTGTGAGGTGTAGCAGCCCTCGAACACGAAGTTCAGCTCTCCGCGATGCACGGGCACCTGCAGATTCTGCTCGCGAATGAGCCGTTCGGCCTCCGAGAAGAAGTCGTCGGAGGTGGTCAGCCTGATGCGCGGCCAGATGGGCCAGCTCATCATCTCCTCAGCGGCCCGCAGGTGCCTGCGGGTGGGCCCGCCGCCGTGATCGCCGACGCCGTAGACCCACATCAGTATCTTCAGGCCGGTATGCCGCTCCATGTCAAACAGCCAGTTGGTCATGTGAGGAGCGATCTCGTTGTTGTAGCCGGTGTGAGAGTCATCGTAGACCAGAATGCGGCTCCCGTCCCTGCCCTCCCACCAGAATAGCTGCGGGGTCTCGCCCCGTCTGGTGCTCACCGGTCTCTCAGCCGAGCTTCGGTGAATGTAGTAGCGTTGCACACCGCCTCTGCGCAGAATGCCGGGCAGGGTCCAGGGGTGCCCGAAGGTGTCCGGCTCCCAGCCGATCTTCACGTGGTCGTAGGGCAACCCCATGACTTCCTGCAGCCATCGCCGCGTGTACAGCAGGTGGCGGCACAGGCTCTCCCCGCCGACCATGTTCTTGTCGGCCTCCACCCACTGGGAGGCGGCAACCTCCCATCTGCCCTCGCCGGTCCGCTCCATGACGCGCTGGAAGACCTCCGGCGCGTGTTCGTGCATGGCGTGGTAGAGCGAGGCCTGGCTTTGAGTGAAACGGAACTGGGGGAACTCGTCCATCAGCCGGTCCACGGTGATGAACATGTCGTAGCAGGCCGCCACCGTTTCCGGCCAGGGCCACATCCAGTTCATGTCCAGGTGACCATGCCCGCAGCAGTAGATGGTATACTGCTTGGCCGCCTCGCCCAGCGGCTCGAGGATCTGCTCCGCCTGCGACACGAGCTGCTCCACGCCGGCCTGTCCCGTCTCCAGTCCCTCGATGACCAGCTCCGCCGCCTCAGCCAGCAGAGGCTCCCACTGCTCTCGCCGGTCAGGCTTCGCTGCGGTCATGCGTATCGCGAACTCAAGCTCGGCCTTGAACCGCTCAAGCGGCTTGCTGTATGCACTTTCGACCTGCGAGAGATGGGGCAGAAGACTGAGTAGCGGCTGCCGGGTCTCAGACATGAGCACCGATCTCCTCACGATGTACCCCGACCATGGTTGATGAACCGGCATGACGGTACGACAGCGGCACCAGTCCGCGGCTGACCCCCGGGGCAGAAGCAAGTTCTCGCCGCCGATCGACTCCGTTGTCCGCTGCCCGCGACTAGGGCCGAATGTGCTCCACCTGGTCGCCGAGGGCGTCGCTGAGCGGGTCGCCGTCCTGGGCCGACAGCCCCACGTGCAGGTGCTGGCGCCAGCCCTCGGCGTACCGCACGGTCGAGTCGCTCATGTCCGCGACCTGTTCGGCCATGTCGCGCATGGCGTCGATGTAGGCGTCCTTGCCCTGCGAGACGTCCAGCCAGTCCTTCTGCGACCTGTGCTCGCGCAGCATGGCGGCCTTGACGTCCATCTTCGAGGTGACGTCCACCAGCAGCGACGGGACGATCGGGTTACGCAGCGGGTCGAGGTTGCCCAGCGGCTGGGCGTGGTAGATGTAGCAGTCCTGGAAGGTCGGCGCCTCGCGCGGGACACTCTGCCAGTTGCGCATGCTCCGGCAGAAGCAGGCGCTGACCATCAGCCGACTGGTGTTCGTGTGATCCTCCATGTAATCCTGCGGCGAGTGCGTGAGCACGATGTTCGGCTTGATCCGGCGCACGCGCGCGGTGACGCGACGCAGCAGCTCGTCCTCGTAGTAGATCTCGATGTCATTGACCAGGCCGCGGTGGTAGGTGGCGCCGATGAGCGCGGCGGCATTGCGCGCCTCGCGCCCGCGGATGCGGATGATCTCCTCGTGGGTGTACTCGGCGGTGCCGCAGTTGCCGTTGCCGACGGTCATGATGTGCAGCTCATAGCCGGCATCGCCGAGCAGCGCCAGCGTCCCGGCCATGAGGAACTCGACGTCATCGGGATGCGCGCCGACCGCGAGAGCGACCTTGTTCTCAGACATGGCTATCGTCTCCAGGGGTGTCGGTGGATGGGCCGCGGAGGTATTCGCGCCGTGCGCGCGGCAGTCCTCCCCGCGGGAAGGAGGCCCGCGGCGGGGGGCGAACTCTCCGCCGGCGTGCCGACCGCCGCCGGTTCACCGCCGTCGCCGCGAGAGGAGCAGACCGATCATGCTCGTCGGTTTCAGCTCAGCGAATATCACGCCCAGCTACGGGATGGAGGTCCCGGGCGGGATGAGCAAGCGCTTCACCCAGGGCCTCCACGATGACTGCCTCATGTCCGCCGCCGTCTTCGATGACGGCGAGAGCACCGTTGCGCTGGTGGGCGTGGACGCACTCTCAGTGCGCCACTCGATGTGCGAGCAGGCGCGCGCCATCATCGAAGAGGCGACCGGCATCCCCCCCGAGCACGTCATGTTCGGGGCCTCGCACACCCACTCGGGCGGCCCGTCGTGCCGGCTCTTCGACTCGGAGTCTGACCCCGCCTACCTCGAGCACATGGCCCGGCAGGGCGCGACCGCGGTCATCGACGCCAACCGGCGCAAGCAGGAGCTGCGCGTGGGCGTCGGCGTCGGCGAGGCGACCGGCGTGGCCTTCCCGCGTCGCTGGATCATGAAGGACGGCACCCAGCGCAGTCACCCGCGCGATGACCAGGCGAACATGGACCACCCGCAGGGCGAGCTGGACCCGTCGGTCAACGTCATCGGCGTGGCCGACGCCGAGGGCAACCTGCGCGGCTGCGTGGTCAACTTCACCTGCCACGGCACCACCGGCTACGGCGCGGGCATGGCCTCGGCGGACTGGATCGCCGCGATGCGCGAGGACCTCAAGGGCGTCTTCGGCGAGGACTTCGGCGTGGTCTTCCTGCAGGGCGCGTGCGGCGACGTCACGCAGGTGGACAACACCGCCACCGATGTCACATCATGGTCCGGGCCGGCGGTGGGCCGCAAGGTCGGCGGCGCGGTCGCGGGCGAGGCCGTGAAGCTGCTCACCCAGATGCGCTTCGCGGAGAGCATGCCGGTCGCGGGCACGCGCGTGAGCATCGAGCTGGAGCCGCGCCGGCCCACCGAGGAGCAGCTCGCCTGGGCGCGCGAGCACCTCGGCGGCACCGAGCCCAACAGGAACCGCTGGGCCTACGATGGCATCTGGGCGCGCGAGTGGCTGAACCTGGCGAAGCTCAACGAGGAGGAGCCGATGGTGCCCTGCGAGCTGCAGGCGATTGCCCTGGGCGACACGGTCTTCGCCGGCAACCCGGGCGAGTTCTTCTGCAAGCTGGGTATGGACATCAAGCGCGGCAGCCCGTTCGCGCACACCTTCGTGGTCGAGCTGGCGAACGGCTGCGTGGGCTACGTCCCGACTGAGGACGCGTACGAGGGCGGTTACGAGTCGCAGATGGCGCCGTCGAGCAAGCTGGTGCCCGGCTCGGGCGAGAAGATCGTGGCCGAGACGCTCAAGCTGCTGGCGGGGATGCGGTAGAGCTACCCGTCCGCCTCCAGCGGCGCGTACAGCTCCGCGTAGATGTCCCGCGGCCCGCGCAGCAGCACGTCGCGGCCGGCGCTGAAGACCGGCGGCAGGTCCCCAGCGCGGTTGCCGTCGCGGTGCTGGATCGCCCACACGTGGTCCTCGCGCCGCTGCATGGCCTCGCGGTGCGCCGCCAGCGTCTGCTCGCTGGGCTGCTCCTGCCAGCGCGCGAGGGTCTCATAACACAGGCGGGTGTACATCACGTACTCAAAGCCGTCGATGAAGTAGTGGATGCGCTCCTCGACGGCTTCGCCCTCTGCCTCCTCGTCGAGGGCGCGGTAGAGCAGGCTCCGGCAGCGGTCCACCCAGTCCAGCGGGAAGCATTCCGCGTAGATCTCGGAGACCTCCCGGGGCTGACCGATCCACGGCTCGCCCACTACCGGCGTCGCCGTACTCAGCGCACGGTATCGCTCTGCGGCCTCGTAGAAGACGTCGAAGTACTCGCGCATCGTCTCCGCCGCGGGGCCGAACAGGCCCTCACAGAACTCGTCCACCAGCGCGTCGGCGTCCGGCGTCGGGTCGCGCTGCAGCCGTGAGTAGACGTAGTAGCCCGGCGCCTCGGTGGACCAGCACTCGCCGCCCCCACACAGGTAGAATGCCTCGACGCCCGCGTCGCGCATACGCCGGACCTCGTCGGCGACGTAGTGCGGTGAACTCTTCGGCCCGAAGCCGATCTTCTGGTAGAGGCCCCACCAGTAGACGTAGGCTGTGAAGCGGTCGTGCCACGCGGTCCAGCGGTCGATGAGCCACTGCGGGTTGTGCGTGAACTCGACCGCGACGTTACCGCCGAAGTGATCAATGGCCTGTGGCACCTCGCCCGTAGGGCCGTAGGCGATGATCAGCACCGTCCGCCCCGGGTGGCTGTGCGCGATCTGCTGCGCCAGCCAGTCGTGGAAGAGATGGACGCGATCGGCCGGCACGCCCGGCAGCCAGTAGCCGTCGATGCGGTACTCGTCGAGCGCCTCGCACTCGTCACACCGGCAGCGCCGGTAGCCGTCGGTCTGCCCCAGCTCCACCCACTCGTAGCCCTGGTCGAAGATCGCCCGCAGCCGCGCCAGCGCCTCCGCGCGCATCTCCGGGTTGGTCGTGCACAGGTGGTTGCCCTCGCGCCTGCGCCGCCCGTCGAAGAGCGCGAACCACTCGGGGTGCTCATCGAAGTACTCCTGCTCGGGGATGAGCGAGTACCACAGGTGCCCGCCGCGGTGGCGGATGAAGACGCTGCTGCCGATGAGCTGCCGCCGCGCCCAGTCATCGCGGGACATCGCCCCGAGCGAGTACGTACGCTGCGGCTGCTCGCGGATGTCGCAGGGCGCGATCTCGAGGCCGGCGCGCTCGGGCACGACCTCGCCCAGCCGCCCGGGCATGTACCAGCGCACCCCGCACTGGTCGGCGAGGAAGGCATGGACTGCGTTCGCGGTCCCGCGCTTGCTGCGGGACGGATCACGGGCCGCCGACGGATCGTCGCCGAGCAGCGCGTCGTGCCCGAGCAGCGCCAGCCGATCGCGCTGCGCGCGAATGATGAACTCGTCGCCGGAGAGGTCGGTGGGCAGGCCCGCCTGCCGGGTCAGCCGGCTCTCGCCGACCAGCACGACCGGTCCGTCGGTCGCCTCCGCGTCATGGACCAGCGGCAGGCGGGCGCCGGTCATGCGCTGCAGCACCCGGCGCAGCTCCAGCGCCGGCTCAAGCTGCAGCGGAGAGGCGTCCTCGGAGATCACGATGCTGGCGCCCGGCACGCCGTCGCGCGCGAGCACGATCCCGCCGTCCTCCGCTGCCAGGGCGCGGACCGTGGCGACGGGCGGCACCAGCTCGCGCGCCCGGGCAAGCTCGGGCTCGAGGTCCTCGGGCGCGAGCGGCTCGGCGGAGATGCACAGATCGTCGATGATCCCCGCCAGGCACCAGCGATAGCCGGGCGAGTAGGTGCCGACGATCAGGGGTGCGTCATCGCCGTAGAGGTAGGTCGGCCCGGGGCCGCTGGCGACGATCTCGCCGTCCACGATGATCGCCATCTCCGGCCCGCCCGTGGCGAAGGCGAGGTGGTGCCAGCCATCGGGGGGCGCGGGCGCGGTCAGCCCGAATTGCTCACCGTCGCGGTCCACGAGCGAGAAGTGCAGGTCGCCCTCGAGGTAGGCGTAGGCCGTGAAGCGATTGCCCGGCCTGCCCTTGCGGAAGAGGATCTGCACCTGCGGCTGCGTCTTCTCCCACCAGAACTGCACGGTGAAGCCGGCCTCGGGCAGGATCTCGCTGCTGTCGGGGATGGTCAGGTAGCTGTCGCTGTCGGCCCCGCCGAAGTGCAGGCCGCCGCCGGTTCGGCCGGGGGCGCGCTCGATGTTGTGCAGCATCCCATCATTGCCGCCGGGCCCGTGGTCGAGCGCCAGCAGGCCCGCGTCCTCATCGAACGGCCAGTATGCGGCGACCTCGGCTCGTGCGGCTCCGGCCAGAAGCCAGGCCGCACAGCAGATGACAGGCAGCATGTGAGCGCGCATTGCAGATGCCTCCCCGACGGTCGCGCGGGCGACAGGTGGCGAGTGGTCGCGCGTGGAACCCACGCGCAGGTTCGCGACCGCGAGGCCGCCGCCCTGCACGAGCGGGCGGCCGACCTGGGTGCAGAAGGGGACGACTCGATCATGAAGATCGGCTTCAGTGCAGCGAATATCACGCCCGGCTACGGCATGGAGCGGCCGGGTGGCACCGGCAAGGCCTACCACCAGGGCATCAACGATCAGTGCTGGGCGTCCGCGGCCTACATCGGCGACGGCGAGAACGCCATCGCCATCGTCGGCCTCGACACGCTGTCGGTGCGGCATTCGGTGTGCGACGCCGCGCGCGATATCATCCAGGACGCCATCGGCCTCTCGCCCGACTGTGTCATGTTCGGCGCCTCGCACACGCACAGCGGCGGCCCGATCGCCCATGAGGGCTTCGCCTCCGAGGTCAACGATGACTACGCGCGCCACGTCGCGCGGCAGTCGGCGACCGCGGTCATCGACGCCCATCGCCGCGCCGAGGATCTGCTCATCGGCGTCGCCACCGGCGAGGCCACGGGCGTCGCCCACCCGCGGCGCTGGTACCTCACCGACGGGCGGATGGTCAGCCACCCGCGCAGCCAGTTCCGCGACCTCATGGACCGGCCGCACTGCGAGCAGGACGAGACCGTCGGCGTGGTGGGCGCGTCCGACGCCGAGGGCAACCTGCGCGGCTGCATCGTCAACTTCCCGTGTCACGGGACTACCGGGCTGGGCGTCGGCGGGACCGCCTCCTCGGACTGGATCCACTTCCTGCGCAAGACCCTCCGCGACATCTTCGGCGACGACTTCGGCGTGGTGTTCGTCAACGGCGCCTGCGGCGACATCACCCAGGTGGACAACACGGCGCCCGATAGCTACGTGCAGTCCGGGCCGCTGGCGGCGCGGCGCGTGGGGATGACGGTCGCCGGTGAGGCGCTCAAGGTCCTGGTGCAGATGGGCTTCCACGATGGCGTGCCGGTCGCGGGCGCGCGGCGCGTAATCAAGCTGCAGCCGCGCGAGGTCACCGAGGAGATGCTCGACTGGGCCGAGGCGCACCTCGAAAGCGACGAGGTGGTGGAGGGCCGCTGGTTCCCCGACAGGGTCTGGGCGCGCGAGTGGATCGAGCTGGCGCGCATGAACGAGGAGGAGCCCGAGATCCCGGCGGAGCTGCAGGCCCTGACCATCGGCCGCGCCGCCTTCGTCTCGAACCCCGCCGAGTACTTCTGCGCGCTGGCGATGGACATCAAGCGCGGCAGCAACTTCCGGCCGACCTTCCCGGTCTCGCTGGCCAACGGCTGCATCGGCTACGTGGGGACGCGCGATGCCTATGCGGAGACCTACCTGCCCCCCGAGGGCGTGCCCTTCACCGGCGGCTACGAAACCACGCCGGCACGCTCGAGTAAGGTCGCGCCCGGCGGCGGCGAGCAGATCGCCCGGGCCTGCATCGAGCTGGTGAACTCGATGGCGCTGCCGGAAGACTCGCCGGTGTAGCTGGCAGCTACCGGCTACGGGCCACCAGCTACGGCAACGACAACGACCCTGGCCCTTCGGCCCCCCGGCGGGGGCGCCCGGGGGCACAACGACAACGGCCGAACGGCATCGCCCGTCGGAGGTCACCAATGACGCTGGCCGAGCACCACGAGGTACCCGCGCAGGAGTGGCCATTCGCGCCGGGTGAGCGCGCCGTGCCCGTCTACGTGCGCGAGCCCACAGCGGGCATCTCGCCGCAGACGGGCCTGATGATTGTCCTGCACGGCTGGGGCGGCGACTACATGTCGGAATCGATGATGCGCTGGATCGACTACTTCCCCGACGCCTTCGACGTGGTGGTCGCCAGCGTTCAGTACCTGCAGAGCGGCCCGGACTGGTGCCCCGCCGACCGCACGGTGCCCTACGACCATGGCTACCTGCAGGCAATCGATGCCATCCGCGCGACCGGCTTCATGCTCGAGCGCCTGCGCGAGACGGGCGCGGCCTTCGACGACCGCCGCACCTTCATCATGGGCGGCAGCGGCGGCGGTAACATCACGCAGATGGCCGCCAAGTTCGCCCCGCACACCTACGCGGTCGCCGTGGACTGCTGCGGCATGCCCGGACTCATCGACGCCATCGCCCACGGCACCGGCGAGTGGGGCACCACGCTCAACGCCGCGTACTCGCGCGACCCCGAGAGCCCATCATTCCTCGCGCCCCACGCCCGGCGCATCCGGGACTTCGGCGACCTGGAGCACTGCCGGCTGCTCGCGCAGGCAAACCCGGACCTGAAGATCGTGATCATCCACGGCATCCGCGACACGGTCTGCCCGGTGGCGCCGAAGATCGGGCAGTTCGCCAACATGGTCGAAGCCGGGATGGACGTGGACGGGCGCTTCCTGACCGAGGCCGATGTGGACGGCGAGGCGGTCACCGCGCCCGATCACAGCATCGGCGCGATGGAGCTGGCGACCGAGAAGTATGCGGGCGCGTACCTGCGCCCGAACGGTCCGTTCGCCCGCCGGCGCAGTGGCCCGACCGACTTCGAGCTGGGCGGCACGATTCAGTATCCGGTCGAGAGAGGCCGGTACGTGATCGACTACTCCGGCTCGGCGACCGTGCGCTTCGAGACGCAGTGACGGGCCCGGTCGGCTACCCGCCGCCCGGCAGGCGCACATCCACGCGGCCGACCGCCGACGTGTCCCAGGTGTGCTCGCGCGTGAGCGTCAGGCTCGCGATCGAGGGCACCACCACCTGATCGCCCACGCCGTAGTCCCACACCTCGAACCACGTGCCCTCGGCGAACTGTTCCGCGAGCGTGTCCGCGGTCGCCTCCGGGTGCAGCGCGGCGTCGATCAGCACCCAGCCACCGCTGCGCAGGTCGTTGATGCGGTACTCGGCGGTGCCCTCGGCGTTCACCAGGCGCGCGCCCTCGTAGTATTCGAAGTTGTGCAGGTTGAAGGGCGTGCCGGTCAGGACGCGATGATCGGCGGTGCCGGTCACCTGCCCGGTCCCGATGCGCGCGTCCATCGCCAGGCTCAGCTCCACGCCACCCTCCACGGTCCGCGCCGCCAGCACCTCGTAGCCGATGCGCCGCACGTCGTTGGTGATGAAGATCGTGCGGCCAACCAGCGCCTCAGGCGCATCCGGTGGCGGGGTCACGGTGATGGTCTGCTCCTCGCGGTCCACCGCAGTGATGTCGGCGCGGTACTCCGCCTCGGGCAGCGTGATGCCCGGCCCGTTCCTGGTCAGCACCGTCCCGCCCACCAGCGAGATCGCCACCGGTTGGCCGTCGCGCTCGCGGTAGAGGCCGAAGCGGCCGGCGAAGCGGAAGCCCCCCTCGACCTCGCGCTCCACTGAGGGGTCGGCCGACCAGAAGATGGTGTCCACGCGTCCGTCGGCCAGCTCGATGCGGCAGGCGCCGGCCGCGAAACCCGCCTCATCGGCGCCGCTCATCGCCAGCGGCACCGCGCTGGCGATGAGCGGCTCGTTCATGTACGGCTCGAGCACCTGCAGCACCTGAGTGCGCACCGGCGCCTCGGCGCCCTCGGCCGGGGCGTTGTGGAGCATGATCCACTTCATCTCATAGGGCGATCCGCCGGAGGCCGCGCGCCCGTCGGTGATGTTGACCTCGATCGGTTCGCCGGCGGCGTCGCGCGCGGACAGGATATGCTGGCGCAGGTGCAGGCCATCGCCCGTCGCCAGCGCCCAGTCGCCCCACCACGGCCCGTCGGCGCGACCCTTCTGCACGTTATAGAGGTGCGGGAAGGTGAAGTTGATGCCCCGCCAGCCGTAGGTCGGGTGCTTACTGCAGCCGTGGGCCTCCATCCAGGCCTCGTCGCCGTAGGGCACGTCCGGCCCGGCGAGCGTGCCGCCCTCCTGGACGGCCAGCTCGATGCCCTCCGTCGTGTACTCGCCCTCCTGGCAGTGGAACGACCACCAGTGCTCGGCGCCGCCGGAGATGCGGTAGAAGTCGAGGCAGTAGAACTCGGTGGGCGACACATCCACGATGGCCAGCATGCGCCGCTGCCAGTAGTCCGGCGATGGCCCGCCGCGCGTACCGTCGTCGCCGTAACCCCAGTAGGCGTGCGCCCGCGCCTCAGTGACATGGGCCACGCCCGCATCGGCGAACAGTTCGGCGTCGGCCACCTGCGCCTGGTAGGGCTCGAACTGCCGGGCCAGGTTATGGCTCGACCACAACCCCTCCCACTGGCCCCAGTTGCGCGGGTAGCCCATGTGCGAGAGGATGCTGCCCCGGTAGGCGTCCAGGCCGATGTCCATCAGGTCGTCCTGGGTGTGCGAGCGCGCGTGGCCGTGATGCAGCCACAGGGCGCGCTTGTCGTCGCCGGCGCCGCCGCGCAGGATGGCGATGCCGTAGCCGTCGTGCAGCGAGGACGCGTCGTTCCAATCATCGGGCCACTGCGCGGCCGCCTCCTCGATCTCCTCGCGCGTGAAGCCGAACTCGCTCGACGGCGTCCAGCCCGGATGCCGCGCCAGCGCCCACGCGAACTTCGGGTCGCGGAAGACCCGCCAGGCGTGCTCGAAGGCGGCGAAGTCGGCCGAGTGGAAGGTCACGCGCGGCAGCGGCCGGTAGTTGGGCCAGCTCCCGGTGTCGCCGATGTTGGGGAAGTGGCGGTCGATGGTCACCGAGTCCATGCAGAAGTCGAAGACGTTGTGGTAGCGCCGGCTCTGAGTCAGGTCGGGATAGCGCTCGCGCGGATAGACCTCCGGGCGCAACTCGCGCAGGTGCTCCACCGACTCCACGATCGGCCCCAGCGCCACCACGTGCATGCCGTTGTAGCCGCCCGTGGACTCGTAGGGTGCGCCGTCGCGGAAGTAGGTGTTGGGCACGAAGATGCGCATCTTGCCCGCGCCGTCGTAGAGCCAGTCCATGAACTCGTCGCCGCGCTCGTAGTTGAGCACCTCGGCCATGCGCGCCAGGCCGCGCTGGTGGTAGGGCTCGTTCGATCTGGTCGCCCCGTCCAGGGCGCCCTGCATCCACACCGCCATCAGGTTCTCCTCGATAAAGCGGCGCACGTCCTCGTGAGTCTGCACGTCGAAGCCCTTGCTCTGCAGGTAGGGGATGATGTCCGGGTCCTGGTCGATGTCCGGCCAGATCAGGTCGTAGGCCTCGGCGTAGCTCCACTGGTAGCCCGGCTGCGCGATGGCGTAGACGGTGAAGCCGGTGGCGCCCAGGATCGGGCCCTCGTCGAAGCGCCCCTGACCCAGGCGCTCGACCTGCGACTGGCTGTTGCGGTGCCGGTGCTGGGTCATGGTCGCCAGGTAGCCGTACTCCACGGCGACCCGGCAGAAAGCCACGAGGGACTTGTGCAGGTACTTCACGTCCCCGGTCGCGATCCACGCACGAGCGCAGTCGGGCGCGACTCTGAGCATATTGTGGCAGTACTCCTGGCACAGTTCGGCGATGAAACCGTAGTGCTTGCCGTCGGGTGCGACGTAGCCACCTCCGATGCCGTCATCAGGGAACTCGCCTGAGGTCATGTCGCCGTTGGCGAAGTCGTTCGACGGGTAGAGCTCGTGCCCCACCGGGCACTCGATCTTCCACGAGTACGGGAAGGCGGTGTCTTTGATCCACGGGTAGTAGGCGCGCGTGAGGTAGATGTCGGTCCCGTGCACCGGGCAGCCATAGGTGACGTTGACCCAGTGCCAGCGCGGGATGGTGCTGTCGGGCTGCATCGCCCAGATCTCGTCATCGCTCATCGCCGCCCAGGTCTCGGCCCGTCCCGCCGAGCCCCCGCGCATCGCCTCGATCTGCTCGTCGGTGTAGATGGTCCGGCCCTGCTTCAACTCCGGCAGCGGCTCGCCCAGTGGCCAGCGGCGCGGGAGCTGCGTGCCCTTGAGTTCGCGGAACTCGCGCAGATCGTCCCACGACCAGATGATGACCGGCACCGTGATCTCGCCTGCAGGATGGGCGAAGACGATCTCCGCCCCGTCGGTGGGAGTGAGGGCGCGGAAGTAGTAGCGGCGCTGGTCGCCCTGCGTGGGCAGCGGCGTGCGGTCGAACATCTCGACCTCGTCGGGGACGGTCACCGCCAGCTCCGGCGCGCCCGCCGGGACGTTCAGCACGATCATGAAGATACGGTCGTAGCCGACGATGTCGGGCGCGTAGACCACGGCCTCGTCGGCGGCCTCCTGCGCGCAGCAGCTTGAGATGAGCAGCACGAGCATCGCTCCCACAATCGCCAGGATCATCGCCGGTCGCATCATCGTCACCTCTGCATCCACCGGGCGGCGCGCCAGCGCGGGTGCCGCGCCGCGTATCGTGGCTGTGTGCTTCGCCCGCCTCGGGGCCATCTCCTGCCGCCGCCCGTCGATCCGCCCGGTCGGCGGGCGGTCACGAAAAAGGCGGCCCGGCGTTTGAGGCGGTGAAGGTGCGCCCTGCGCGATGGCGAAGCTTCGCCGCGAACCGACCGCAAGCCGCCCGTGAGGGCCGGCATGGACATGGGAGGATGAACCATGGAGAGTATCCCCGTCGCCCTGCAGCTCTACTCGATCAGGGAACACATGGCCCAGGACGTGCCCGGCACGCTCGAGGCCGTCGCCGACATGGGCTACGACGGTGTGGAGTTCGCCGGCTTCTTCGACTACGCCCCCGAGGACCTCGCGCAGATGTGCGAGGACCTGGGGCTGGAGATCGCCGGCGCGCACGTGCAGATCACGGCCATCGAGGGCGATGCCATCGATGGGACCATCGACCAGCACCTGGAGCTGGGCAACGACTTCGTGGTGGTGCCCGGACTGCCTGCGGCCTACAGCGAGTCCGTCGAGGCGTGGAAGCGCACCGCGGACATCTTCAACGCCGCCATCGACGCCTTCGACGAGTCCAGCCTGGAGCTGGGCTATCACAACCACAAGGCGGAGTTCATGCCGCTGGAGGGCGAGATCCCCTGGGACGTGTTCATGGGCAACACCGACGAGCGCGTCTTCGGCCAGCTCGACATCGGCCACGTCTACCGCGCCGAGAATGACCCCGTCGCCTACCTGAGGAAGTACCCGGGCCGCTACCTGACCGTGCACGTGAAGGACTTCGGCGAGGGCGACGCCGACGTGCTCGTGGGCGAGGGCATCGCCGACTGGGACGCGATCTTCCCGCTGTGCGAGAGCGTGGCGGGGACCGAGTGGTACATCATCGAGCAGGAGGTCTACCCCGTGCCGCCGATGGAAGCGGTCGCCAAGTGCCTGGAGAACGTGCGGGCCATGGGCCGCTGACGGCGGCACAGAGTCGTGACGGTCACGCGATTGCGGGAGGTGCGGTACATGTCATACCGAGCGCTGTCCATATGCGTGCTGTCGGTCGTGGTGCTCGCAACGATACTGCTGGTGAGCGGGTGCCCGTCGCAGGAGACGGAGGGGCCGGCGGTGGGCGAGCCGCCGCTGGTGCCGGAGCCGGTCCCGACTGGCGAGCCGGGCGTGGAGCAGCCGGGCCCCGGAGAGCCGGCGGTCGAGGTCGCCGAGTTCGAGTGGACCGCGACGCCGACGATCGACGACATCCCGGCCGGCCCGGTCGCGGGTATGATGAACGGCAAGCCATTCGTTGCACAGACGGTGCGCGTGGAGGACAACGAGGATGGCACCTTCGACCTGCAGATCTCCAGCAAGGCGCTGGAGGACCCGGACGATCCCGGCGGCATCATCTCCGGCGATGATGGCTGGGAGCTGACCTTCTCCATGGAGGAGGGCACCACCGGGACGATGCAGTGGGCCGTCGAGGACGAGAAGGACTTCGACCAGGAGCACGTATACTACTGGTACGCGCGCGGTGACGAAGGCCCCATGAGCGTGAACTACTCGTGGGGCGCGGTGCTGGAGATCACCGAGTGGACGGTGCAGGAGCCCGAAGAGGGCAGCGACGTGGTCGGCACCATGAAGGGGCGCGTGCTCCTCGTGATGGACGATGACGAGAAGAGCTGGGTGGGCGGCGAGTTCGAGGCCCCCGTCTACGTCTGGTAGCCGCCGGCCGACTCTGCGCGCGAGGGAGGCGCCCCGCCAGCCGGGGCGCCTCGGCGCGCACCCCCCTCGGACGGCTTCGCGGGAGGTGTCGTTGCCTCCGCCGATGAACAGCCGGCCGGGCAGGGGGCAACGCTCGGGAGGTGTGCCAGATGACATGGAGACAGTGGACGTGGTGTGTGCCGGCCGCGCTGGTCGTGGTGGGCGTCGCGGCGATAGCCGGCTGCCCCTCCCCCGAGCCTGAGCAGAGCGTCGTGAGTGAGCCGCCGATGCAGCCGGAGCCCATTCCGCCTGAGGAGCCGGGCGCCGCGGAGCCGGCCGAGCAGCCGGCGGTTGAGGTCGCCAAGTTCGAGTACACCGAGGCCCCGACGGTGGAGGACATCCCGGCCGGGCCGCTCACCGGGATGCTCCACGGCGAGCCCTTCAGCGCCCGGACCATCCGCATCGAGAAGAAGGACGAGGACACCTTCCAGATGCAGATCAGCAACGGGCAGCTCACCATCCCCGACAGCGTCACCAGCACCATCAACGACGATGACGGCTGGCGCTTTCGCTTCACGGTGCCTGAGGGCTCGCTCGCGGCCATGCAGTGGGCGGTCGATGACGAGAAGACCTTCGATGATGAGCACGTCTACTACTACTATGACCAGGGCGACGACAAGCCCACCATGAGCGTCAACGGCCCATGGGGCGCGGCGCTGGAGATCACCGACTGGACCGTCGAGGAGCCCTCGGAGGGCAGCCACGTCATCGGCACCATAGAGGGTCGCGTGGCGCTGGTCATGCGCGAGACCGACAGGAGCTGGGTCGCCGGCGAATTCGAGGCCCCCGTCTACGAGCGGTAGCGCGCACCGCGCCGGCCGATAGACACACCCGCGATACGCCCCGGCCTCGGGGCGCATCGTCATGTACCAACGAAGGACATCAGGTCGGCGGAGAGGAACCCTCCCTGACCGCCATCATGATCGGCCGTGGGGGTATCCCATGCTCGCCCGCGTGCACTCCGCAGCCATCCTTGGAGTTGATGCCTATCCCGTGCAGGTCGAGGTCGATGTCTCCTTCGGCGACAAGGCCATGACCATCGTCGGTTTGCCCGACGTAGCGGTGCGCGAGAGCGTGCAGCGCGTCGAGGCGGCGGTGCGCAACTCCGGCTTCGAGTTCCCCGGCCGCGAGCGCATCACCGTTAACCTCGCCCCCGCCGACGTGCGCAAGGAGGGCCCGGCCTTCGACCTGCCCATCGCCCTGGGCATCATCATAGCCACCGGCCAGGCGGCCGCCGACGATACCCTCGAGGAGGTCGCGCTGGTCGGCGAGCTGTCCCTCGACGGCCGGCTGCGGCCCATCTTCGGCGCCCTGCCCATGGCCCTGGGCAGCCGGCAGGCGGGACGGCGCGCGCTGATCGTCCCGCCCGCCAACGGCGCCGAGGCCGCGGTGGTCGATGACTTCGAGATCTTCACCGCCGAGACGCTCTACGACTGCGTCAAGCTGCTGGAGAGCGACCTGTGCGACGAGCCGGTGCGCGTGAGCGAGGAGCAGATCGACCTCGACGCCCCGCCCTACGAGGCCGACATGGCCGACGTGAAGGGCCAGGAGCACGTCAAGCGCGCGCTGGAGATCGCGGCCGCGGGTGGCCACAACTGCCTGATGGTCGGGCCGCCGGGCTCGGGCAAGACCATGCTGGCGCGCCGGATGCCCTCCATCCTGCCGCCCATGACCCTCGACGAGGCGCTCGAGGTCACCAAGCTCTACTCGGTCAAGGGCCTGATGCGCCCCGGTGACGCGCTCATCCGTACGCGCCCCTTCCGCCATCCGCATCACACCGTCTCGACCGCCGGGCTCATCGGCGGTGGCAGCTTCCCGGCGCCGGGCGAGGTCTCGCTGGCTCACCACGGCGTGCTCTTCCTCGACGAGCTGCCCGAGTTCCCGCGCGCCGCGCTGGAGGTCATGCGCCAGCCGCTGGAGGATGGCGATGTGACCATTGCGCGCGCACAGACCACGCTGACCTTCCCGGCGCACTTCCAGCTCATCGCGGCCATGAACCCGTGCCCGTGCGGCTTCCACACCGACCCGCAGCGCGAGTGCACGTGCGGTCCCGCCAACATCCAGCGCTACCTCAAGCAGATCTCCGGACCGCTGCTGGACCGCATCGACATCCACATCGAGGTGCCGCGACTCACGTCCGAGGAGGTCCTGCAGAAGCAGCAGGGCGAGCCGTCGGCGCGCATCCGCGAGCGCGTGCTCGCCGCCCGCCAGCGCCAGCGGGCGCGCTTCGAGGGCACGCCCTTCCACAACAACGCGGCGATGACCACGCGGGCGCTGCGCGAGTTCTGCCCGCTGACGTCGGAGGTCGAGGGGCTGCTCAAGACCGCCATCGAGCAGCTTGCGCTGTCGGCGCGCGCCTTCGATCGCATCGTCAAGCTCTCGCGCACCATTGCCGACCTCGAGGGCGCGGACGAGATCGGCGTCGCCCACGCCGCTGAGGCCTCGCAGTACCGCTCGCTCGACCGGCGGCTGTGGGGGTGACGGCGGCCGCAAGCGGCAAGCTGCAAGCAGCGGGACTGTCACTGCCGTCGCCGTTCCCGGGAGAACGCCGCACCGGAGGAGACCCCCATGCACGAACCCGTCTACCGCTTCATGCCCGCGCGCGAGCTGATGAACCTCGCCGCCGGGAACTGGGCGAGCTGGGAGTCCGACCTCGAGATCGAGCGCGAGCCTCACCCCGAGGACGACTCGGTGGTCGAGGTCCCACACATCCGCTTCACCCCCGATGAGGCCGCCGCGCGCGCCCAGGCGACCTGCCGCGGCGGCGTCGTCACCCTCGACATCGCGCTGCTCTCCGAGGGCAGCGACTACGTGCGCCGCGGCGGTCACGTCTACGTGGCCGCCGACGTCCTTGTCGGCGAGCCGGTCACCATCGACCTGCGCCCGTGAGGCCGCACCCAACCCATCAACCACGGGCCCCCGCGACCACCGCGCGGGCCCGTCCACGTGTGCGCGCGAGGAGGGCCAGCGGCCATCGAGGCCGAACGCTATCGCCTGCGTTGACGGGCACCTGGACCGCGCGAGCGGTCGGGGAGTGATCTCATGGCCGCGGGAGAGTTGCCGCCGCCGGTGTGCGGCGAGTACGATGTCGTGGTCTGCGGCGCCGGGCCGGCGGGAGCCGCCGCGGCCATCGCCGCCGGCAGGCTCGGCCGGCGCGTGCTGCTGGCGGACATGCAGAGTCAGGTGGGCGGGCTGATCGCCAGCTACGGCATCGGCACCTTCGGCGACAGCCCCGGCGGCCCGATCTTCGACGAGCTGATCGAGCGCCTGCAGGCCATCGGCGCCGCGCACCTGCTCGAGAACCCCGAGCGCTACTACCCACCGGGCCGCTGGCGTTGCGGGACCGCGGCGACCTCGGCGGTGCTGCTCGAGATGCTGCGCGAGGCGGGCGTCGAGCTGCTGCTGATGACCGTCGCGGAGAGCGCATGGCTGGCGGACGGCGCGGTCGCGGGCGTGACCATCGTCAACAAAGCGGGGCGGTCGCTGGTGCGCGCGCGGGTGGTCATCGACTGCACCGCCGATGCGGACATCGCCGCCAGCGCCGGCACGCCGTTCGTGCAGGGCGACCCCGAGGACGGGCGGATCCAGCAGAGCGCCTTCCGCGCGGGCATCGAGGGCGTGGACGCCGGGCGCCTGCCCCCGCCGCAGGAACTGGAGGCACTCTGCCGCGCGGCGGTCGCGAGCGGGCAGATCACACCGCCGGACGCGATCTTCGGCATCCACGCGGAGTGCTTCCCGTTCTCGCGCCAGAGCGGGGCGCTGGAGCTGGGCGCGTGGGAGCTGCGCGGCATCGACCCGACCGATCCGTGCCAGACCACCGAGGCGCTGGCGCAGTGCCAGCTCGCGGCGCTGCAGATCGTACGCTTCCTGCGCGAGCGTGTGCCGGGCGGCGAGAGCGCCCGGCTCACGCGCTTCCCGGCGGCGCCGGGCACGCGCGAGTCGCGGCGGATCGTGGGCCGCTACACGGTCACGCGGGAGGACGTGCTGAGCGGGGCGAAATTCGATGACGGCGTGACTCCGGCGTGGTTCTTCCTCGACCTGCACGACCCGCCGCCAGGGACTTCGACGCCGTTCGCGCTGGAGTTCGTCCAGCAGAACCGCCCGCGGCCGGGTGATTGGTACGAGATCCCCTACCGCTGCCTGCTGCCGATCGAGCCGCCGGGGCTGCTGGTGGCGGGACGCTGCATCTCCTGCGACCGGCCCGCGCAGGGCTCGCTGCGGGTGATCCCCACCTGCATCTTCCTCGGCCATGCCGCAGGCACGGCAGCGGCCCGGGCCATCGAGGCCGATGTGCATCCGCATGAGCTGGACGGTGTCGCACTGAAGCGTGAAGTGATGGGTGACTGGAGGCCGTGACCGCGCGAAGCAGGGTAGCGAGGTGCTCTGCTGGCTGAGCGGGCTGTTCGGGAGGAAGTGCGCGCTCGCGCCCGACGATGACCCGAACGGTCACGGCGTGTTGGTGCGCATCCCGCCGTCGGACGACGAGTTCGGCGCCGAGAATGAGCGCAAGGCCATTTTCGAGCTTGAGGGCCGGCTGATTGCCGCCATCGAGGCGGCCGAGGCGGCTGAGTTCGACGGCAACGAGTTCGGCGGCGGTGAGTGCACACTCTACATGTACGGGCCCGACGCCGACGCGCTGTTCGCAGCCGTCGAGCCGGTGCTGCGCGAGTTCGTGCCGGCGCGCGGCGGCTGCGCCATAAGGCCTCACGGCTCGGTCTTCGATGAGAACGCGCCCGAGGAGCGCGTCGAGTTGCAGGCGAGGAGGTCGAGTACGATGCGACGCGGACAGGTGACAGCCGTGATCGTCGTCGTGCTGGCGTGCGTGGCCTGCGCGAGCGCGCAGGAGCTGGCGCCGGCGCAGGCAGAGCTGGACTCGCTGGCCGAGCGAGTGGAGGGCTTCCAGGTCATCGAGCTGCCGGCCGAGGGCGAGGTGGGTCTGCGCGTCGAGAGCTCGCTGACCATCGACGACCTGCGCGGTGTGACGCTGGACGATGACCCGCCGGTGCTCGGCGAGCCGCCCGAGGACCTCGACCCGCGCATGACCGATGACTGGCCGCCGGGAGAGGCGCCCTACGTCGCGCAGGGCATCGAGCCCTTCCGCTTCCGCTGGTTCAACAACGAGTTCAGCTACGGCGGCTGGCACAACTGGGGCATGATCGACTACGCGGCCACGCGCGGCTTCAACATCATCTACCCCTACAACCGCGACCCGGAGACCTGGACGGAGATCCCCGAGGGCACGCGCTGGTTGCGCTGGGGCGGGCTGGTCAACTGGAGCAAGTGGCTGCCCGAGCACGGCCTCCCCGAGGGCCGCTACGATCAGCTCGCGGGTATGGACCTGCCGGGCCTGATGCGCCGGGAGGAGACGCTGGCCTACGACCCACGCTTCGACCAGCTCATGATTGACATGGAGCACGGCGTACTGCCGCCCGACCGCCTGCGCGAGCAGAAGTGGTACCCGCCGGGGGCGTCCGAGGCGGAGCGCGCACAGTTCGAGCGCCGTTACTACGATGGCTACGCGCAGACCAACATCGCGCCCGTCGAGGCCGCGCGACGGAACGGCTGGCATGACCTGAGCATCTACGGCTGGCAGCCCTACGGCCGTCGCTACTGGGGCCTGGAGAGCGCCGAAGTCGATCCCGCGACCGACTGGGGCTGGAACGCCTTCGGCAGGGCTATCTATGAGGCGGTGGACATCCTGAACCCGTCGGTCTACTGCTTCTACTGGACGCCGCGTAACGTCGCCTACACGCTGGCCAATATCGACCTGAACATGCAGCTCGTGCGTACCATGCCCGAGCGCAAGCCGCTGCGCCCCTACTACTGGACGCTGCTGCACGGAGGCGGCGGCGGGCCGCGCTGGTGGCAGAATCAGCCGATCCCCGACGAGGACGTGCGCGCCATGACCGCCATGTGCTTCTTCACCGGCGCCGACGGCATGGTGCTGTGGAACTGGTCGGGCACGGGCGACCACCACCGCCCGCATATCGAGGCGGGCGCATATGTGATGGTGGCTTCGCCCTTCGAAGCCACGCCCGAGGGCGGCGAGGCGCAGACCATCGACCGCTATCGGGTGCTGCTGCTCGACGCGGTCGAGGAGGACGGCACCGTGCGCTTCCGCGTGGTCGATCCCGAGGGCGACAGCTCCGGCGTGACCGACGATCAGCCGGTCTTCGCCATGGCGCGGGCGCAACTGGAGCCGAACCTGCGCCCGAAGTCGGCGCCGGTGGCCGCGATGATCGAGGGCCTGGCGCTGGTGCGCCCGCTGGAGTACATCCTGCGTCACGGCGAGGTCCAGGTTGATGTCCCGGCGCAGGAGCAGTTCGGCGAGGACCTGCCCATCGTGCGCCGCGTCAGTCTCGGACCGTGGCACATCGTCGCAACCTATGACCCGGGCTGCGTCTTCGGAGGAGAGCCGCGCACTATCCGCCTGGAGGACTTCGCGAGCCACGCGGGACTCACGCTGGAGCTGCCCGCCGACGCGCAGACGCGCATCTTCGTGCTGCAGGAGCCGCAGTAGAGCAGGGAGTGACTGCCATGCGTGTGCTTGCCATCATCGCCGCCGCGCTCGCCGCAACCGCCGCCGTGGCCGCACCGGGCGACAATCTGCTGGACAACCCGGGCTTCGAGAGCGGGCCGTGGCCGCAGTCGCCCGGGTGGCACGGGACGATCGAGGCCGTCGCCGAGAACGCGCTTTCGGGCGAGCAGGCCGGGAAGCTGGTCGTCGGTGAGGAGGGCGACGCGACCATCTACTCGGGCTACGTGCCCGCCGTCGTCGGCCTGCGCTACCGCTTCACCATCCAGGCGAAGGGCGCCGGCACCATCTCCCTGCGCTCGATCCAGCTCACCACCGACCCGGACGAGCGCTACCTGATCGAGCGGCCCGAGAACCACATGGAGCTGACCGACGAGTGGCAGGAGATCGCTATCGAGATCAACCCCGAGGACCCGCGCGTGCTCAAGATCGCGGTCGTGGTGCAGCTCGACGGCCAGGGCGCGACGGCCTTCCTGGACGACGCCCTGCTGACCACGCTGGGCCTGCCGGGAGGCGAGCTGACTGTGACGCCGAGCTACGCGATGGTGCAGCCGGGCGGGAGCGCGAGCTTCGAGATCGCGGTGCGCTGCGATGCCG
>JALGVA010000201.1 GCA_029820295.1 Candidatus Zipacnadia bacterium
AACCCGAGCTTCGAGGAGGTCGGGGTCAACCAGGATGCCGCGGCCATCGAGGCGTACCACGTCGGGGCGTCGGACGGCCATCCGGTATTCTCGATCCGCACGGATCTGTCGTCGGACGTGAAGCCCGATACGCCCATGAAGCTGCTGCGCTTCACGCTCAACCCGAGCCCGTATCTGCGGCAGGCCGAGGGCGCCGAACTGCCGCCGGGGCCGCGCAGCATCGCGAACTACCAGGACATGATGGAGTCGATCCCGGCGCTCGATGGCGCGTACATCGACAGCGTCAGCGCCTGGGCCACGCGCTGCCTGGACTTCCGCCGCGAGAACTTCCACGCGGTGCGCCACAGCTTCACCTATGACCCGGAGACGAGGCAGGTGGTGGCGCCGGGCAGGCACTACACCTACGACTTCCTCTACGAGCTGGGCCGGGCGCTGCACCCGCTGGGCCGCTGGGTGTTCACGAACATCCACAACACCATGGACACCTTCCTGCTCTACGCGGTCTCCGACGTGCCGGGCATCGAGAGTTCGATCACCAGCCACGAGCGCTTCGCCTACATCCGCTCGGCCAGCTACCAGAAGCCGGCGGTGCTGCTGAACTTCCTGAACCTGCACGGCTTTGACGTGCGCGCCCAGCACGACTACCACTGGCGCATGGCGGTGCTCTACGGCCTCTACCCCAGCATCGGCCGGCGCTGCGATGAGGCCTACGACCTCTACGGCGACCTCTACCGGCGCTTCATGCCCTCCCTCAAGCGCATCTCCGCGGCGGGCTGGCAGCCGATCACAAGCGCGACCTGCGAGCCCGCGGGCCCGCGCATCGAGCGCTTCGGCAGCTCGACCAGCGGCCTCTACTTCACCGCCTACAACAATGCCGATGAGGACTACGATGGCACGCTGGTGATCGACGCGCGAGCGTTCGGGCTGTTGCCGGGGCTGGTCGCCTGTGACACCACCACCGGCTGGATCATGCCGGTGGAACTGGCCGACGCAAAGGCGCTCGCCGACCTGCCGCTGCCCGCGGGCGAGGTAGCGGTGGTGCAGGTCGGCACGCCTACGCAGATCGCGCAGGTGGCGCAGGCGGAGCTGGACGGCATCGTGACCGACCTTCGCCGCCTCGAGGCCGAGGCGCCCGACGACCTGGCCGCGCGCGTGCACGGGCTGCGCGAGCGCATCATCGGCATAAACGACATGCCTCCTGCGCCATTGACGCGCGAGACCGTCTACGAGCTGGTTGCGCTGTGCAACGACGCGAGCGTAACCGCGCGCACGTGGACCGGCGAGACGCCCGGGCAGGCGCTGCTGCGTGCGCTGATGCTGGTGGAGCGCATCGCGGCGTCCGACCGCGCGCCGATGGGGCTGGCGGTCTCCGGGCGGGCGGTGCAGGGCGAGCGCGGCGGCGTGAAGCTGCACGCCGGCGGGGAGACCGTGACCGACTTCGTCTTCCTGATGCGGGACGCGGAGGGCCTGCGCGCCATCGACACCGATTTCGAGTGGCCGGCGGCGGGTTACGGCGATGGGCTGATGGACCTTATCGGGATCGGCCTGGGTGACCAGCCCGGCGCAGCCATGCGCACCATGCGCTTGCGCCAGGCGGTCGAGATCGGCCTGCAGACGCCGGCGCCGGGCAGCCCGTCGATCGAGCGCATCCTGACCGCGCGCTGCCACAACAACTCCTCGCGCCTGCGCCGGCTGCGCCTGCGCGTCGAGGCGCCCGACCCGTGGACGCTCACGCCCGCGCAGCAGCAGGTGGACATTCCCGCCTACGGCACGAGCGCCGTGGAGTTCACCGTGCGCGGGCCCGGGGGCCATGTGCAGATGGTGCCGCTGCGCGTGGTCGCCGAGGGCGAGGCCGACGAGCTGGCGGCGGAGACGGTCGCGCTGTGCGGCGGGCCGGAGGAGCTTCAGCCGAACCTGGCGCGCGCCGAGGGTGTGCAGGTCTCCGTGGACAGCAGCTACTCGGGCTACGGCCCGGCGCCGCTCAATGACGGCCTGATCTGGCCCGAGGGGGTACACTGGACGGAGCGCGCGTGGGCGTCGGCGGAGAGCGGCGCCGACCACTGGATCGAGCTGGCGTGGCCGGAGCCGGTGGACATCACGCGCGTGGTTGTCTACTGGAACATCGAAGGCGAGCGCCTGCACGCGCCGCGGAAGGTGCGCATCGAGGCGCTGGCCGATGATGTCTGGCTGCCCGTTGCAGAGGCGTCGCCGAGTGAGGGCGAGGCGGCCTCGACCATCGTCATGAACCAGGCGCGCACCACTCGCATGCGCATCGTCCAGCCCGCCGGCCGGGGCCCGGAGCACCGCCCGAACCTCATGTGGGTGACGGAAGTGCAGGCGGGATAGCGGCAGCTACGGGCGACGAGCCACGGCAACGGCGACGGCGAGCTACCGCCACGACATCGGGCGACGTCGCTGGAGAGGCCGCCCCCGCGCCGGCCTGTGTCGTTCGTGCCTCCTCCGATGGCTCGCCCCACGACCGGCGCGCCTATCCTGCCGCGTCGGCCACGAGCACCCAGTCCTGGCCATCGGGGGCCGCGATGCCATCGTCCGAGGCCCCGGCGGGACGCCACGTCGCGTTGCGCGGGTCGAACCAGCGCAGGCGCGCGGGCAGTCGCCCGGCATCGAGCCGCAGCACCCCGCCCGCCGGCGCGTACGCCACCACCAGGTCCTGCTCCTCGCTGGCGGCGACCGCCACGAAGCGCGTGGCGTCATCGGCGCCCGGCTGCTCGGCCAGCAGTTCCTGCGCCGGGCGCAGCCGCCACCACTCGATCTGGTCCATGAGCGCGCGGATCGCCGTCATGCCCGCGATGCCGGGCGTGTGCAAGCCATCACGCCATGGACCGACCTCCCCGATGTTCGGGTGGTTGGGCGCCGGGCCCGCCTCGGTGCTGAACACCCAGGTCGGGTTGTTGCCGTAGGTCACGCCCGCGGTCGGCGTGACCAGCAGGCTCAGCCACGCGGCGCGCCGTACGTCAAGCGGGCTGATGCGGTAGTCGGAGCCGTAGGCCGGGTGATCCTCGTAGTTGGGTTCGAGGTTAATAATCGGCTTGCCCACGCTCCGCCAGTGCTGCGCGGGCGGGCCCAGGGCGATCCAGCGCGAGGTCCTCTCCGGCAGGCCATGACCGCTCTGATAGCCCAGGAAATCGAACCACGCTTCGCCGCCGAACTCCTCGCCCACCCAGCTTGAGCCGCAAGGGTGCATCGTGACCAGGCGATCCGAGTGCGCGCCGAACACTGCGCGGCCGATGCGCCGCCAGCGCTCGATCCACTCGTCCTGGTAGCGGCCATCCCCGCCCAGCAGCCAGACTACGTTGTGCGCTCCCCAGCGCGCGACCATGTAGCGACACAGCCGGACCGCGCTCTCCTCGCTCAGCACCTGCCCCGGGTCGGTCGCGGTCAGCGTCCACAGCATCACCGGCGCAGCGACCAGGCCGGCCTCATTGACGGCGGCGACACGGGCATCGAGCCGCTGGAACTCGACAAGGTTCACGGAGACGTGCTCGGGGTTGCTGAACACCGGCTCGCCGCCGGGCCAGCCGCGCCACTGCGTCGTCACAAACTGCGTGACCGAGAAGCCCTGCGCGCGGCGCGTCGCCAGGTAATCCGCCCAGTCGGCCTCGCTCGAGCACAGCGCGCCGTTCCACGCCGTGTCGCCCAGCCAGAAGAACGGTGTCTCGTCCGCCCACTGCAGATGCGTGCCGTCGTCCGAGACGCGCAGCGGACCGCGCGCGAAGACCGGGTTGTCGGTCGCCTGCTCGACACAGGTGAATTCGCCCGTGACCCCGTGCAGCCCGGCGTTGGCCGCATCCGAGCACTCGCTGCGCCAGCTCCAGTCGCCGGCCTCCCCCGGGGCAAAGCGCACTCGCCAGGTGTTCCCGCCATCCCAGAACGCGGGCCGCGAGTGCTCCTCGCCCGACGGCCCCGTCAGCGTGACCGTCACCTCGACGTCCCACAGCGGATCGGCGTACTCGCCTGCGCTGGTGAGCGCGCCCTCCCAGACCTGCCCGCGGTTGACCTGCATCTCATCGCACCTCCCGGTCCGGTACGCGCCCAACCAGGCCAGCGTCACCAGACAGACGAAGCGCCACCGATGCCGCATCGGCAGATGCTCCTCGTGCTACCCGATCGTGTAGCGTTCACCGGCCCGCGTGACCGGCACCTCGGTGTCGCCGACCAGCGCGCGCGTGATGGGCATGCGGCTGCTCGACAGCACCGTCAGGTGCACGTCGGCGGGGGCGAGGGCCGGCGCATGGGGTTCGAGCGATCGCTGGGCGCGCACGTGGATGGTCCCGGGCTCATCGCCGCGCCAGACCGCGATGCTCAGCGGCTCCTCCCCGGCGACCTGCAGCAAGGTGTCGCCCTCGACCTGCAGCGAGCGCCCCTCCTGCACGTAGAGGTAGTCCCACTCACCTGCGGTGAGGGCCATCGCGGCGAAGGCGCCGTCGTGCGCGACGGTGCTCTCCCCCACCGTGACCGGGCCGCCCATCGTCACCAGCGCAAGCGTGCGTTCGCCGATACGTGCGGTCAGGCCGCGCGCGCCCTCCTCCAGCGGCGTGACCTCATCGATGGGCGCGCGCACGATGTCGAGCGCCGCGCCCTCGACCTCGACGGCGGCGTCATCCCACCACACCGAGCCGTCGCCTGAGTAGTAGAGCCCGATGTCCATCTCCACCGCGCCATCGGGTGCCGGCTCGTCGAGGCTCAGCAAGGTCCACTCCTCCGGCGCGACGGTGTCGGTGCTGCTGGAAGTGAAGCACTTCCCGGCGACGTTCCACCAGTGGATGGCGAGGCGCGCGCCGTTGCGGGTGGTCTCAGCGGTGCGTGCCCAGGCACGCACGTGCACGATGTTGCCCGGCTGCACGTCCACGCGCGGGCCGTAGTAGTAGCCGCTGCGGTCGATGCGCCCCGAGGCCTGCCCCGAGTGCGCCACGGCCTCATCGATGACATGGTTGGGCAGGTCCTCGTTGGCGCGCGGACGCCAGCCGGTCATGCCGTGCTCGAACCCCGCGTTCTGCAGCACGCCGCCCTCCTCGTCGGCGAGCTGTGGGTAGAGCAGCGTGGTGAAGCGCGCCTGCCGCACGGCGGGCGTGGTCGCTCGGATGAAGCGGCCGTACTGCTCGGCGCCGGGGAAGGCGGCGTCGCTCGTGGTGAGGCCCTGCGGACTGTGCAGGAAGCACTGCAGTTGCCCGCGCAGGCCCAGGATCGCCCAGCGATCGCCGGCCACGTGCTCGACGGCGCTGTTGGGCGCGGCCTGAAGCGTGATGGTGTACTCGTGGGGCTCCGGCGCGGCGACGTCATCCACGATCACGTAGCAGTCGGGCTTGAGGTAGAACACCTGCCGCGCGAAGCTGTCGAGCACGTGCAGCTCATCGCTGTTGTAGGTCGGCGCCGCCTCACCCCGGACATAGTCGATGGCCTCGCATGAGAAGAACTGTTCGATGTGCGCGCCCGCGCGGTTGACCTGATCGTGCCCGGGCGACGGGCTGGTGGTGTCCTCGAGGTAGCCGTCGTCGATGTCGAGCACCAGCGTCGAGTGGCCCATGGCCCCCTGGGTGAACTTGGTCGCGGGCGGATTGTGCCGTGCACGGTAGCCGCGGTCGGCGATCAGCCACTCGCCGAGGTAGCTCAGCACGATGGCGTTCGAGTCGAAGTGCGCGTGGCCAACGGAGGTCTCGGGCGGCCCGGACTTCATGCACAGGTAGGGCGTATGGGGCCGGTAGCCGGCCTTGAGCGCGACCAGGCCGGTGTCCACCAGCGGGCGCGAGGGGCTGAAGTCCGGGGGCACCGGATCGAGCACGTCCGGGTCGAAGCGGATGAACTGATGGATGGTCGCGGGCTCGAGCAGGCCGATCTGCTGCAGGTACCACGCGGCGGCGGTGTCGCCGTTGTTGGCGAGCACGGACATGGTCTCGGGGTAGCCGCGCACCGGGGAGCCGTCGCCGAAGGTCGGCATCTCGCGGCCGTCAGGGGTCATCTGCGAGATCACGTACTCGTCCATGGTGCGCAGGAAGGGGTGGTCGAGCAGGTCGGTGTGCACGTCGGCGGCGACCACGGCGTCAAGGACGTGGGCCAGGCTGTCGAGCAGATAGGTCCCGTACATGGGCCCTTCAAACTGCCCGCCGTCGCTCCCGGAGAGGTCCAGCGACGTGCGGGTGTACTCGATGGCCTGCTCGAGGTAGAGCCCGCCGCGCGGGTCCTCCGGGCGCACGGCGATGGCCGCGCAGGCGAGGCCGCTGGTAAGCACCGCCCAGCCGTTAGTCTCCGGCGGGTAGCTCCCGATGCCCTCGACGATCTTCGCGCAGCCCCTGTCGATGATGGCCGCGCGGATGAACTCGCGCTCGCCGGCGCTGAGGGTGTCGTAGCACCAGTCGTAGAACAGGCCCATGCACTTGGTGATGTGGCCGGTGTCGAGGCAGGCGATGCCTCGCCCGTAGTCGGGGTCGCTCCACCACTCCCAGTTGGCCAGGTGCATGGCGATCTGCTTCGCGCGCTCGGCGTAGCGCTCTTCGCGGGTGACCAGGTAGGCGAACGACAGGCTCTTCAGCCGCACGGTGATGGCATCATCGCGCTGCTCCTGGGTCATCGCGGTCCACGGCGGGTAGTTGATGCCCGGATGGCGCGGCGGCGTCGCGTCGCTGAGAGTGTACTCCCACATCACCGGCGGGCGCGAGCGATCCTGCTGGATATTGACCGAGTAGTGATAGGGCTCGGCGGCGAGGAAGCGGTCGGCCCTGGCCAGCAACCCCTGCCAGACCCGGGCCGTGCTGAAGCCGAAGCGGTTCTCGCGCTCGTCGGCCGCCTTGGCGCGCAGCTCCGCAAGCGTCTCGGGGTTGACCAGCACACACGGATGCTGCAGCAGGCCGGTCATGTTCCCCACCTCCTGCGCGTGACCGGGCCGGTTGCTACCGGCGGTCATGACGATCACTCCGATGGAGACGAGCGCGGTCGCGGCGATCAGGCCCTGAGCGTATCTGCGCATCGATCGATCGGCCTCCCGGCCGGTCAGCGTGCCACGGGGCGCAGCACGAGGCTGTCCCAGCCGATGTAGTAGCCCTGCGAACTCTCGTTGTGTCCGACGACCTCCAGCCGCAGCGCATGCGTGCCCGCGCTCAGGTCGATCTCGCCCAGGTGGTGCTCGACCCCGGCGCCCTCGAGGGTGCGCCGGTAGGCGTCCACGGGCTCGCCCAGCGGCCGCCCATCGATGCTCACCTGCCAGGTCGCGTAAGACGAGTATCCGGTGGCGATCATGGTCACATCATAGCGGCCGTCGCGCGGGATCTCCAGCGCGTAGGTGACGAAGTCCCCCGGCTTCTCGGCGCGGTAGAACTGCGTGGTCAGGTCGCCGCCCAGCGGCTTGCTCAGCCTGCCCGAGTCATCGATGATCGGCAGGTCGATGGCCGCGTAGACCTCCCCGCGCGTGTTGAAGCGCAGTGTGAACTCGCCGCGGTTGGCGGCGCGGTCGTAGAAGCCCACGTGCAGCGCGTACACGTCGGGCGGCAGGTCACGCAGACGGAGCAATACTCGCGCCGAGCGCGCGTCCTCCCCCGGGAAGACCGTCGCCTCCACCGACCCGCCCGCGGCTCCCTCCAGCCGCGCATCGACCGACGCCTGCGAGATCGCGTTGGCGTCATCGCGCAGGTCGAGGGCGATCACACGCGGGTCGGGCAGGTAGCCCAGGTCCAGCTCGGACGCCGGCTCGACCGGCCGCCCGTCCACGCGCACGGTCTCGACGGCAGGCGGCTGGAAATCGCTGAGATCGACGTCATCATTCGTGAACAGCAGCAGCGTCGCGCCACCGCTCA
>JALGVA010000054.1 GCA_029820295.1 Candidatus Zipacnadia bacterium
GCACTGTGCACTCACGGCAGGAGCCTCCCGAAACGGCGCTTTGGGCTATCACCACGCCATTTCGACGCTCCTGCCGTTTTCCTTTCTCACCACGCATGAATAATCCGGGCTAGACACGAGTACCTGCCTCACCAGTAAGAAAGCTTGCACAGCCAAGACCGGTGCTCCTGGGGCTCACGAGCACCCTTGCACACTCGCCGCCTTCGCTCTAAGATACCGCGAGTTCGGCAGGCTGCTGCAGATGCGGAGGCGATGCGCCATGTGGCCGGACGACAAGCGCTGGGTCTACTCCATCACCTACGACGAGGGCTGCCAGGCGCTGCTCGACAACGCGCTGATCATGCATCGGCGCTACGGCGTGCCGGGCCACGTCTGCCTGGTCGCGAGCCAGGTCGGAGTCCCGCGCGACGTGCCCGGCAGCAGCTACGACGGCATGATGATCCTCTCGCGCGAGGAGATCGACATGCTCCGTGAAGAGGGCTGGGGAGCGTCCTGCCACGGCATGACCCACGGCACCATCACCGAGGAGAACTGGCGCGAGGAGCTGCTCGACAGCCGCACGCTGCTCGAGGACACACTGGGCACGCCCATCCCGCTCTTCTGCCTGCCGGGCAGCAATCACCACTATGACGCGGTGCTGGCGCACGCCGCCGAGGCCGGCTACGACGGCATCATGACCATCTACGATGACACCAACCACCGGCCCATCGAGCCGATGCGCCTGTGCCGGGTACCGCTGCACACACAGTACCCGGGGCCGTTCTTCTCGGCCTTCGACCCCTTCAAGCGCATCCACCAGGCGCAGGCACTGGGCGGCTGGATCATCGACTACTGCCACTGCCCGATGCCCGGCAGGCCCATCCATCCTGCGAAGGACTGCACCCTCGAGCAGCTCGAGGAGCGCTTCGCGACCGTGTGCGCGATCGGCGGCGACGAGGTCTGGCTCGCCGAGCCCAACGAGGTCGTGGAGTGGGTGCTCAGGGACGCCGGCAGGTGACCCGCAGGCGGATGACGCCCCCGGCAGTCGGCTCGACGGTGATGCGCGGATAGCGCATCGGCATGGGATCGACCAGGTGCAGCTTCCCCAGGCCCACGATCTTCTCGTCCAGGTAGCCCTCGGGCTCGACCGCAGCCATCGTCCCCTCCTCCACCACGAGCGTCACCCTGCCCGGCCACCTGAGCGTGTCGCCATCGCGCTGGGGCAGGGCGTGGCACCACCACCGCATGCTCCCGGCCCCCGTGCGCGTGAGCAGGGCGGTGTCCGGCCGACGCAACTCGAGCTGCTGGCTGGCCGGGTCGCCCTCACAGGCGATCACGGCAGTCGAGCCATCATCGCTCAGCGTCGTCGCCTCGGCGGTCCATCCCGGCTGGCCGGTCTGATCGACCACCACCGCGTCACCGCCCGCGTGGATGATGACTGCCCCGTGTCGCACTGCGACCGCCAGGCCGCCCGGCTCCCAGCCCACGCGCGCGTAGGCCTCCCCGACGTCCGCGAACGCGAACGAGAGCGGCAGGTCCGGCTCGACCTGCGCGGCCACCGTCGAGTCATACCACGCGTAGGCGTAGCCACCCATCTCGAACAGGAGCTGCTCCCCGTGCTCCGTGACGTAACGCGTCTGCTGCAGCGACCCGAGCGACTCGTCCCAGAGCGCGAGGTGCTGGTAGATGGACCGGCGGTACTCGCGCGCGAGGTAGAGCAGCACCGGCGACCAGTAGTCGAGCTGGCCGTAGGAGGGCGCGAACAGCACCGAACGGTTGTCCTCGTTGTGACCGGGATGCTTGCGCGCGACCACCGCCGCGAGGCCCATGCGCCCATCCATCTGCGCGGCGAACTCGTCGAACAGGTCGCGGCCGGTGACGCGCCGCAGCGCGTCCATGAAGAACAGGCGGTACTGCATGGTCGAGGCCCAGAAGTTCGAGGTCTGCTCCTGGGCGCCGCTGGGGGTGAGCGCCTCGGGCAGCAGGTAGTCGGTGTGCTTGCGCACCGCCAGCTCCAGCCAGTCGCTCGCCTCAGGCACCTCGTCCAGCAGCGCCAGCGCGGCCACGCCGAACGAGGACGCCTCCACGCTGCCGTGGTGGCTGTCCTGCCCGGGCCCGGCCATGCCCGGGTTGTCGAGATACCACTGGTAGTACCTGGCTGCGATGTCCGCCATGATCCCGCGGATCTCGTCGCGCTCGGCGGGGGGCAGATCGCTGCAGAGCAGGTCGTAGCTGACCGCCAGCCCCTTGAGCAGGCGCATGACCGCGTAGGCCTTGCTGGCGTTCGGTTCACCCCCGGCCTCGCGGCTCCACAGCCGCCCGCAGGCCAGCGTCCACTGCCGCGCGCCCTCGAAGTAGCGCCGATCGCCGCTGTACGCCCACGCGAAGGCGAGGTGCTCCATGACCGCCATGTCGTGCATCATGGCGTAGAAGCGGTCGTAGAGGTTCAGGTAGACCGGATCGGGCGCCACCGGTGCGATCCACTCGGTCCGCGGCTCCTGCGTCAGGCACCACTCGGCGGACTCGGCGAGGTTCTGCCACATGCGCGCGTGCAGGCCAGACGTGCGCAGCGCGCGCAACTGCGCCAGCTCAGCGGGCGTGAAGTAAAGGCGCGGGTGGCCGGTCAGTGACGGCTCCCGGGCGAAGACAGTCCCGGCCAGCAGCATGGCCCCCAGGACCAGGCAGGTCTCGACCAGCCATCCCATCGCGCCGATCCTCCTGTCGGGCTACCCGCCGACCGTCAGCGTCACCGTCGCCTGCTCGCCCGAGATGACATCGCGCGCGGTGATGGTCCACGCGCCCTCCGGATCGTTGGCGGCCAGCGGCAGCACGAAGCTGGCGCGGCCGGCGGCGGTGGTCAGGTTGCGCGCGTACCAGTAACGGTCCTCCGCGCTCTCTCCCGGCGCCTGCACCTCGACCCGGAGCACATGCCCCTCGGGCAGACCGCCCTCGGCCTGCAACGACAGCGCGAACTCCAGCGCCTCCCCCGGCTGCGCCGTCTGCGGGCCCTGCATCGCCAGCCCGGTCACGCGCCCGGGCAGCAGCGCGTAGAGCTGCGCCACGCCGCGCAGGGCCTGGCCTTCGATGCGCTCGACCTCGCCCAGATACGCGCCCTGACGAACGTCGTAGACATGCCGCGCCTCCGGCAGCACCAGCGCATACGGCAGCACGTCATCGCGGTCGATGGCGCCCGAGGTAATCGAGCGCAGCACGCCGATCAGCTCGACATCGCCCACGAGCTGGCGTGAGGTCTCGAGCTGCGGCGCGAGGTCACCCGCCTCGATGCGGAAGGCGGGCGCCACGCCCGCCCGGTCGAACAGGCCGCTCATGAGCTGCCGGATCGGCCGCGTGACGGCCTCGGCGGACTGCGTCTCCTCCTGGGTCTCGCCTGCGACGCCGGTGGCGCGCACCTGCATGTAGTTGCTGAACGAGCAGTTGAGGAAGACCGCGGTGCCCTCACCCACGTCGCGCGCGATCAGCGCGGGCGCGCCGTCGATGCTGCCCGCGGCATGGCCATCGACGACCTCCAGGTCCGCGCAGCCGGACGCCACCGGGACGCGGTCGAGGCCGAGATCGGCGTCGGCACTGACGGCCAGCGTCGCGTGCGCCAGCTCGGGCGGATCCAGCGGCTGGCGGATGCCGAACAGGTCGTCGAGCATGGCGCGGGCGTGGCCGTGGTCGTCGCGCACGCCGCAGTAGCTGTCGGCGATGACCGTGCCGCCCGCCTCGACGAACTCGCGGATGGCGGCGGCCTCGGCCTCGCTGATCGCCGAGGACCACGGGAGGATGAGCACCCGGTAGTTGCTCAGCTCACCCGCCTGCATCTGGTCCTCGTGGATGAAGTCGAACTGCAGGTGCAGTTGCTGGATGATCCGGCCCACGTTGGTCACGTTGGTCTGCCAGTTGCGGAGCTGGTTGCCGGGCTCGAACAGCCCGGTGGCGGTCGCGGCGTGTACGCTCGGCGGCGAGTAGTGGATGGCGATGCCATCGTCGACGTACTCGCCGGCGATCAGCAGCCGGCCGATGCCGCGCTTGAGTTCCTGCACCTCGGGGAAGAACCACTCGGCGTGATGCGCCAGGCTGCCGTCGGGCCGCACCAGCGGGCAGTTGAGCGTGTTCGAGACCAGCGTGTAGTAGTTGATGCCGCTGGCGCCATGCAGCAGCAGATCCCAGGGCGCGTAGCGGGCGCGCTGCTCGTTGTTGTCCTTGTAGTCATAGCCCAGGAAGGTCGAGTAGAAGGTCCCGGGGAGCATGAACGAGCGCTGCAGCTCGCGCTGTACGCCTCCGTAACCCGAGAGGTGCGTCAGTGCTTCCTGCATGAGCTGCCACCAGTCGTGGCCCGAGTACGAGTTCGGCCGCGGGGTGCCGGAGATGCCCACGCGCGCCTCGGGGATCACGGCCTCGATCAGCCCGCGCAGCCAGGTGTGGTAGTCGGTGAACAGCCACTCCATGTAGCGCCGGTGGTCGAGCCACTGGCCCAGGTTCTCGCGCCCCTCGACATCGGAGAGCGTGCACGGCGCCACGTCGTCCCAGGTCGCGAAGTCGGTGCCCCAGCTTGCGTTGAGGTCGGCGACGGTGTCGAAGCGCTGCTGCAGCCAGCGCCGGAACTCGGCCAGGCAGGTGGGTGAGGTGCAGTAGTCGCGCCGGCCGAGCGTGCTCTCGTCGCCCAGCGACCACTCTTCGACGCCGAAACGCCGCACCTCCGCGGCCATGTTCGTGACGCGCTCGGCGACCTGCGCGCGATACTCGGGGTCGGTCAGGCAGGGCACGCGCACCAGCGAGTCGTCGGTGTTCTTGGGCACCACGCGCTCGACGTTCTCCGGGCCGTGGCGCATGTTGGCGTAGCACGCGTTCTCGGCGCGCCACGCGCCCGGCAGTGACACGTAGGTGTCCACGCCCATCTTCTCGAGCATGCGCAGGCCCCAGTTGGCGATCGGTTGGAAGTCCCAGGCGTACCAGGCGCAGAAGATCAGGTCGTCACGGTCCTCGGGCGTGGCGATGAAGGCGCGATCGAGGCGCTTCTCCAGCACCTCCTCGCCGCGCACCAGCTCGGTGTGCAGATCGGCCACCAGCGTCAGCGCATCGGGTGCGGGCATCGACAGCGCGAGCGCGCCCGCCGCGGGAACGGGGATCTCCTGCGTCGGGCCGAGCTGCCGGCCGTAGGTGTCCACCAGGGTCGCGCGCAGCGTCAGGCCCTGCCGATCCCCCGCGATGTTGACCATCGCCTCCACCGCCTCGCCGTGCGCGAAGACCTCTTCAAGCATCTCGACGCTCTCGATGAGCGCATCGCGCTCGACTACGTACGACTCGACCGCGAAGTCCACCACCGCGCCATCGGCGTCGCGCAGCCACGACGTGATCGTGTTGCGGCCGTTGAGCTGGCACCGATCCTGCTCCGCGCCCAGCAGCCCCTCGGCGGCGGCGGCGGTCACGCGCGCCTGCTCGTCGAACTGCCGGTCGCGCCAGACGCGCTCGATGGTTGCGCCTGCGGGCGCGGCGCCGGGATCGCGCTGCGCCGCCCACAGCAGCAGCCTGGCGAAGGCCGCGTGGGCGATCTCGCCCGGGCCCATGCCGTCGTCATCGATGTCCTCGAGGCGCAGGTTGGGCAGCATCGAGTGCTCGGGGCGCGTGAACTCGCCCCAGCGCACCCGCGCCACCCGGCCCTGACCGTAGGTGCCCAGGTGGAAGTGCGCCTCGCGCGGCGGCCGGTAGTCGGGCAGCGCATCCATGGCGATGCCGTCGAGGATGCCCTGGTCCCCGGGCAGCGGGCTCTCCTCGAAGATGTCCGCGATCGGATCGAGCCAGCCCGGCTGAATGCTCACGCACACCAGGCCCATGCCCGCGCGCACACGCGCCCGGACCTTCTCCAGCAGCTCCGCGGGCATGGCCGCCCAGCGGAAGCCCGCGACCACCATCACCTCCGCCTCGGGCAGCGTCCGCTCGATCTGCTCCTGCATGAGCTGGCCCAGCTCGGTGTCGCGATAGAACGAGAAGTGCTGCACCGGCTCGTAGTCGAGGTCCACGCGCTGCGCGACCTCGCACACGTCGCGCATGTCGCCCGAGTAGCACACCATGATCGCGCGCACCGGCCCGCTCGCCAGCGGCTTCGCCCACTCGATGTGCGGGCTCTCGGGGAAGTGCCCCGGCCGGTAGCTGTCGGGGGTGATCCCGTACTGCGCGAAGGCCATCTCGGTGCGGCTGACCGGCGGCGAGGCGAAGGTCACGGCGTCCGGGTCGTGGTCGCCGGCGTAGATCTCCAGCTCATCGGCGAAGACCGTCGAGCCCGCCTTGTCGAGCACGATCATGACGTAGCGCCCGCGCGTGTTCAGGTCGTCGGCGAGGAAGCGGTGAGTGTACCAGTTGGTGCCGTCCTGGCGCAGGCCCGCGGGCGTGAGCTGCGCGACCTGGTGGAAGGTCTCGCCATCATCGCTGACCAGATAGGTGACGGTCTGCGGGAACCTGACTCCCGCGCGCCCGCCGCCGGGGCAGTTGATCATGATGCCGTCGATGGCCCGCACCTCGCCCAGGTCCACAATGATCTGCGGCGAGTACAGGTACCAGCCGACGGTCGAGAGCTGGGTCCAGAAGTAGCCGACGGTGTACTCGCCGTCGGTGAGCTGCGTGAGGTCGCCGGGGTCGGTGCAGTACTGGTAGCTGGGGGGCGGGGAGAGCGTGTAGGGCCTGCCGAGGGCGATGTTGTCGCGCTCCTCGCCGGTCTCGGCCTCGGTCAGGGTGGCGCGCACCTCGTCGGCCGGGCCCACCAGCAGGTCGTCGAACCAGGCGGCGCCGGTGGCGGCGCGCAGCGACAGCTCCACGGTCGCCTGATTGACGCCGCCGGGGTTGAAGGCCAGCCGCACGCGCCGCCAGCCCACGGTCCCGGTCAGCGGCTCGGTCTGCGCGACCAGGGTGTCGTCGGGGCCGAGCACGCGGATGCGGGCGCCCTCGCCGGCCACGTCCTCCAGCCGCACCCACGCCAGCAGCAGATACTCGCGGGAGCCGGCGCCGATCGCCTGGCGGGCGGTCGAGGTCGCCGCCTGGTCGTGGCTCATGCGCAGGCCCATGGCCCCCGCATAGAACTGCGCGTCGTCGAGCGAGACTGCGCCGGACAGCTCCCACGCGACCGGCGCCCCGGCCTCGATCTCCTCGAAGCCCGGATTGGCGACCAGGTTCGGCGGCTCCTGGGCGATGGCCCAGGCCAACAGTGTGGCCGACGCGATCGTAACAAGCATGATGCGGCGCATGACGATTCCTCCGTGTCAGCAACCAGCATACGCGGCTACAGCTCCGCCAACTCCGTCAGCGCGTCCAGGATCTCGATGCGTACCCGGTCCTGCACCGCGCGGTCCTTGACCTCGTCCCAGCGGTAGTTCGGCTGCGTGTCCATCGCCATCACGCGATCGACCGCGGTCGTGAGCAGCTCGCGCGCGGGCGCCAGGCGCTCGGCGGGTGCGCCGTCGGCCTCCAGCTCGTCAATCCGGTCGCGCAGGATGGTCAGGTACTCGTAGTCCTCGATGCCCTCGCGGATGGCCTCCATGTACTTGGCGGGCGTGACCGAGGTGTCGTCGATGTACGTGGGGCAGTAGGGCCCGTTGCCCGGCGCCGGGTACTCATTCCAGCACGACACTCGCCCGTTGTCGCCGAAGGCCCAGAAGTTCGAGCCGATCCCGCCGATGCCGAAGGCGTGCCACTCCTGCACCAGGTAGTAGCTGAACGGGTCAAAGGTGCGCGCGGGACCGTCGGCGCTGTAGAGCCAGATCTGCTTGCCCTGCCCGCGCATCTCCTCGATCAGCTCGGTGTACCACTCGCCACGCGTGAGGAACTGGTGACGATAGGGGCAGATGGCGTCGATGGCGTCGAACATCTCCAGCAGCGCATCCTCGATGTTCCCCGGCTGCGGGTCCTCCCAGGTCACGATCCCCGGCGCGGCGGCCTCGATGGCGTTGGCCCAGGTGGTGATGGTCCGGTACTGCTCGCGGTCGTGCGGCTCATCAACGAGAAGTATGCCGAGCTGGTCGGGGCGCAGGCCCAGCTCGACCATGTGATCGGCCCAGAAGCGGGCCCAGCCGCCGACCTTGTTGGCGAACACCTGTGTGCCCATCTGCGTTCCATCGAAGCTGTCGCCGACCGCCGCGAAGACCATGTACATCTTCGCGTCCGGCCAGAGGCGCACCCACGCATCGAAGCGGTCCGTGCTCGGGGCCTCGATGATGTTGCCCTCGTCGTCGAAGCGGCCGGACTTGATCGACGAGCCGCCCGCCCATGGCGCGTTCACGTAGTGCTCCTGCAGGTGCCGCAACACCGCGTCGAAGTTCTCCGGCGTCAGGCCGTAGGTTTCCTGCGAGTCCGTGTAGGTCCAGCCACCCACCAGCAGCGTAGTCTCATCCGGGAAGCGCAGCGGGTAGATCCGCAGTCGCACGGGTACCTGGGCCGAGAAGCCGGTCGCCGAGGATAGCTCGACGGCGCCCTCGTGCAGGCCAGGCTCGATCTCCGGGCGGTTGATCGCGACCCAGACCTGCCGCGTCATGCCGCGCGGCACGTCGATCTCCCAGGCCCCGCCGGACATCTCCGCCTCGGGCAGCGCCGCCGCGACCGAGGTGAACCAGCGGGTGCCCACGTGCTCGACCTGGTGCACCGAGATCCACTCGGGATTGTCGCCGCCGGGCAGGCCGGTGATGCGCAGGCGCAGGTGCTCATCGTGGTCTGAGGCGTTGGTGATGTTGAACACATCCGCCCGGTACTCGTTGTTCATCATCGCGACCTCGACCGCCGCCGGTGCGTCATCCACCGGCTCCTCCGATGGAGCCAGCGGCTCCCAACGGTGCTGGTCCCAGAGGCGCAGCCCAGGCTTGCCCTGCGCGCGCCACACGTCCGCCTGCAGCCGGAAGATCTCCACCTCGAGCGTGGTCATCGGCAGGATGGCGATGAAGCCGTCCATGTCGATGGGCGCCATCTCGGCGATGGCGGTCTCGAGGTCGTCGGCGCGCGCGGACAGCTCCGCGCGGGCGCCGGGGGGCAGCTCGGCAAGGTCCTCGCGCACGGCCGCGAGATCGCGCTCGAACTGCGCGGCGATCAGCCGATTGATGCGCGCCTGCTCGAGGTGCGTCTGCACGTCCTCGAGCGGCTCGGTGTCGTAGGCCTGCGCGAGCCACGCGTCGTCGCCGCGGAAGACCTCGATTTCGTCGCAGAACAGGTAGTGCTCCGTCGGCTCGATGACGAGCTGCAGGTAGCGACCGTGGGTGCGGAGGTCGCCGGTGAAGATGGGGCGCACGGCGTACTCGCCGAACGGGGGCAGCGTGTGGTCGGCGAGGTACATCCTCACGAGGTCGCCGAGGGGATGCCACAGGTTGCCGTCGAGGCTCACGTACATGAGGATGCTGGCCGGCCAATGGACGCCCGCGACTCCCGCCGCGGTGTTGAACGACACGCCGCGGATGGGCCGGTCCTCGCCGAGGTCGATGGTCACGTACTTCAGGTTCGTGCCGCTCCAGCCGACGGTCGTCGGCCGCGTCCAGAAGTGCCCTTGGCTGTACTCGCCATCGGTGAGCTGCGTCACGTCGCCTTCATCCCGGGTGTAACCGTAGGCCGGCGCCGGCGTCATCGTGTACGGCCGGCCGAGCGCCATGTTCTCGCCCAGGTCCGGCAGCGTCATGTCGGCCCCATCCTCGACCTGCGCCAGCGTCACCTCGGCGACCGCGACCTCGCCCGGACCGGCGACCTCGCCGCGCACGTGAGCCGGGTCGGCCCAGATCTGCACCTCAACATCGGCGCTGAGCGTGCGGAAGCTGGCGGCGATGCGCTGCCATTCGGTCTCAGGCCGCGCGGCCACGATAGTGAGTTCGGCCTGCTCGGGCAGGTCGATCACGCGAATGGTCGGCAGCAGCGCGCCATCGCTGCGCACCAGCGCCTCGATGCGGTACTCGGCGTCGGGTGTCAGAAAGTCGGGCTGCTGGCGCACCGCGCCGTCGGCGCGGGCGTCGGCCTGCCAGCGCATCACGGCGCCGCCCTGCGGGCCGTCGGTCGGGACACGCTGCCAGGCGCTGCCCGCGGGCACACCCCAGCTCGCCGGCACAGTCGCGCCGACCGCGTCGGCCTCGGCGAAGTCCGGGTTGACGATGGCGTCGGGCGCGGCGCCCGCCGGCAGGCAGATGCAGGCGACGATGAATGCGATCGGCAGAGAGCGCATGACAGGTCCTCCTCGCGGCCGGGCTGGCTGCGCGCACAGATTACGCGCGCGGGGGCCGGTGACCTCCCGGCCGGGCCGACCGGAGGACATCGTGCTCGCGCCGAGGAAGCGGCCCGCCGAGCGCGCCCATCGCGACCGTCCCGGGGATGAGACCAGATGCCGACAAGGATCGCCGCCGCCGTCGCGCTGCTGACGCTGAGCGCCGCCTGCGCGTGGGCGCAGCCGACCGAAGTCACGCTCGTGAACCCCTCGTTCGAGGAGGGCGCAGACGAGGGCGGCGTACCCGCCGGGTGGACCCTCTACGGCAGCGTGGGGGAAGACAGGGCCGTAGGCATTGCCGAGCTGGATGACGGGCACGCGCTGCTGCTCTCCGACGCCGACCCGAGCGCCGAGATCGGCGTCTTCCAGGACTTCCCGGTCGCGGGCGGCTTGGCCTACTGCGTGACCGCGTCGGTGCGCCGCGTCGGCGACGCCTCGCCGGGCGGCGCCAACCTGCAGCTCCGCTTCCTCCCCGGAGACTACTACGAGCAGACCGGACTGGCGGCGGAGTCGGCGGATGGCTTCAACGACATCACGCTCTACGCGGTCGCGCCCGAGAACGCGACCATCGGCCGCATCTACCTCTACACGCACGCCGAGCCGACGCCGAAGGTGATGGTGAACACCGTGACTGTCGAAGCAGGAGTGGAGATGCCGGTCTTCCCTGACGGCCCCGCGCCCGATCCGGTCCCGCCGCAGTATGACGCGCTCAAGGACCTGCACCTGACCACGGTGCTGGTCGAGGGCGGGGAGCCGGCCGCGGTCATCGTCCGGCCCGCATCCGGGGAGCACGACGCCGAGGCCGAGGCGATCCAGCAGGCCATCGCCGACGTGACCGGCGTGACCGTGCCCGTGGTCACCGATGCCGACCCGGCCGCTGCGCTCCCGCCGCAGACCAACCTGATCGTGCTGGGCAGCCGCGACTGGAACGCGACCATCGAGGGCCTCTACGAGGGCTTCTTCACGCTGGTGGACGCCAAGTACCCCGGCCCGGGCGGCTGGGTGGTGCGCTCAATCCACAACCCGTTCGGCAACGGGCGCAACGTCATCCTCGCCGGCGCGAGCGAGGCGGCTCAGGTCGCTCCCGCGACCGATGCGCTCATCGCACACCTGCGCGAGGCCGGCGGCCGTCGGGGCGAGCTGAGCGTGGGCTGGCTGCGCGAAATCAGGCTCAGCGATCAGTACCAGGTGCCACGCGCCCCCGAGGAGATAGAGATCTGGGAGGCGTCGGGCAGCTACGGCTCGTCCGGCTACTTCGGCTGGAACATCATCAGCAAGCACATGGCCGCCTACTACGAGACCGGCGACGAGTATCACGCGCGCGAGTTCCTGCGCCTGGCCTTCCCCGACGACGAGGCCATCGCCGAGATCGAGCGGCTGGATGGCGAGCGCATCGAGAACAAGCACGACCCGCTGGCCGGGCCCTATCACTACTCCGCGCACATGATGGTCATGTTCTGGGACCTGATCGAGGAGGACCCGTTCTTCACCGACGAGCAGCGGCTGCAGATCACGAACGCCCTCGCGCGCCAGCTCACCCACCGCGCGGTCGAGGGTGTCTACGGAGACACCGCGCCGCCGCCGCATGTGGGCAACCGCCACGGCGACTGGTCGGCGATGTCGCTCTACGCGCTGGCGCGCTACTTCGCGCGCGACTACGACGATCCGGTCTGGGACGCCGCGCTGCGCTCGAGCGAGATCTACTTCTCGGGCATCGAGAACAGCGCGTGGCTGGCGGGCAACAACGACCACCTGTTCTGGTACACCAGCTACTACGACCCGATCCTCGACTACATGCACCTGTCGGGCTACCGCGGTGGGATGGACAACCTCAAGCAGGCGCTGAGGACCCAGGACATCCTGTTCACCGGGACTGAGGACGACTGGGGGCTGCGCGCCTCGTCGCTGAACTTCCTGCACCGCGCCGCGGCCATCACCGGCGACGGGCGCTTCGTGTTCTACCGCAACCGCACGGGCCTCGACACCGATGTCTTCCGGCTCGGCCAGTCGTGGTGGCCCACGCACATCCCGCCGCGCGCGCCGACCGAGCTTGTGGGCACGTGGACGCTGCAGCCGATGCCCGAGCCGATGTGGGCCGCGCGCGGCTCAGGTATCCCGCTGCAGCAGCAGTTCCTGTGGGGCACCTGGCGTAACACCCTCGACGACCGCGGCGACCTGGTGATGATCAAGGGTCACAACGGCGGCGGGCGCCTGCCCTACCACACCTTCTCGATTATGGAGCAGCGCCTCGCCGACCGCACGCTGCTCAAGGGCTACCGCACGCAGGTGCTGACCTCCGCCGATGGCATGGTCGAGCCGATCGTGGCCATGGATTCGGGGCTGCTCGACCACGGCACGGTGGGCGAGACGCTCTACGCGGTTGGCGACGTGCCCGCGATGGCCTTCGCCGACTGGCGGCGCAGCTTCATCCAGCGCACAGGGCGCTACGCGCTCTTCGTCGATGACCTGGGCTTCCGCACCGACAGCGACAACGTGAAGGTCGAGACCGAGTGGAACACCGTCGGCGGCGCGTGGAACGCGCGGCGCAACGTGCTGGCGATCCAGGGCACCGGCCCGGCCGCGGAGCGTGAGGGGTGGATCGAGCGGCGCGCACTGGACGCGGACGTGATCTGCGGCCCGGGCACGCCCGAGGAGCTGCTCTCGAACCTGGACAGCATCGACATCGTGCTGCTCAAGGCCGCTGAGCCCGGCACGTGGATGGAGCTGCCCTTCACGCTCGACGAGCCGGTGACCGGGCAAGTCTACGCCGACCTGCTCGATTACACCGACCGCGGTATCCTGCGCATCTGGCTCGACGGTGAGCCGATCGTCGATGGCGTCAATCACTATGCGCCGGCGGCGACGCGCTCGCTGGCAGACCTGGGCGAGCACACGCTGGCGGCGGGCGAGCACACCATGCGCGTCGAGGTCAGCGCGGGCCGGCCCGAGAGCGAGCGCATGTACGTCGGCCTGGTGGGCGTCGCCATCCGACCCGAGGGCGTCGCGGATGCGCGGTCGCAGGTCTTCGAGCTGCACCCGTCGGACGTGCTGCAGGCCGAGGGCGGTGGCATCGTGGTCATGCGGTGGCTGGGCGCCACGCGCGAGGGCCAGCACCGCATCTTCTTCCACCTGCTGGCGCACCGCGACAGCGCCGCGGCCGACGCACTCGCGTGCTACCGCATCGCCGACAATGCGGCGGCTCTCGCGCTGCCCGAGGCGGCGGTCGCCTTCACCGGCGAGTGGGAGGGCGTGACGGCCGCTGTGGGCGTGCTCGCATCGGATCACCTGTTCGCACGCGGCCTGACCGCCTCACCCCTGGCGAGCGCGACGGCACCCGTGACCATCGACTGGGACTTCAGCGCCGGCACGCTGGCGGCATCGGCCGACGAGGCGGCCGTTCTGACGGTCAGGACCGCCGATGGCGAGCGCGAAATCGCCATCGCCCCGGGCGAGACCGTGTCCGCTGATGCGATGCCCGACGCGAACGTACTCGCCCACCTGGGCCAGCAGCTCTCCGCCCATCTCGCCGAGGGCCGTGCGCGGCGCGATCAGCAGCGTGCCGCCGCCGCCGAGCCCGCCACGGTCACGGCGCCGGAGATCGCGCCCGAGATGACCGCCGAGATCGGCGGCGCGCCGGTGGCGGCGATCACCATCCCGCGCGAGGGCGGCGACCTGACCGCCCTCGCCGAGGGCACGACCGTGCACCTGCTCGCGGCCGACGGCTCCGACGCGGGCACGATGCAGACCGACGGCCCGATCCGCGTCATGGCCTGGTGGCCCGCACATGAACTGCTGCTGGTCGGCTGCGAGGACGAGCGGGTCATCGCCTTCGGCCTCGACGGCGAGCGGCGCTGGAGCTTCGTGTCGGAGATGGACCAGGCGGTGTGGGAGGCGGGCAAGCAGTACTGGTTCAAGTCGGCCTACCCGGGCATCCACGGCCTCGCCACCGGCACCTTCATCGGCGGCGAGAGCCAGGCGTTCGTGGGCAGCGCATGCACGCTCGAGATTCTCGACGGCGACGGGCAACTCGTCCGCCGCATGCCCGTCTTCTGGGGCAACGGCTGGAAGTTCCGGCTCATTGACGGGCCGGGCGATGCGCGCCGGCTGCTGGTGGCGCGCTGGCCCAACGGCACCGACACGCTGGCCGTGATCAACTCCGAGACGCTGAGTCAGACGAAGAGCTTCTACGGCGTGCCCGCGGGCCACACCATGGTCGGTGGCTGGACGCAGCAGAACCGCACCGGGATCATCTACGAGGACATGGACGGCGACGGGACGCGCGAGCTGGTGACGGCCACCAACGGCATCTGGAACCGCGTGACCGTGTTCAGCGACGAGGGCGCGCCGCTCTTCAACGCGCAGTTCGGCCCCGGTGAGAGCAATCGGCCCTACTCGACCATGCGCGATTTGGCCGTGGCCGACCTCGATGGCGATGGCGACCGCGAGATCCTCGTGGCCATCGCCGAGGGGCTCATCGTTACGCTCGACCACGAGTGTCAGAAGGTCTGGGCCACGCGCCTGCCCTCGCCGCCGACACAGCTCGAGGCGATCACGCCCGCCGGCGCGGAGCTGCCCGTGATCCTCGCCGGCTGCGAGGACGGGACGGTGGTGCGGCTGAACGGGGCGGGCGAGATCGTGGCGCTGGGCAGCGCCGGCGGCCGCGTCGCGACGACGACCGTCGCCGACACGCCGGCCGGCCCGCTCGCGGTCATGGCGACCTCCGAGGGCGCGGTCAGCGGCTGGCGGATGTAGTGAGACCTACGCCCGCTCGAACATGGGGTTCACGTGCCGCCCGAGGACTACGCCCGGGCCGTAGTCATCCGCGGTGAATGCCGGCTTCAGCGTCCAGCACTGGCGCCGGAACGGGTCGAGAATCCCCGCCGGGTGGTACTGCTGTCCGTGGCAGCGCCACTCGCGCGCGCGCCGCACATTGGCGATCGCCTCCGGCACGCCCGGGATGGCCTCGACCGACTCCTGCCGCCGATCCGCCGGGATCAGCTCCCGCCCCAGCGCCGCGCAGGCCAGCACGATCAGCGCCTGCTCGGGCGTGATCGAGCCGCACGCCTCGCTCAGCTCCGGCGGCAGGTAGCCCGAGGCGTTCCCCGCCGCCACGATCTCCTCCGCGACGGCTGCGGGCGCCACTGCCTCCAGGCGCGCCGCCGGCCGCCCCTCGCGCTGCGCCGGGCCCATCACGTGGGGCACCTCGTAGCTCTCGGCGGGCGCCGACACACGCTTCGCGAGCAGGAACAGCAGCTCCGCCGCGCTCAGCTCGTCGGTGAAGATCGGCCCACCGCGCTCCATGACCGCCTCCGCGCCGCGCAGTACCACTTCATCCGAGACGCGCACCGGCCGTGCGCCAAACCGCTCATCCAGCCCCGCGACATCGGTCCACTCGATGCCCGTCTGCGCGAGTAGCGCGCGCACCAGGCGCTCGAAGTTCTCGAGAATCAGCGGGATGGAGACACCGTCGATCATCGCAGGCGGCCGCCACTCGTGCGGCGGCGGCGCCGCGCCACGCCCGAAGTTGATAGCGTCGGGGAAGCGCTCCATCACGGTGATGACCGGGTGGCAGCCGAACATGGCCGTAAAGTCGTACTCGCGCACGCGCCCGGTCAGATAGCCCTCGACCTTCGCGAGCTGCTCCTCGAACCCGGGCGTGTCGCGGTAGAACTGGTCGAAGGCGAAGCCGGCCTGATAGCCGCCTATGAGCAGGTTCTGGCAGAACCAGACGATGTTCGTGCCGGGCAGGCGGAAGGGCGAGTACAGGAACGGCTTGCCCAGCCGCCCGGCGGCGAAGACGATCTGGGCGGCGAAGGTGCCGCCGTGCTGAGTCAGGCCCGAGCACTTGCCGAAGATGCGCTGCAGCGCCTGGAAGCCGGGCAGCTCGCGGAAGAGCACGCGCTCGACGCCCTCGAACCAGCCGAGCTGTGAAACCTCCTCGGCGGTGGTCGGGTGCACCGAGCCGCGGTCGAAATGCAGGCTGACGTCGTGGCGGCGGATGGCGTCGATAACCGCGCGCTGGCCGTGGCGCTCCATGAAGCGCGCCTTCTCGCCGTGGATGTGGAAGCAGCCGGTGAGACCGTGGCGGGCCATGACCCGGGCGAGCTGCCCCGGCAGCCGATGAACCGGATGATCCGGCGGCGAGAAGAAGTCCTCGGTGTCGAAGTAGATCAGCGCGTACATCATGGGCACCTCCCGGCGTCGCCCGTGGCTTGGACGGTATTCGAGCGCCGACCGCCCCGGCCCTCCCGGGAGGAAGCCGGGGACCGCAGGGCGAACCATCACCTGACGGATCTCCCCGTGCCGCATGGTGCCGTGAGGTGAGTGATGCCGGCGTACTCCCATAGACTCTTCGGAACCGACGGCGTGCGTGGCCGGGCGGATGACGAGATCACACCCCACCTGGCGGCGCAGGTCGGTGGAGCCTTCGCCACGCTGCTGCGCGAGCGCAGCGACGCGCCCACGGTGCTGCTCGCCCGCGACACGCGGGTCTCGAGCCCGGCGCTCGCCGAGGCAGTGGGACACGCGCTCGCCGGTTGCGGAGTGCGGGTGGCGGACCTGGGCGTGTTCCCGACCGGCGGCCTGTGCCTGCTGGTGCGCGCGCGCGGCGCCGATGGCGGCGTGATCGTGTCGGCCTCGCACAACCCGCCGGAGAGCAACGGCATCAAGCTGGTGGACCGCGGCGGGCTCAAGCTCCCCCTCGAGGACCAGCGGCGCATCGAGGCGCTCATCTGCGACGAGGGCCTCGGGCCGCCGGGCACGCGCGACGGCGTGAGCGCGGAGGACGGCAGTGAAGAGTACCTCGCGCTGGTGCTCGACGGCCTGCCGCCCGACTTCCTGCGCGGCATGCGCGTGGTGCTCGACTGCGCCCACGGCTCGGCGTGGCGACTCGCGCCCGAGGCCTTCCGGCGCGCCGGCGCCACCGTCGAGCCGCTCAACTGCGACGGCGACGGCGCGCGCATCAACGTCGCCTGTGGTTCCACCGCGCCGGCGGCGCTCGCGGCGGCGGTGGCCACCTCGGGCGCGGACCTGGGCGTGGCCTTCGACGGCGACGCCGACCGCGCCATCTTCGCCGATCACCTCGGCCACGTCATCACCGGCGATGGCATGAAGTACGTGCTCGCGGTGGATCTGCAGGAGCGAGGGCTGCTGACACCACCGGTGGTAGTGGGCACGGTGATGAACAACTTCGGCCTCGAGCGCGCCCTCATCGGGCGCGGCATCCGCCTGGTGCGCACACCGGTGGGCGACCGGCACGTCGTCGCACAGATGCGCGAGAGCGGCGCGCTCATCGGCGGCGAGCAGTCCGGGCACATCATCTTCGCCGAGACGCTCATCGGCGACGGCACGTACACGGCGCTGCGGGTGTGCGAGGTGGTGGCGCGCAGCGGGCGGCCGCTGGCGGAGCTGGCCGCGCCGGTGCGCACGATCCCGCAACTGCTGGTCAATGTGCGCGTGCAGGACCGCACGGCGTGGGAGAAGTGCGCGAAGGTGCGGGCGGAGATCGCCCGCTGGGAGCAGCGGCTGCAGGGGTGCGGGCGCGTGCTGGTGCGCTCCTCCGGCACCGAGCCGCTGGTGCGCATCATGGTCGAGGCCGAGAGCGACGAGCTGGCGCGCGAGGCCAGTCACACGCTGGCCGTCGTCATACGCCGGACATGCGCCGAGTAGGCCGTGCCCGGAAGCGATGCCTGCCGGGCGGTGCCCCGGCGCACGCGAAGGCGGGCGTAGCGGCCGCCTGCTATTCCCGCACCAGCGTCACGAAATCCAGCGCCAGGCCGTCGCCAAGGTTGGTCATGCGCAGCGTGTGTTCGCCGGCGCTCAGCGGCAGCAGCACGTCGTTGCCGTCGGCATCCTGCAGCGCCAGGTAGTGCCAGTCGCCGGGGTTGCCGCCGTAGCCGCCCGTGCGGGCGAAGGCCACCTCTTGCGCGCACTCGACCGGCACCGCCCCGTCGATCTCCACCCGCCGCCGCGAGTTCTCGCTGTCGGTCCCGTAGCGGAAGATCATGCGGTAGCGCGCATCCTCGGGCACCGTGAATTTCCACTCGATCCAGTGCCCGATGTCGGCGTGCCACTTGGTCACCGCGGTGCCCCAGACGGCGTGTCGGTCGGCCACAACCTCCGCCAGCCCCTCGCCCTGCTCGGCGAAGTCCTCGGCCTGGATGACGATCATGCGCTCGGCGGGAGTTTCGTTCATCCAGTCGGGCTTGACGAAGGGCGCCAGCGCCTGCTGCTCGGGCTCCTCGAGGGTCAGTCCCACCGCCGCCAGGTCGGCGAGCAGCCGCGGGGCGCAGCGGTAGTACATCGAGAAGCCCTTGCCGTAGCTGCTCCCCCCCGCCCCCAGCGCCAGACCGTGCGTGAGCGGGTCGAGGAAGCGCTCATCGCCGGTCCAGCGGTAGGCGCGCGCGATGCCCTCAGCCATCAGCGGCGTCACGCCCGAGCCGTAGCGCATGTTCGGGCACGAGGTGTATTTGAAGCCGTGGGTCTCGGTGGAGTACATGTCATCCACGAGGAAGCGGGCGCCGCGGATGATGCACTCCTTGACCGCCGGCTCCTGGGTGACGTCGTGGTAGTAGGTCAGGCCGGTGAGCAGGATGGCGATCATGAAGTTGGCGTTGCCCCGGTGGCGCGGCTCGCAGCGGCAGTGACCGGGCACCATCATGCGCGTCCAGCCGCCTACCTGGTACTCGCGCCCGGGCTGCTTCTGGTAGTCGGGCAGCTCGCGCGGCTCGACGTCCTGGGTCTCGAGCACGCGATCGACCACGATACGCGCGGCGTTGAGGTAGTAGGGATCGTTGGTCGCGGCCAGGGCCGAGGCGAGCATGATCAGATGCCAGCCGGGCTCGCGCGCGCTGAGCCAGTCGTAGGGCCGCGACAGCTCCTTGTCGGTGAAGTAGTCGACCACCGCCATGCCGGTCTGCAGCGAGCGCGGGTCGCCGGTCAGGAAGTAGTGGTCGAAGTGCCCCTCGGTCCAGGCGTGGGTGACCGAGCCGCCTGCGCTGGGGAAGCCGAGGGTCCCGGGCACCGACTCGGTGTAGTAGCCGCCCACGTGGCCCATCTGATGGATCCAGACGAGGCCGATACCGTGGGGGTCAGGCGCCCAGTGCACGGTGTCGATGTCGCGGTTGTGGGTCTCGGTCACGTCGCCCAGCTCGAAGGCATCCAGGTTGCCCGAGCGGATGTACTCGAGGAAGAACGCGTGCTGGGTGTCGTACTCGATGTTGCCCCAGTTGGCCCCGCGCTCGCCGTACCAGTCGCCGTAGTTCATCAGGCCGAAATCGTGCTGGCGCTCGCGCGCGGCGATGTAGTTGTCGATGTTGCGGTCGATGGCTTCCTCGTAGGCCGCGAAGCGTTCCTCATCGCGCGGCGCCACGTTGTAGAAGGCCATGCTGCCGCAGTACCACTCGGGCTCGGCGGTGAGCATCAGCGGCTGCTGGAAGACCTCGGTGCGGTCGGCCATCTGCGCGTCGCCGCTGAAGTCCAGCAGCAGCTCGTGCGTCTTGGCCATGCCCTGCTTGAAGCGATAGTGGCCGTCGAGCAGGTAGAAGTAGAGGTGATGGCCCTCCTGCTCGAAGGGAAACTCGTCGTAGAGCCCGGCCTCGAAGTCGGGCGCCAGGTCCACGCGCAGGCCCTCGTCGGTGACCTCGAAGCCCTTGGGGTAGTTCTGCCAGCAATCGCGCACGGTCACCGCCAGCGAGCCGTCTTGGGCCAGGGCGCCCCCGGTGAACCGGCCCTCGACGCCGTCGCCATCGTTGACCACGTATTCCCGATCGAAGCGCTGCCACGTCGAGTCGCCGGGCCCCAGCGCCAGGACTTCGCCGCCCTCGAGCGTGGCGTCCCAGGTCTGCGCGGCCGCGGGCACGAGGACGCTCAGGCTCTCGATGTTGGTGTAGCGGTCCTCGCGGTCGTTGACGAAGGTGTGGTAGACCTGCACGAAGGGCCGGTCGCGCCAGGCCACGATGCGCTGCTCGATGCGGAAGGACTCGCCGCCGTCCTCGGCGGTCAGGTTGCCCACCGTCTTCACCACCGCGCGCACCGGCCCGGACTCCTCGATGGTGATCTCGGCATCGGCGAGGGCGCTGGAGAACTCCGTCCCACCCTCGCCCACCAGCCGCGTCACGCATGGCCCGTTCGGCCCCACGAGCTGGCCGTGCTCGTCGATGCTGAGCAGCACGCCGCCCGTGTCGATGGTCACGCGCCCGTCGCGCTCGACTGCGATGGGAGTGTAGCGCGCCGTGGCCGCCATGCTGTCGACGTCGCGTCCGAACTCCAGCGTGTACTGCGTGCTCCCGCCCGCAGCCACGTCCGCCAGCGTAGTCACCAGCACCCACTTCAGGCTGCCATCGGGCCAGGTGCCCAGTGGCTTGAACTGCGCCGGCACCTCACCCTCAGGGCCCATCAGCCGCAGATCGCCCTCATTGCCCAGCGCCCCCTGCGGGAAGGGCACGCCGCTGGTGACCGGCCAGTTGATCGCGTCCGCGTCATGCGGGTTGCGCACGGTCAGCGGGACCTGGGTTACGCCCCCACGGGTGGGCGGGGGGTCGATGCCGTCGGCGGTGAAGGTCACGTCCGGGCCGTAGTACTCGCTGCCGTCGGGCCGGATGCCCACGCCCCGCCCGTGGTAGGTCGTCCCGGGCTCGAGGCCCGTCAGGTAGGCACGGTGCACCAGCCGGTAGCAGTCCTCGGTCGCGACCTCTCCGTAGTCGGTGGTGGGACCGTACTCGAAGCGGCTGGCCGAGGGCCACGTGGTGGTCCAGGAGATGCTGACCTCGCCGTCGGTGCCGACGGGCGCGATCCAGTTGGTGTTCTCGACTGCGTACTCGATCTCGCGCACCTCGGGCGGCTCAGCCAGGAAGAGGATGTTGCAGATGCCGTGCTTACCGCTGCCCAGGCCGCTGAGCGTGACGGTGTCGCCCGCGCGCAGCTCCTGCGGCTCGGTGAGCCAGTAGACCCAGGTGCGATTGTTGTTGGCGTTGCCGACCGCCAGCCCCCGGAACTCGTCGTTGATGGCGATGCCGACACGATCGTCGGTGCCGCCATCATACATCATGAAGCCGACGTACCACTGACCGGGGCGGCGCACGCGGGTGGAGACGGTGCCGCCCTGCCGGTCCATGCGCACGTGGCCGTAGCGCTGCGAGGTGAACAGGTCCACCGAGAACCCGTCCATCGCCAGCTCATCGTAGTTGACCACGATGTTGCGCTCATCGACCAGCATCGGCCGGATGATGTCAAGGCCGAAGGTCGCGGTCACGTTAAAGTTGGTGGTGTAATCGCCCGGTCGCATGATCTTCTCCCGATCCTGCAGCGGGATGTTCTGCACGAGGAAGGCCCCGGTGCTGTCGGTCATGGGCGGCTCGCTGACCGCGGTGTGGCACAGCACCCACATCTCGAAGCGCGCGCCGTTGTCGTCACGGCCCAGCTCCACGTCGGCACAGGTCAGCAGCGAATTGCCGTCGGTGACGTAGTAGACCACCGGCCCGCCGGTGCGCTCGCCGGTGGGCGAGTAGTAGCTGGAAGTGCCGTTGCCACCGACCACGCTGAGCATGTAGTCGGTGCCGGTGCCATTGGTGCGCCCGGTCTCGTCGTTGCAGTCGGCGTCGATGTAGATGTGGTGCACGGTGTCCTCGAGGTGCGGGGGCGCCGCGAAGGTGGTGCGCCACAGGTAGCGGTTCTCAGCAACGTGGCAGCACTCGACCGAGACGACGTCCTTGGTCGGGTCGTAGCCCTCGCCGCGCCGCGCCTCGGGTTCGACGCCATCTTCGTTGACAACTACGAGCGTCTCAGGCGCGCCTGGGTCTGTCCCGAGGCTCTCCTCGATGGCGTCGGACAGGCCATCGCCGTCGGTGTCGGCGGCGAGGCACGGAATACTGACAAGCGCGATGAGCGCGATCACGATGACAGGTCGCAGGTGCATGAGGTGCACCTCCCTGATGATGCCGTCGCCGCCCCCGCGAGTCGGCACGATGACACTGCGACGCCTGTTTCCCGTCGCACCGGCCCTACACCTGCGTGCCTCGCCCGCATGTGCCAACGCGACGAAGCACCGTCGGCTCGCCGAGGTGCGTCCGTCCCAAACCGGGAAGACTCCGCCCGACGGCCGCTCTGATCTCGCTGGTGTGGGGAGGTCACGACGATGGCCCACTGGGTGTCTGGGTACGCGGTAGCAGGCGGCGCGATCGCGCTCGCAGTTGTCGGCGCGTGGCCGGATGACTCCGCGGGCCTGGGGTGGAAGCCTCACTTCATCCGCCACGGCAACGGGAACGGCGGCTGGCTCCTCAAGCACGCGCAGTGCCAGGTCCTGCGCTACCGTGAGTACGGCTGGACCGCGGGCTTCGGCGTGGCGCAGATGGATAACGGCGAGATCGTGGTCATGGGCATCTGCGCCCCGCGCAAGAGTCTGTGGTACGGCGGCGGCGAAGACGAGATCACCGTCGCCGCCTTCAGCCGCGATGGCGGGGACACGTGGACCAACCTCGAAGCGGTCGAGGGCCCGACCGGCCGGCCGATCATGCTCACCTACCTGGGCGGGCCGAACCTCTCGGTGGTCGCCGGCGATCGCTGGTTCAGCAGCGACTACGGCCGCACCTGGACCGAACGCGTGCCGGTGCCGCCGGCGAGCAACGGCGCGTTCTTCGGCATGGAGGGCAACCCGCTGGTCGATCGCGATGTCGAGGGCAATGCCGTGCGCATCGCCGAGATCGGCTACAACTTCGGCCCGGACGGGAGCTACGTCCCCGCCGAGCCCACCCGGGCCTTCGTGCGCTGGTCGCAGGATGGCGGGCGTACGTGGGGCGGCGAGTCCGAGCCGATGGCCTGGCGCCGGCAGGACACCTGGGGCGGGCGCACCTGCGAGCGCGGCGTCAGCGAGGGCTCGCTGGTGCGCGCGGACAACGGCTGGCTGGTGGCGGCGCTGCGCACCGACATGCCCGCGCGCTTCATAGAGGGCCGCCACAGCGACCAGATGGAGGGCACCGGCATCTCCATCTCGCGCGATGACGGCCGGACCTGGTCGCCGGTGCAGACACTCTTCCCCGCCGGGCGCATGCACGGGCATCTGCTCAAGCTCCCGGGCGGCGAGCTGGTGCTGACCGTCACCGTCCGCCACGATGTCGTGGATGGCGAGCTGGCCAGCTACCGCCGCGGCTGCGAAGCGGTCATCAGCCGCGACCACGGCCTGACCTGGGAGCTGGACCGGCGCTACGTGCTCGATGAGTGGGAGTTCCACGACACCCTGTCGCCGGCCATCGGGCAGGCCGGGCACCTGTACGCGACGCTGCTCGATGACGGGTCGATCCTGACCGTGCACAACAACTACCTGACCATGGGCATGACGCTGATCCGCTGGCGGCCGTGACCGCCGAGGAGGTCCGCACGATGGGCGCAGAGGGCAAGCCGACGCGCGTGCGCGTGCTCAACCCGCATCGCGAGGGCGAGGAGCTGACCGCCAAGGAGCGCGAGGCGCAGACCATGGCGGCTGAGGGCACACCCCAGCAGCGCCTGGTCTACGCGCTGCGCCACTACGAGTATGAGGCGCCCTTCAACTACCCCAACGTGAACTGCGAGTACGGGCGCGAGGGCGCGGGCGTGGGGCCGCATCCCGACGGCGTCGAGCTGGACGTGCCGCCCTTCGGCGCGGTCACCGTCGAGGAGGCCGAGCCGATCATCGGCGTGACCGTGATCGGCAGCCCGTGCACGCCGCCCGGGACGGTCTACGTCTGGGGCGAGCCGGTCGAGTGGAAGTACGGGCGCAGCGGCGTCAAGTTCAAGCGCACCGACCTGTGGGGCGAGCACCTCTTCGGCTGGAAGGCCGGCACGCCGCTGGACGAGGGCAACCGGCACGCGGGCCTGGTGTCGGCGCACTTCGACATCCCCGACTGCACCAAGGTCACCATCATGGGCTCGGGGCAGCTCGACGTGGTGGTCGGCCCCGGCGCCGGGCCGAACGTGCCGCTCGAGAACCTGGACGGCTGGTGGAATGACGCGCACTTCAACATCCGCGTGGTGCGCATCACCGTGCGTGTGCCGGTGGACTGAGCCCGCCCACGGGCGGGGCGGCCGGGGACAGCACGCACAGACGGAGGGCCCGACCATGAAGCTCACGCGCATCGCCGTGACGGTCGCACTGATCTCGCTGTGCCTGAGCGCCGCCGCACAACTGCCCGGTGACCCGCCGTGGCGTGCCGGGGCGCAGGGCTTCGAGGGCCGCGACGGTGTGATCTACGCCGATGGCAACCCGTTCCTGCTGATCTACGACTTCACCTGGTCGGCGGAGCGCGACGACCGCTTCTACGAGTTCGCCGAGGACTGGGGCAACACCACCACCTACGCGCCGGTAGAGATGTACGACCCCGCCTCGGCGCATCACGTGTTCTACTCATGGTCGGGCTCTGTAGGCCACGCCGGGGGCTACCTGCGTGATCATCCCGAGGCCGCGATGATCAACCGCAACGGCCGGCCCGCTCGCCGCGCCCAGACCTGCTACCTCAACTCCGGCTACCGCGAGTTCCTCGGCGCTCAGCTCGCCGAGCTGGCCGACAGCCTGCGCGACCGCCCCTACCAGCTCGGCTACTACCCGCAGGACGAGTTCGCCTACCGGGAGGTCGGCTGCTACTGCCCGGTGTGCCGGCAGGCCTTCGCCGACCGCATGCGCGCGCAGTACCGGACCATAGCGGCGCTCAACCAGGCCTGGGGCACCGACTACGCGGACTTCGACGCCATCGAGATGCCGACCCAATTCGAGCGTTCGCGCCGCTTCTGCGACTGGCAGGAGTTCCGGCGCTGGTCGCAGCTTGACTTCGCGAAGTTCGTCTACGACACGCTCAAGCAGCATGACCCGAACCACCTGGTCATCTGGAGCATCCCGTTCTGGGGGAGCTGGACCACGGCCGCAGGCTGGTGGGACTTCCCCGAGGTCTCTGACGTGCTCATGCGCCACGGCATCGGTTACCAGAGCGGCATCTACCGCTTCAGCCTGCTGCGCGACATTGCCGAGTGGTCGGGCGATCCGGGCAACGCGTTGGCCATGCCGCCCGACTACAACCCCGGCTACGTGCAGATGTCGCTCATCATGGACTGCCCGCGCACCGGCCTGTCGCACGTGTGCATCGCCGGCGCCCCCGACCCCACCTACCAGGGCGTCGCGAACTCGGATGACGGCTACGCCCGCCGCGAGCCCATGTACACCGTCTCGCGCTCGATCAACAGCCAGATGTACCAGCTCGGCGACATCTACCTGCACTCGCGCCAGCGCACGCCGCAGGTGGGCGTCTACGTCTCGGACCGCACAGTGCTGGTCAACGGCACGGACACGCGCGCGCTCAACGGCGTGCTGCTGATGCTCCACGACCTGAACCTGGACTTCCAGACCTTCTCCGAGCGCAACCTCGGCGACCTCGCACGCTACCCGGCCATCATAGCGGGCCCGTTCTCGCGCGTCGCGAATGACGAGATCGCGGAGCAGTTCCGCGACTACGTCGCGGGCGGCGGCCACCTGATGCTCCTCGAAGGCGCCTTCGCGGCCGACTGGTACAACCAGGACGTCGGCGGCCCGGGATTCGGCCTCGATGCAGTCATCGGCTCCACCGAGGCCGAACGCGTGTCGATGACTGCAGCGATGGCCCTCGACGCGGGCGCGACCGTCCTCGTCGGCCTGCCCGCCGAGGCGCCCGTGCAGGGCGAGCTGTCGGTGCGCGCGTCCACCTCGGCGACGGTGGTGGGCACGGTGGACGACGGCCGGCCGATCGCAACCCTCAGCGAGTTCGGCGAGGGCCGCGCGCTCTACGTGGGCGCGAACATCGGCTCGGTCTACGCCGCGTCGTGGACCGACGGCTTCCGCGATGTGCTGCAGACCGACGAGCAGGCGCAGGCGCTCGACGACAACGCCTACGGCTACGACTTCCGCCCCTCGAGCGGCCCGGACGTGCAGCCCGCGAAGGGCGCGAAGGCCTGGGCCCAGCTCCTGCGCGCGTTCCTGCGCTCGGCGGGCATCGGCGACAACGTGGTGGTCGAGGGCTACACCGACGCCATTGGCGTGCTCAAGGCAAAGAGTTTCCGCACCGGCGACGCCTACTGGGTCGGCCTCGCCAACCGCATCGTGCAGCCCGGCGCCGACCATCGCGTGACGCCGCCGGAGGAGTTGCATCGGCGCCTGACCGACCTGCCGGTGCGCGTGCGGCTCGACGCCGACGGGCCCGCACCCGAGGTCGCGTGGCTGCTGGCGAACACCCGCCGCGTTCATCGCGGGCGCGCCGCGGTCCCGGAGGTGCTGCCGCTGACCGTCGAGGAGCGCGACGGCGCTCGCTGGGCGAGCTTCACGCTGCCGGAGCTGATCGACTTCGCCAACGTGGTGCTCATGCCCGCGGGGGAGCGCGCGGCGGTGCTGGGCGTCGCGACCGACCGCGAGACCATGACCGCCCGCGAGAGCATCACCGCGACCGCGACCGTCATCAATACCTCCGGCGCGCGCCTTGCCGGCACGGTCGCGCCCGGCCTCGAGGAGGGCCTCGCCTGTGCCGATGACCCGGCCGCCTTTGACCTGGCGCCCGGCGAGCGCGTCACCGCCGACTTCACCATCAGCGCGCCCGCCGGCATCGCGCCGGATTACTACCAGCTCAACATGATCGCGCGTCTCGACGGCGGCGCCCAGGTGGTCTCGCCCTGGGTCGAGGTGCACGTGTTGCGCGACATCATCGTGCGCGTGGACAACGACCGCACCATCTTCCCGCTCGGCCACCTCGAGCCGGTGCTGCCCGTCACCGTCACGGTCAACACCGCCGCGCCCGCGGAGCTGACCGCGTCGGTCGAGCTGCCCGAAGGCTTCGCGGCCGAGCAGGCGTCGCTGCCGCTGCGCGCGCTGGCCGGGGGGGACGAGCAGACGGTGAGCTTTCGCTTCACCACGGAAGACGACACGCCGCGCGTGGCCGATGGCGCGCTGACCATCGCGGGGAGGCTGCGCGGCGAGCGGTTCGCGCTCAGTTTCCCGCTCCGGCTCGCGGTGGGCACGGTCATCTACGAGAAGCAGGAGGAGTACCGGCTGGGCGCGTCGGGGAGTCTGGAGCCCCGGCCGCTGGTGTGCCTGGAGAACAGCCACCTGCTCGCGACCATCGTCGAGGGCGGCGGCTGGGTGCACGACCTGGTGCTGCGCGACACCAACACCGACCACCTCGTCCCGACCGCCTACCCCTTCGGCTGGGTGTGGTACGGCTTCAGCGCCAGATGGCGGCGCGACGACATCTCCGGCTGCGGCGACGAGGCGTGGCTGCGGCTGCGGGGCACCCATCCCGACGACGGCTCGCCCATCACTATGACCTACACGCTGGCCAAGGGCGAGAACCACCTGCGCATCGACATCGACAGCGATGGTTCCGGGCCGGTCGCCGCGCCCTTCTACCTGATGTCGCGCATCGGCATTGACGGCCGCGATGAGCGCACCATCTGGCCGACCGCCGATGGCCTGCTGGAACTGCCCTGGCGTGGCGGGCAGCGCGATGTTCCCGCCGAGGACTTCGCCGAGCACTGGCTGGCGGTGCAGGATGACGCCACCGGCCAGACCTTCGGGTGCATCTACAGCTTCGACTCACTGCACCACGTGAACCTGTTCCCGGGCAACAGCAACTTCAACTACATGATCTTCTACCCGCGCGACGATCTGCCCATCGGCAACATCACCTTCGCGCTCTCCGCGACGCCCGGAGGCGTCGAGGAGGTGCAGGCGCTCTACGAGCGTCTCGGTGTGTACTGATCTCGTCGTCGAGAGCGGAGCAGACGATGGCCTTCGATGACCGCTACCTGGCGTTCATGGGCATGGCCCCCAGGCGCATCCCGCACTGGGAGCACTGGTCGTGCCCGGATGCCGAGACCTTCCTGACCGGCATCGACTACTATGAGCACCCGCGCCGGTGCCGCGAGAAGCTGCGCGAGCTGTACCCCGAGCTGAACCTGCCCATTCCCGCGAGCGATGACCCCATCGAGCGCCCGGAGCTGGACCTGCGCGGGCGCAGCTCGACCACCGACGAGCAGGGACGCCGGCACGTACGCTGGGGCGCGAACATGACCGGCCACTGGGACTGGGGCGAGCGCTTCCACACGCGCGAGCAGGTGCTGGCGTTCTCGCCGCTGGAGCAGGGCGACTTCACCGACATTCCGGTGGTCGAGTCGCGCGACTACTCCGACGAGGAGCGGCTCTACGAGCAGTGGCGCGCGCACTTCCCGGCCGAGCATGGCGACCGCGCACCCGAGGGCTCCACCGCCATGATCTCGTTCTACAACACCATGTTCATGTGGCCACTGCTGACCTTCGGCTGGGAGCTGTTCCTGCAGACCTGCCTCGACCCGGGCTTCGCGCGCATCATGGACGAGTTCGCCGAGATCAACCGCCGCGTGTTCCGCTGCTTTGCGCGCCTGCCGGTCAACTTCGTGCTCTGCCACGATGACATCGTCAACTCGCGCGGGCTGATCTGCTCGCCCGCGTGGATGCGCCGCTACATCTACCCGCGCTATGAGGAGTTCTGGGGGATGCTGCGCGCGGCGGGCAAGCAGGTCCTGTTCATGACCGACGGCCGCGCCGATCCGATCGCCGATGACGTCATGGCCTGCGGCGCGCGCGGCATCATCACCGAACCGTATACCGACTTCAAGGCGATCGCGCGCCGCTGGGAGAATTGCTTCCTGGCCGGCGAGGGCGACAACCGCGTGCTGATGAGCGACGACCCGGACGCCATCGAGCGCATGGTCCGGTCGATGGTGGCGACCGCGCACATCACCGGCGGCTACATGATGTGCGTGGGCAACCACATCCCCTGGAACGTGCCGCCGACCGCCATCAAGCGCTACCTCGACCTGTCGCGCGAGCTGGCGCATCGGTAGAGCAACGCAGCCGACCACGAATGAAACGGGAGCCGCTCGCGCTCATGAGCGCGAGCGGCTCCCGCGTGGTGCGTCGGTCAGCCGGCGACGATCAGGGACCGTGCCAGACGTGGCACATGTGCGCGTCGCGCCACGCCCACGGCCCGTCCGACTTGATGGTGCCCACATTGAGCGCCTTCACGTGGCCGTCGAGGAAGAGGTAGTTCGACATGCCGTTGTGGCGCGCCGTGGACCAACCGTAGTTGCCCGCGCCGTAGGCGGCCGCGCAGGTCGGGCCGCAGAACCAGCGGCAGTAGTTGTTGCTGCCCTCGACCACGAACAGGGTCTGGGCCGGCTCCGTGATGTCGGGCATCGGCCGGCCCTGGCACAGCCAGTTGATGGTGTAGTCGATGTTGTAGCGACTGTCGTACTGGCCGCCCGAGCGGACGCGCCGCGTGCTCTCGGAGGGACAGGCCAGTATCTGTTCGTTCTTCATGTAGGGCATAAGGCCCTCCCACCAGTAGAAGTACGTCCGCGGCACCGCGTCCAGAACCTGAGCCGGTGTGCGGTAGCCACAGTCGCGCACCAGGAACTCGTCGTAGTCCTGGGCGTACTGCAGCACCGCCAGGCCGATTTGCTTCACATTGCTCATGCAGCTCGACTGCTTCGCCTTCTCGCGCGCCCGGGCAAAGACCGGGAACAGGATCGCCGCGAGGATGGCGATGATGGCGATCACAACCAGCAACTCGATTAGGGTGAAGCCATGTCGTCTCATGTCGCAACTCCTTTCCAGATGATGAGCGTGCTGAGTCTGATCACGGGCACGGTCCCGATGCGCACACGTCGGACCGGCCCGGGCGTGCCCGCGTAACGCGCTACCGGCTGCCGTCGCGGTACCACTTGAGGCCCGTCGGTGGGAGCGTCAGCGGCACCTCGCCGGTGCCGGTGTAGCTCGGGTCGAGCAGAACGCGGTACCACTTGGCGTGGCCGTCCACCAGCACGAAGTTGGAGCCGCCATTGTGCCGCTGCGGGGTGAAGCGGCTCACATGGTACGGGATGGTCAGCATGGCCGAGTTGCTCCAGCCGTAGTCGGCGGTGCTACGGGTCCAGTCGGAATCGGCGATGAGCACCGTCTCGGCGGGAAAGGCGACGGAGGTCTGGATGACGCCCTCGTACAGCTCGCCGGTGCGCGTCGGGTGAGCGCCGATGTAGCCCATGCGGAGGTTCCAGCCGTAGCCCCAGGCCTTGGGCACGGTCGGGCAGCGGAAGATCTGCCTGTTCTTCACGTAGGGGTAGAGGAGGTCCCACCAGTAGTGGGTGCCGGTGCCGCCCGTCACCGGGCGCGGCGTGCCGGCGGGGACGTAGGTGGCGTAGTAACAGAACTTGTCGTCATAGTCCTGGGCGTACATGTTGGTGGCAAGGCCCATCTGCTTGGCGTTGCTCAAGCACGAGGCCTGCCGTGCTTTCTCGCGCGCCCGTGCGAACACGGGATGGCGATGATCGCAATCACGACCAACAGCTCGATCAGCGTGAATCCGCGTCTCATCGTACTGCTCCTTTCGCGAGCGATGTTCACTGCTCCGCCCGGCCGGGACCGCTTCCCTCGACCGCGGCGATGCGTACATTTCTGCACCTGCCTGTGGTCACCTCCATCGGGCGAAGATGTTTCGCGGCCACCAGAGCTTGACAGCACGATGGCTGTGTTGTGGGATCTTCTTCGTGCCTGCGGCGGTCGGGGCGACTCGCGAGAACATGAAACGGGGGCCAACCGCATCCCGCTTGCGAGCGGAAGCGCTGGCCCCCGAGCAGTGCGACAGTCTCGCCGTGGTTACGGATGGAAGGTCTCGTGGAAGTGGAAGTCGATGCTGCCCGGCGTACGGGCGCCGTAGGTCTGCTGCTGGTTCTTGACGTGCCCATCCACGAACAGCACGTTCGACGTGCCGTTGTGCCGGGTCTGCGCCCACACGTAGTTGTTGGTGCTCGAGGGGAAGCAGCCCGGGCAGTACAGGCGCGCGTAGTTGTTCGTGCCCTCGACCACGTTCACGCAGGCCGAGGGATACTTGATGTCGGCGAGCGGGTCGGTATTGAGGAAGGTGTTCCAGGTGTAGTCAATGTCGTGGCGCGGGTCGCTCTGGCCGCCCGAGTACACGCGCCGGGTGGTCTCCGAAGGGCACGACAGGATCTGCTCGTTCTTCATGTAGGGCATCACGCACTGCCACCAGTAAGCGTAGACGTCCGGGTTGTCGTCGAGCACGATGGTCGGCGCTCAGTAGCCCGCGTAGCGCGGGAAGCACTCGTCATAGTCCACGATATACTGCGCGATGGCCGGTCCTATCTGCTTCATGTTGCTCGCGCAGCTCGCCTGCTTCGCCTTCTCACGCGCCCCCCGACGGTCCGGAGCGCCACGCGACCGGTCTCAGGCCCAGTGCGTTCCCTCGTTCATTCCTCCTTTACACGAGTGGTGCTGTACAATGGTATATCAACCTTAAGGAACCGTCAAGCGGCGATTCGCCCGCAGCCGCGCACTCCCCTCCATGCCCGCGAGAAGAAAGGTGCCGCCGGTCTGCCGGCCGACTTCTGTCCCGACGCGCTTCAGCGCCCCTGGAGCCACTCCAGCGGGTAGCGCCCGTAGCGGTAGAACGCTGCGTAGAGCGCCTCGATGTTTGCCAGCGGCACCTCCTGCCCCACCTCGCCGTGGAGCATGACGCCACCGTCGGGGGTGCTGAAGGCCGCGATGGCCTCACGGACCGCGGCCTCGATCTGCTCGGGCGTGCCGAAGGGGATGGTCCACTGCCGGTCGATGTCGGTGCGGATGCACACCCGCCCGCGGCAGATCTTCCCCACGCGCGCGCTGCCCATGCAGTCGTGCTGGGGGTTGAGCAGCGTGACCCCGATCTCGATCAGGTCCTCGATGATCTCGAGGATCCAGCCGTCGGTGTGGAACCACACGTGCACGCCCGCCTCGCGCGCCGGCGCGAACATGGCCGCGTAACGCGGCTTGAAGAACCGGCGCCACATCTCCGGATGCATGAGCAGCCGGTCCTGGCCGCCGAGGTCGTCGCCGAAGCGGATGCAGTCCACCCCGGCCGCCACCGAGCGCGTGATCATCTCGACGTTGCGCTCGACCATGCGGTCGGCCAGCTCGTGCGCGCCCGGGTGGTCCTCGGCAAGGTCCACGTAGAAGTTGGCCGGGCCACGCAGGTGGCACATGTGCGCGAAGAAGCCGCCACCGGACGCGGCGACGAAGTGCTCGGGATGCTGCTCGCGCACACGCGCGGCGAGCGCCTCGTAGTGCTCGTCGCCGGGCATTGCCGGGAACTGGTAGTCGCGCCAGGCGTCCCAGTCGGGGATGGCGGGTGCCAGCACCTCGCCCGAGGTATAGCCGCGCAGCCGCCGCCAGGTGATCCCCCACGCGTCGCGATACTCGATCACATCCTCGTCGGTCTGGTCATCCTGCGGCAGATTACGCAGGTTGGCCACGATGTTCTCGTTGCCGAAGTCGTCGGGGTAGCGCTCGACCAGGTCGAGCAGCCTCTGCCCATGCCGCCACAGCGCGCCGGGGAAGATGTAGTGATGGATGGGGCAGCGATCGGGCCCGGTGAACTCCATCGCCGCCAGGATGCGCTCGCGCGGGGTCATGGTGTCGTTTTCGACGCTCACCGGAAAACCAGCTCCCCTGGCGGGTTCTTGCGGCACCGTCCGCGGCCGTCCATTTCCGTTCAGAGATGACATGGAAGCAGTTCGCCGCACGTGGCGAGGATTCTTCCCGCCGCGCGGGAATTGCCCGGCGCGGAGCCGCGCGAGTGTGTCACGCGGGAGGCGCTGAGCATGGAGCGGCGGGTGTTCTTCTACGACGATCGGGACCTGGAGAGCTGTCACGGGCTGCATCTGGCCTACGGGCCGGTGACCAAGCTGGGGCTGATCGACTGGCCGCGGCCGGAGTGGGAGATGGCGAGCGCCTCGGTATTCGCGGGCGCGGTGGTCGAGATGCCCGGCGGCGGCTGGCGCTGCTACTACTCGGGCCGGACGCCGCCGGAGCAGGGCGGCTTCGGTCTTGCGCTGGCCGAGTCGGCCGATGGCACGCGCTGGGAGAAGCCGGGGCTGGGGCAGCTTGAAATCGATGGCGCGAATACCAACCGGATCGTGTTCGAGAACGCGCCCGAGGACGGCAGCTTCACGCAGCCGCAGGTGGTGCTGCTGCCCGACGGCTCGTGGCGCATGTGGTCGTGGTGGCACGCGCACAGCATCGGCTACTGCCGCTACTGGCCCGCCGAGAGCGACGACGGCATCCGCTGGCGGCTGCTGGACATGGACCGGCCGGCGGTCATGCACCCGTCCGACTGCGAGCTGGGACAGAACGCCTGGGTCGCCGGGCTGACTGCGGCGGGGGCCGAGGACAGGTTCGCTCACCAGCGGCGGATGGACTGGAACGAGGCCAAGCGCCTGCGCAGCAACGACGCGACCTACGTCTACTGGAACGATGCCGCACGGCGCTTCGAGATGTACTCGGTGTGGCTGCTGCCCTGCGACCCGGAAAGCTACCGCTACACGCCGCACGACAACGCGCCGCGGGTGTTGCGCACCATCCATCGCCGCGAGAGCGCCGACGGGCTGAGCTGGTCGGACCCGGAGATGCTGATCCTCGCCGACGAGCATGACCCGATGCACCAGGAGTTCTACCACCTCGCGGTGCAGCCCGATGGGGAGTGGCACATCGGCATGCTCGGCCACTACCGCTGCTGGGAGCAGACCATGGACCTCGAGCTGTGCTTCTCGCGCGACGGACATCGCTGGGAGCGTCCGTTGCGCGGCGGCTGGGTGCCGCGCGGCGACCTGGATGAGATCGACTGCATGTCGATCTACCCGACGAGTCGGCTGATCGACATGGGCGAGCGCTGGCGGCTGCTCTACCGCGGCGGCAATGCCAGGCACAACCGGCAGCTCCCCGAGGGCGTGGCCGAGGCGCGGCAGGAGACCTTCGTGGCCGACGCGCCCAAGGGCCGCTTCGTCGGCCTGGCGACCACCGATCGGGCGTTGGGCGCGCTGACGCTGAGGCGCTTCAACCACGGGGCGGAGTGCATCACGGTGGACGCGGAAGTGCACGGGCGGCTGCAGGCGGAGCTGCGCGACCCCTACGGCCGGCCGCTCCCGGGCTTCGAGCTGAACTCGTGCGCGCTCACCACCGGCGATTCGCAGCGCCACGTGCTGACCTGGGAGGGCGGGAAGACCAGCGCCGAGTACCGCTACGACGTGGTGAGCCTGCGCATCGAGGTCGAGGATGGGGTGGTGTACTCGGTGGGGGTATGACGGCACGGATTCCTCCCCCCGTCCCGGCTCCGCCGGGCCCCCCTCCTTTCCGACCTTCGGCCGGGGGCAGGAGGGGGGAGGGGTGGTCCGAGCGAAGCGAGGACCGCGGAGGGGCGGCCGTCAACGCACCTGCGCGATGACGCCGATATTGCGCGCGCCCAGGTCCAGCTCGATGGTCGCGTATCCGCCCTCGATGTGCGGCGTCAGCTCGCGGTCGTTCCACAGATCGCGGTAGCTCGCGCCCTCGACATGGGGGACGCGCAGCACCGGGCCGGAGTAGCTCTGCCAGCGGCCGTTGTGCAGCGTCCAGATCGTCTCGGCCTCACCAGGGAAGGCGTTGCAGTAGACCTGGTCGGCCATGGTCGCCACGAACATCTCGGGCTCCATGCTCAGGAAGGCGTCCTCGTGCGCATGCAGCAGCGCGTTGGCCTTGCGGATCAGCTCGAAGGCCTCCGGGTCATGGCCCCATGACAGGCTGTACATCGCGCAGCCGTTGAACACCGAGTAGCGCAGGCCATCCCAGATGCCGAACGATATGCTGCCCGCGCTGGTGATGGGGAGGAGCTTGAAGTCCGGGAAGGCGAAGCGGTGGATGTGCACGAAGCCCGGACAGATCTGGAAGTCCGAGCGCCCCATCGCGGTGGTGTAGCCGCCGTCGATGTAGGGGATGATGAAGTCGGCCGGGGCGACCTCGGTGTAGAGCACCGTCTCCGCGGGGATCTTCGCCCGGGTCTCGCGGCACAGCTCGAGGAAGCCCTCCTGGCTGCAGCCGGGGACCTCGTGCGGGTGGTCATCGCGCCAGCACCAGTAGTTGCGCAGGTCGGCACCGCCCTCGTCGATGTAGACGCCGTCGGCGCCGGTCATGCGCACGGCCTCGGCGCAGCGCGATGACAGGTAGTCGCGCCAGGCGGGGTGCCATACGCACATGTTCCAGACAGGGTCCTCAGGCGTCGAATAGCCGCCGGGGAAGGTCCCGTTCTCGCGCTTGATCGCCCACTCCTCCCCGTGTGTCCGGCCGATCTCGGACTTCTTCGAGCACAGGTAGGTGTCCAGGTAGAGGCCGACGCGGATGCCCGCCGCGTGGTGGTCGGCGATCATCTGGCGGAAGGCGTCGAGCCCGCCGATCTCGTCGAAGTGGTTGTAGTCGCCCCAGCGGCCGTACTGCTCGGACTGGCGCCAGTCGAAGAAGTGGTTCATGTCCACCGGCCCGAACAGCTCGGTGTCACGCGCAATCATCTCCGCCGTCCGGTACTGTCCGGTCTCGGGGTCAATCCAGGTATCGCCCTTGAAGAACTTGACCCACGAGGTGCGGAAGTTCCAGACACGCCGGAACCAGTCGTTGCGCGGCACCATTGGGTGCTGCCAGGTGCGCAGCCAGTCGCGGTAGCGCTCCCA
>JALGVA010000202.1 GCA_029820295.1 Candidatus Zipacnadia bacterium
CGCCGCCGGAACTTGAGTCCCGAGCCGGAGGAAAGCGCATCGCCCCGCAGGGGGCGTCACCAATCGGCGAGGCACTGGACGGCGTCGCCCACGACGACGGGCGAGGAGTACCCCCGGGCGGGGATGTCGGTGCGCCACGCGACGTTGCTCGTCGCCGACCACTCGGTCGGTCCGTCGGGCGAGGCACTGCGCCCCTCACGCTCGACACCGCGCCAGCCCGGCCAGTCATCGGCACGCGCCCCCGCGCACGCGAGACAGACCATGGCGGCGACCGCGGCGCGTCGGGGCCAAGGGCAACTCCTCTGCGGAACATCGTCGCCGGTGCAGGGCCACAGGCACCGGAGCAGTTCCGCCGCCGCGCGCCGTTACCTGCTTGCGGGAGAGCGGAGGTAGCGGCGCGCGGTCGGGAATACGGCGGCCACGAAGGCAACGAGGGCAACGGCGGCAAAGACCAGAACGACGGGAACAGCGACAACGGCGCGCCGGCGAGTGAGGGCATGAGCCGGGAGGGTGTCGGACGGACCATCTCGCGGGCGGCCGGGCGGCTGCTGCAGGTGCAGCAGGCGGGGCTGGCGCTGATCTCGAGCGAGCTGCCCGAGGTGCTCAACCTGTCCACGCGCGTGCTGGTGCTGCGGCACGGGCGCGTGGTGGCGGAGCTGCCGCGCGCGCAGGCCGATCAGGAGCGCGTGATGCGGCTGATGGCGGGGCTGGAGCGGGGAGCGGCGTAGCGCCGGGAACCGGGGACGGCAACAACGAACGGCAACAGCAGACGGCAGGGGCGCAAGTCCCGGCCGCGGGCGGGATCCTGCGCACGGCAACGGTGTACGGCGACGGCGGATGCGCCCGAGAGCACGGCGAAGGGAGACGAGAGGCATGTTCCCGATCAACCTGGAGCACTACCGGCTGGTGGACCTGAGCGTGATGATCGAGCCGCCGGGGACGGAGGAGCGGCCGCTCGAGGTGTCCATCGGGCGCCTCGCCGACGACGCCTTCAAGATGGACATCCACAAGCTGCACACGCACGTAGGCACGCACGTCGAGGCCCCCGCCCACTTCTTCGAGGACGGGGCGCTCATCACCGACATGCCACTGACCGACTTCTTCGGTCCGGCCACGCTGCTGTCGATCGACCAGCCGTCCGAGCAGGCCGTCACCGGCGAGACGATCGACGCGCGCGTCGGCGCGACCTATCGGCCGGGCGATATCCTGCTGTGCCGCAACGACATCCTGCCCTCGCGCGAGACCATGGAGGGCAACGCGACGCTTACCCCGGACTCGGCGCGCTGGATCGTCGAGCACGAGGTGAAGCTGGTGGTGCTCGACCGATGGTTCGGGCTGGGGCGCGACATCCCCGAGACGCGCGCGGTGCACGACATCATCATGGGCGCCGACATCTGCATCGTCGAGATTGTGGTGCTGGACGCGCTGACCAGGCCGCGCTGCTGGTTCATGGCGCTGCCGGTCGCCTTCGCCCTTGACAGCGGCTTCGCGCGCGCCATCGCCTTCGAGAAGCGGTAACGGCCGCAACGAAGGCAACGACGACAACGGCCGTCCCGTGGCCCGGGCGTTCGCGGAGCGAACCCCGCAACAAGGACCGCGCAGCGGTCCTGCGGGCACTCCTGCCCCGGAGTCGTTACGCCCGCCCCGCGGCCTCGTCGGCGAGGCGCGCCACGGCGGCGCGCACTCCCGCGTGATCGGCCTCGGCCGCGATGGCCCGCAGCGCGGGAAGCTGATCGATGATGCTGCCGCGCGCGCAGTGGGCGTTGATGTGCCGCGCGAGTGCGAGCAGGGGGGTGTCGTCCGCTGAGCCATCGGCAAGGGCGGACGCCAGGTCGGCGCAGAACTCGTGCATGCGCGCCGTCCGCTCGAGGGCCACGGCGCGGCCGGCGTCGGTATTGAGCAGGACCAGGAGCGCATCCTTCCTGGGCAGCCACTCCTCCATCGCCGCGATGGTCTCCTCGACCCCCGTCCCGTGACCGGCGCGGATGGTAACGAAGCGCCACACACCCACCAGGCCGAAGTTGGCGTCGATCAGGTCGGCGTCGCCCAGCGCCAGGTTCTCGGCCGGATGCTCGGGAGTGTTGCCGCCCGCGTGCGTGGCGATGGCGTCCACAACACGTGCCGCGAAGTCGATGGGCACACCGCGCTCGGCCAGCAGGCGAGCGGCGGTCTCCGCCCCCACGGCGGCGTGCTCGGAGCCGGCGGCTTTGTCGATGTCATGCAACAGCGCCGCCAGCTCCACCACCCGGGCGTCCGCGCCGATCTCCCCCGCCAGGCGCAGCGCCAGGTCGCGCACACGCAGCGTGTGCTCCCAGGTGTAACCGGGCCAGTGATAGCCCTCCCACGTCGCGGGCCAGTCGGCCAGGCGGTCGCGCACGATGGCCTCGATGTCGGCGACGAGCGTGTCGGTCATGATCGCTCCCTGACAGGCGTGGGGCCGGGCCCCGGAGAGAGGCCCGGCCCCGCCGATGGCCGCCCTGCACCTGACACTGGTGCCGGCGATACTGCGGCTGCGGCTGCAGATGCGTCCGCCGGTATGTGGCGCGTGGGCGAGACGCCCGCGCTGTGGCGCCCGGCCGCGTCGCCCGAAGTCTACTCCTGCTGTTCCGCCTGCTGCTCCTCCGGCTGCTGATCGGCCTGCGGCTGTTCGCGCGCGGGCGACCAGATCATGACGGGCCGCGTGATGCCACCGCAGCCCAGTTCGTTGACCACCGCGTTCGTGACCTTCACGCACACCAGATTCTCGCGCTCGTAGCGGATGGCGTGCGTGATGTCGATCTCAACGGGCTGCCAGCCATTCGTGTCGAACTCGCCGATGTAGGTGTCGTTGACCCAGACCTTCGCGGACTCATCGATGCCCCCGAACCACAGCATGAGCCGGCGGCCGGCCCAGCGCGGCTCCAGCGTCAGGCTGTGGCGGTACCACATTACGCCCTTGTAGTAGCGCAGGCCCTGGTCGCTCCAGCTCGCCGAGTAGGTGCGCAGCGTCTGCCAGGAGCTGTCGTCGAGCCGGCGCGCGAAGTAATCCAGGTCCTCGCCGACGTCGAGCGGGTCCATGTACACGCGCCACTCGTCGGGGAAGGCGTACACCAGGCTGTTGCCGCCGGTGGTGCGCTCGTAAGCCTGCTCGATCTCGGGCGACCAGAACCGGTCGATGCGCGCGACCCCGCCGCCGGCGCACATGAGCCGGGGCTGGTAGTCATGCATCCACTGCCCGACCGCGCGCATGCCGTCGAGCGCGCGCTTCGCCTCGATGAAGTCGAAGCTCTCGGCGGCGGCGCGCATGGTGAGGAAGGCGTCGAGGTAGGCGAGGCTCTGCGCGGCGATGTGCACGCGCTCGGCGTAGGGCTGGGTGTCGGCGGCGCGTTTGGTCGCCAGGGCGATGCGCTCGGCCAGGTACTTCATCACCGGTGGCGTGTAGATGTCCGGAATGTTGACCGCGTTGCCGGTGTGGTAGGGGGCGTCGCGGCGGGCGCGGTCCATGCGCGTCCAGTACTCCTGCATCGGGTTGGCCGCCGGGCCGTAGAACTTGTCGTAGTAGTCCTCGAGCAGAAGCTGCACGTCCTGGTCGGCGTCCCACATAAGCTGCGCGAGCACGTAGCCCAGCGGCCCGTAGTTCGCCCACGACATCTGGGTCTCGATGCGGAAGCCGGTGATGCCCGCGCGCTTGCAGTAGGGGATCTCGTAGGCCCAGCGGCTGACGTAGTTGAGCGGCAGATTGGGGCCGGCGAGGTTGTAGCTGTAGCCGCGGTGATAGACCTCCGGGCAGATGCGCGTCCATTCGCGGATCAGCGCCTGATGGTAATTGCGCTCCGGGCACACCGGGTTCGCCATGCCGTGCATGCGGCACAGGCCGATGGGGGCGATGGCCGGGATGATGCTCGGGTCGGGCATGACCTCCAGCGGCGGGCGCATGTGGTTGGAGTAGACGTAGAACGCGAACTTGATCTCCGGATAGACCTCATGCACCTGCGCGGCGACGGCGTTGGCGAAGCGCAGGAAGCGGTCGGTGATGGAGATGCGGTTGGTGAACGGGTCCCAGTCGCCGGTGTCCTGGGCCCGGCAGTTCTCGCACTCACAGTAGCCGGCGCCGTCGTTCGGGCCGATGCCGTACCAGTCAACCGAAGGATCGGCGGCGTGGCGGTCGATGATGCTCTGCGCGGCAATGCGGATGACGTCCGGGTTGGAGGTGCACAGTTGCCGGGGCGTGCGTTCGCCATCGACCAGCGAGAAGTACTCCGGGTGGGTCTCGAAGTACTCGTCGGCGGGCACCAGAGACGCCCACGAGTGCGAGCCCGGGTAGTGGGGGCCGCCGAGCTTGTTGCGCAGCGCCCACTCGTCGGAGGCCTGCTCGCGCGGCAGGGCCTGCAGGATGCGACCGGTGAAGTCGGGCAGCTCCACCTCGGCCATGGTCTCGATCTGCACCCGACCCACGCGCGGCACCACCTCGCCGATCTCGCCGGGCATAAACCACCGGCAGCCCAGGCGCTGCAGCAGGTCGTAGGCGGCGTAGAGCGTCGCGGTGGGCGTGGCGCCGGCGAGGCGGATGACCGCGGGAGTGACCTCGATGAAGAAGCCGCTGGGGTCGGCGGCGGCGCGCTGGCGCAGCGCGTCGTTGTCGGCGGCGGCGCCGATCTCGATGGTGACCGGGGTCTCCGGGCCGCGCTCGAGGACCTCGACGCCGGCGAGGCGCGCCAGGTAGACCTCCAGCTCGCCCAGCACCTTGATCTCCATCTCGTCGGGCTGCTCGGGCAGTGCAAACTGGAACTGCGCGACGCCGCGATCCACCAGCACGACTGACTCGGCGGCGGACACGGCTGCCAGGCCCGGGATCATCGCGATTACGAGGAGTGTGCGCAGTGCCATCGTCTCACCTCGTCGGGTGTTGCGGGAAGTCTCCGCAGAGTGATTGCCCGCGGGCCACGGGGATTCCTCCAAGAGAAGGGCCGGCCTCATTTCGGGCGCACGAGTCGCGTGGCACCGGTGCGCTCGAGCAGCAGCCCCTCGCGCACGCCGCCGTCGCTGAGGAACAGGCGGTTCCCCGCAGCCGCCGACGCCAGGACGCTGAGTATGGCGAGCCCGCCGCAGATGATCTCGGCACGCTCGGGGTCGAAGGGCATCATGGCCCAACGCCTCTGAAGAGGCATCCTGCACAGACGTCCGGCGACGCGCTCCAGATCGCGCACGCCCACCGTGCGTCCCCCGCGGTTGAGGAGGACGACCGCCTCTGCAGTGCCGCCGACAGCGACCACCGACCGTTCGCGCAAGGCCCTCAGCGCCGGGCCCAGCCTTTCGCGTGCGACACGTCGCGCCTCGGCCAGCTCGGCACGCGCAGGCGGGTCGGACGGCAGGCACGTCTCGGTGAGTGAGCGAGCGCCTACGGCCACACTGGCAACATGAAGGCTGTCTGCCTGCTCTACGACCGTCTCAGTACTTCGCCCGCCTACGTCCACGACCGCGGGGTTCCGCGTCGCGAACTGAGGGGCCATCGCCAGCGCCCCGCGGAAGGACAGGTGGCCCTCCTCCTCGCCGGAGATCACCTGCGCACGCACCCCCGTCTCCCGATGCAGTCTCGCGAGCAGCTCGTCGCCATTGGCGGCGTCCCGGGCGGCGGCGGTGGCGACCGCGAAGACGCAGCGGGGGTGGTGCCACTCAGTCAGAACGCGGTCCACGAAGCCGACCGTGGACGCCAGCCCGTTTCCGTCGAGTGCGCCGGTCTCGGAGAGCCCGCGCCCGAGCGCGGTCATGCGCCGGGCCTCCGCCACGATCTGCGCCGAGCCGTCGGGCAGCAGGCACGCCAGCAGCCCCCGGGCGGTGTTGCTGCCCAGGTCAAAGGCGGCCACGAGGTGATCGGGCTGGTGCATGGTCATGCGGGCGGCTCCGTCGGGTAATCCGCCACCGGGCGACGCGTCTCCTGCCCCGACCGCGCGAAATCCTTGCGCGGAGCGGTGGAAGACACTATCATGCATTGTGCGCCGGCACGGGGCCGCGGCGTGACGGCAGGGCGCCAGACCCCACCCAGCCTCCGCACGGAGGGATCGGCATGGCCAGATCGGCCGAGACATACCCCGGGAAGCTGTTCATCGTCGAGGGCATCGACGGCTCCGGGAAGAGCACGCAGATCGAGCTGCTGCACAAGTGGCTGCTGTCGCAGGGCTATAGCACGTTCTTCTCGGAGTGGAACTCGTCACCGCTGGTGAAGCGCACCACCAGCCGGGGCAAGAACAAGCGGCTGCTCACGCCGCTGACCTTCAGCCTGATCCACGCTACCGACTTCTCGGACCGCACCGAGCGCAACATCATCCCGCCGCTGAAGGCCGGGGCGGCCGTGCTGGCCGACCGCTACGTCTACACCGCCTTCGGGCGCGATGTGGCGCGCGGCTGCGACCCGCGCTGGGTGCGCAATGTCTACAAGTTCGCGGTGCCGCCCACCGTCGGCTTCTACTTCCGCGTGCCGCTCGAGGTCGCGCTCGATCGCATCCTCACCGGCCGCCCGGAGTTGAAGTGGTACGAGGCTGGCCTCGACCTGGGGCTCTCGGACGACCCCTATGAATCGTTCCGGCTCTTCCAGGAGCGCATCCTCGAGCAGTACGAGCTGCTCGTCGATGAGTTCGGTTTGCAGGTGATTGACGGCACGCTGCCGATCGCCGAGCAGCAGCAGCAGGTGCGGACCATCGTCGAGCCCCACCTCAAGAGCCTGCTGCGCCGCCCCGACGATGTATTCACGCTGCGGTCGCGTGTAGCCGCCGGCCCGCAGGCGGGTGAGTGATGATGGATCCACGCATGGGTCCGGTGCTGATCCCCGGCGTCCCCGACGAGGACCTGCCCGGCAGGCTGATCGTGCTCGAAGGCACCGACGGCGTAGGGCGCACCACGCAGATGCGCCTGCTGCGTAACTGGCTGGAGAGTTCAGGCCTGGCGGTGTACGACACCGGCCTGACGCGCGGGCGGCTGGCCGGCTCGCACATCCAGCGCGCCAAGGAAGGCCACACCATGGGCCGGCGCACGCAGGCCCTCTACTACGCCACCGACTTCGCCGACCGCCTGGAGCGCGAGATCATCCCGGCCATGCGCTCGGGCTACGTGGTGCTCACCGACCGCTACATCTACTCGCTGATGGCGCGCGGGATCGTGCGCGGCATGGACCGGCAGTGGATGCGCGAGCTGTACGAGTTCGCGCCGCGCCCCGACCTGGTGTGCTATCTGAAGATCTCCATCGGCAAGCTGCTGCCGCGGGTGCTGGCCAGCGGCGGCTTCGACTACTGGGAGTCGGGCATGGACTACCGCCACGAGGAGTCCATGTACGACTCGTTCGTCAAGCACCAGGGCGCGCTGCTCAAGCAGTTCGACGTGATGGCCGGCGAGTACGACTTCACCGTGGTCGATGCCGAGCAGTCGATCCGCGACGTCTTCGACGACCTGCAGGAGCACGTCGAGGAGGTCGTGGGCGAGATGATCGAGGTGCAGCACGCCAGCGAGCTGATCGCGCCGATGCTGGAGCAGCCGATCGCCGAGACCGACGAGCGGCAGTCGTTGTCGGAGACGCTGCGCGACCTGCTGAGTTCGCTCCTTGAAGATAGCTAGCCGGGAGCGGGGAACCGGCAACCGGGTACGGCAACGGCGGACAGCGACGGCAGGTGGGTCCGCGCAGGTCGGGCTTCCCGCCCGACGCGGCCGCTCAGCCCAGCGTCGCCGCCGCCTCGTCGAGGGCGAGGCGCATCGCGTCCGCCAGCGCCGGGAA
>JALGVA010000203.1 GCA_029820295.1 Candidatus Zipacnadia bacterium
GAGGTCGCCCGCGTGTTCTGGGAGGGCGAGGACGTCAGCCTGCCCACCCTCGGCGTGGAGCACGTGCCCATCATCGGCCCCATCATCGGCGGCATCTACCGCTTCCTCGCCGGGCCGATGCTGGTGCCGTGGCGGCACTGGACGACCCCCGTCCTGCTCTGGATCGGCTACCTGAGCGCGTATCTGATCGGCGCCTTCTGCCTCGTGCTGCTCTTCCGCCGCGCCTGGGAGGAGGATGAGCACCTCAACTTCCCGGTGTCGAGCTTCCCGGTGGAGATGATCGACCCGGCGCGCAGCCAGTTCGCCGCCATCGGCTTCTTCCGCGACCCGGTGGTGTGGACCGGCCTGGGCCTGGCGGTGCTCTACAACGCCATGAACGCCATGCACGTCTTCAACCCCGGCATCCCCGCCCTGGGCATCGCCTACCCGCTGGGCAACCTCTTCACCGAGTCCCCCTGGAACGCCATGCGCGGGCTGTCCATCTACTACAAGCCCGAGATCCTCGGCCTGGGCTATCTGGTCCCGTCGGATGCGCTGTTCTCGATCTGGTTCTTCACGCTGCTGAGCTGGCTGGTCATGCCCGCCGCGCGCATCGCGGGCTACAACGCCCCCGGCTTCCCCTGGGTCAAGCAGCAGGCGATGGGCGCCTTCGTGCTGCTGGGCTTCGCCTTCATCTGGCAGGCCCGGCGGCGTCTACGCCAGGTCCTGCGCGAGGCGCTGTTCGGCGCGCCCCGCCCGCACGAGCGCGACGCGGCGCTGAGCCCGCGCACGGCCGTCATCGGCGCCGCGCTGGGCATCCTCGTGGTCATCGGCATGCCCATCGCCTTCGGCGTGCAGTGGTGGGTGGCGCTGCTCTACTTTGGCCTCATGCTGCTGGTGCTGATCGTCTACTGCCGCAACCGCGCGGAGATGGGCTTCCCCATCGTGTGGGGCTATCCGCTCTATCAGCAGCGCGCGTCGATGGTCGAGTTCCTGGGCAGCGAGCCCTTCGTCGGTCCCGACCGGATGGGCTCGTTCACGCTGCTGACCATGTTCTCGTGGCTGCAGCGCTCGGTGAACCAGGCGATGACCGCGACCGCCGGGGAGTGCACTATCGCCGCCGACCGGCTGGAGCTGTCGCGCCGGCCCATCGCCCGCGTGGTCATGGGCGCGGTGGTCTTCGGCCTGCTGGTCGCCTTCATGGTCAACCTGTCGGCCTTCTACGAGTACGGCGGGCTGGTGCTGTCCAGCCCCGCCGGCATCGGCGGCGGGCAGATGACCCAGGAGGTGCTGGGGCAGTTCCGCGCGGTCTCCGACTGGGTCGATCACCCCACCAGCCCGAAGGTGAACGAGATCGCGTACACGATCCTGGGCGCGGCGCTGGCGCTGGGGATGGTGCTGGCGCGGCGCGTGTGGCTGCGCTTCCCCTTCCACCCGGGCGGCTACGCCCTGGCGTTCTGCCACCGGGGCGCCTTCATGTGGTTCCCGGCGCTGCTGCTGTGGAGCATCAAGCTGCTGGTGCTGCACCTCGGCGGCGCGGGGCTCTACCGCCGCCTGGCGCGCGGCTTCCTGGCGTTCACGCTCGGCCACTTCTTCTCGGTGGGCGTGTGGAGCCTCGCGGGCCTCGCGGCGGGCGAGTGGGTGCGCAGGTATATCGTCTGGTTCCTGTGAACGGCCGGGCACGGGGCACCGGGCATGGGGAACGGCGGGCGACAAACCCTCGGCCGGAAGGTCCCCGCGCCCCCATCGTGAACGGACATGCTCCCGCGCGCAACACACTCGAACAGGGCGGTGCTGGCGATGGTGCTCAGGTGCATGTGGCCGTGGGTCGCGATGATGTCGCTGATGTCCGGAACCGTGGACGCCGATGATGAGTTCGACCCGCCCGCGCTCCCCGACAACGTCGAGGAGCTGGGCGCGAACATCCAGCGCACCATGACGCTGCTGGCCACCAGCACGCCCGAGAGGCGCAACCGCGTGCGCGTGCTGTTCTACGGCCAGTCGGTCACCCTCAATCCGTGGTGGCAGACCGTGGCCGACTACCTGTGCACCACCTGGCCGAACGCCGACCTGGAGATCGAGAACCGCGCCCTCGGCGGCTACGGCGGGCCGGTGCTCATCAAGACCGCCGACTACGACCTCTACCCGTTCTATCCCGACCTGCTGATCTTTCACGTCTGGAGCGGCGTCGAGACCGGCGAGCAGGAGGAGATCATCCGCCGCGTCCGTCAGCGCACCACCGCCGAGGTGCTGCTGTGGACCAGCAACCTGCGCTGGCCCAACTCCGTGCCCCCCGACGGCGACCCCAACCACCCGGACGTGCTGAAGGTCGATGCCGCCGACGCCGCGATCTCCGAGCTTTACTTCCGCCTCGCCGAGGAATACGGCTGCGAGGTCGCGGATGTGCGCACCGGCATCCAGCGCTACCTCGCCGACCACGGGCTGGTGGTTAAGGACACCATCCGCGACACCGTGCACCCCAACGAGCTGGGCAACTTCCTGATCGCCAGCTTCGTCATCCCCAGCCTGCGCTACGACCCCGACTTCCCGACCGAACCGTGGCGCGACCTGGTGACCGACGTGCCGGTCGATGACCCGCGCGTGACCCGCGGCGAGGACGGTTCGCTGACGCTGACCTTCGACGGCAACCGCATCGACGTCATCGCCGCGCACACCGACGACCCGGCGCCGGGCAGCGCGGGCGTGCTCATCGACGGGCGGCCGCCGTCGAGCTTCCCGGAGCTGTACTACCACGCGCGCCCGAGCGCCTCGCCGCACACCGCCTGGCCGGCCATCCACCGCATCGGCCACCAGGCCCCGCTGGTGGTCGAGACCTGGACCGCGCGCATCCTCGAATGCGACCCCGAGAACGACGTGCTGCGCTTCGAGGTCGAGGGCTCGGTGACCGGGCCGGACGGGCAGGGCGATCACAAGCAGCGCTTCGTCTCGAACTCGGGCCGGGTGGTCATCGAGCCGAACGAGTGGATGATCATCCGCTCACTCACATACCGCAACCTGCCGCTGCCCGAGGACTACGAGGTGACCTGGGAGACGCTGCCGCTGTTCGTGGACACCTGGCAGGCGCCGGTGACCGAGGATCCCGCCGCCGAGTACGCGACCACCCTCGCTCAGGGGCTGAGCAACGCCGAGCACACGGTGACGCTGACGCCCAACGGCGACGGCCCGATCCCGGTGGCGGCCTTTCGCGTCTACCGCCCGCCGCTGCGCTAGGGCATGGGGCGGCGTGGCGCCGGCTCAGAACGGCCACTCGGCGGGCCGGTAGCGCATGGTCACCTCGTTGTGCTGGGGGATGATGCCGTAGAGTTCGGGTCGGCGGTGCTGCAGCATCATCTCGCGCCAACCGGGAAGCTGTTCAGGCAGGTCGCCGGTGAAGTAGGACGGGATGCCCGACTCGCCGGGCGTGGGCTGCTGCGCGACGCTCCCGGCGTAGTACACCCGCTGCTCGTCGAAGTCGATGTCCACGTAGACCACGCCCTCGGCCTGGTACTGCGACGCCACCCGCACCTTGCCGTAGGGGTCGATGATCAGGCTGCGCAGGCCCGGGTCAGATGTAACCCAGTGGGCGCAGGCGAGCCAGGCGCCGTTGTCGATGCAGCGCGCGCGCAGCATGGTTTCGTTGGTCATGCCGTCCGGACCCCACATCTGGCTGGGGTCGAAGATGATCTCCGCGCCCTTGAGCGCCAGCACGCGGTCGATCTCCCACAGCCAGGCGTCGCCGCAGGTATGCAGGCCGATGCGCGCGAAGTCCGTGTCCAGCACGCCGATCTCCGGGAAGCCCTCGGTCCAGTAGATCGGCTCCTTGAAGACCACCTCGCCCTGCCGGTTCCAGACCCACGCGTTGCTGCGATGGCCCTGGTCGTCGATGCCGCCGATGATGATCCACGCGTCCATCGCCCGCGCGCGCTCGGCGACCATCTCGAACACCTGGCGCTGGATGGGCGTGTCGTCATGTGACGCCATCTCGGAGAGCAGCACGATGTCCGGGTTCACCTCGGCGGCCTCGTCGAGGATGCGCAGCATGGTCTCGGGGATCATGTCCTTGACCCACATCTGGCCCTCGGCCCAGAAGTAGCCCACCGCCACGCGCGCGGTGCGTTTGGCGTACTGCGGCAGCTCCGGCGGCTGCCACGGTTGGGCGATGGGCGCGAAGGCGGTGCGGTCGCCCATGCAGTTTACGAAGAAGAGAGGCTCGGCCTCGTAGAACGGATGCGGGTCGGCCTTGCGCCGGTCGAGGTCCACGATCGCGGTCGCGATGCCGTCCTCGTAGGCGGTGTCGGCCACCGGGACGCCCGCCCGGTTCATGATCATGCTCCGCCCCCACGCCGCGCCCTGCATGCCGTAGCGATGGCGGTTGGTGATATACGCGCGCGGGTCGGCGTACATCGCCGTGACCATGTGGCAGTGGTTGTCCAGGCTGCGCGCCTGCAGCAGCGGCGGCCACATGGAATGCTCACGGAAGCGCTCGGGGTAGTGCTGCCAGATCAGGATGTCGGCGCCCTGCATGGCCTCGACCGTGTAGACCTCGGGGAAGTAGAAGTCCGAGGTGATGCTCAGGCCCAGCTTGCCGAAATCGACCTCGATCACCGGCAGTTCGTCACCCAGCGCCATGCCATCGCCCGCCAGCGAGTGGCTCTTGCGGTACCTGCCGACCACCGCGCCATCGCGCCCCAGCACCACCGAGGTGTAGTAGACCGCGCCATCGGCGCCGGCCTCGGGCATGGCGAGCACCAGGTTCGTCGAGTGCTCCCGCGCGAGCGCGGCGAAGGCCGACAGGTCGGTCGCCTCCCGGCCCTCGCGGAAGGACACGAAGGGCGTGAACGGCGCCACGATCAGGTCATGCGGCCCGCGCGCCGCCGCCTGCTCGATCATCCCGACGAGGTACTCCGCCTTCTGGTGCTCCGCGTCGTCGAGCAGGCACAGCGTCGAGATCGTCAGCACCCGGTGTGCGTCCTGAGCCATCGCCGGTGAGCCTCCCAGCACGATCGTCGCGAGAACCGTCAGCCCGGCCGGTCTCATCATCGGCCTCCTCGTTCCCCGCTGCTGTCGGACACTACCACGCGCGCCAGCCCGGGAAGGGCGGCGCCAACTGCTCGTGCGTCGCAATCGCCTCGGCCTCGTCCACCAGCTCCATGGTCTGCGTGCGCTGCGGCACGTGCGCGACCTGGTAGGCGATCCACGCCAGCCAGCGGTCATCGCTCTGCGCGCGCATCGCCTCCAGCGCCGCCCGCCCCGGCTCCCCGTGCTGGAGCAATGCGTTCCCGACCAGCCGCCAGCCGTAGGCCGCATCGCGCCGCGTGCAGCCATCACCGAAGGCACGCATCAGCCGCTCCAGCCCCGCCAGCGACCGGCCGGCGGTCTCGGCGCTCACGCACGAGGCCATGTACCCGAGGCCCCACGCGGCGTGCTGCTGCACCATGCGCGGCGAGCCGTCCAGCAGCCCGATCAGGTCATCCGCGAGCTGCTCGCGGTCGGCGTCGGTGACCTTCAGTCGCAGGCCCACCAGCCCCTCGACCGCCCACCAGCGCACCACGTCGTCCTCGGAAGCGTCAAGCATCGCCCGGCGCAGCGGCTCGCGCACCGCCGCCGTCGGCCCGTCGCGCCCGATGATGTAGAGCGCGCGCACCGAGACCTCGCGCGCGGCCACGTGCTCGCTCGACAGCGCCGCCGCCAGCGCGGGCAGTGTCGCCTCGCCCATCGCCCCGAGCGAGTCCACGCACGCCTGCTTGAGCTGGAAGCCGTCATCGGCGGACAGCGCGTCGAGCATCGCCTGCGCCGACTCAGGGCCGTGCAGCCTGCCGAGCGCCGCAGCCGCCGCGATGCGCACGCATGATTCAGGGTCGGTCAGCCCGCGCTCGATGACCGGGACCTGCGTGGCATCGCCCAGCGCCGCCAGCGCGTGCATGGTTCGGCGGCGCACCAGCAGGTGTTCGTCGTCGGCGACGGCCGCCACCTCCCCGGCCGGGAGCTGCAGCCGCCCCTCGGCGACATCCGCCAGCGTCTGCACGCGCAGCTTCCAGTCGGGGCTGCGCAGCGTCTCCGGGCCGGTCTGCTCGAGCGTCAGCCGCTCGATGCCGTTGCGCGGCGCGGTGATGACCGCCACCGGCACCACGCCCGCCCGCACGTAGGGCTCCCACGCCGGGTCGAAGGGCGCGGGCGTGCGCACCACGATGTCGAGGTCGCGATCGCCGCGCAGGTCCAGAATGCGGTCGAGCAGCGCACGCTGATCGGCGGGGGCGCCGAGCTGCACCCACAGACCGTCCACGATCCCCTCGCGTACCCAGTACTCCCAGGCGAGCTGGATCGGTCCGGTGCCCGGGACGGGCTTGCCCCACCACGGCTGCACCACGTCGGGATGCGCGGCATCGAGGATCATCATCACCCGCCTGCCGTCGGCGGCGAGCGCCTCGTGCAGCTCGCGCAAGAACTGCGTGACGAACTGCCCGCGGCAGCGTCGCCAGTGCTCGCGCTGGTCGTCGGTCAGCTCGGCGCTGCGCGGGTCAACCTCCGCGTAGCGCTCGTGGAACAGGTCGATGACCGGCTGGTTGAACCCGAATTCATCCGGGTAGCGCAGGCCCACGTTCTCGACATACGTGTAGAAGGTGATGCCGTCATAGCCGAAGCGCCGCATGGCCTCGACGAAGCGCTCGATCACCCGCTCGCGCACCTCGGGATAGGCCGGCGACAGCGGCCCCGGGCAGCGGCGCTCGCCCCAGCGGTCCAGCATGCACCACTCGGGGTGCTCGATGCGCAGCGTGTCCTCGAACAGATAGGGCGCGATGATGCCCACATCCGGCTGCACGCCGTGCTCGAACAGGCCGGTGTAGAGGTAGATCTCCATCCCGTGGCGCTTCGCCGCCGCGACCGCCGCCTGATTCAGGCGCTGCTCGCGAAACAGCCGGCGCTCCCAGTTGATCGCCCAGTCATACTGCAGCGGCCGGTCCTCGCCGACCTGGTAGTAGCGGTCCCAGATCTCGGCGCCGCCGGCGCGCCAGTACATGCGCCGGGTCCCGTAGGTCTCGGCCATCCACGCCATCATCGCCTCGACCGCCGCCGGGCTGTCCACCGGCTCGCGCTCGGCCACCCACAGGTGATCGCCGGTCGAGCAGTAGACGTCGATCGACCGCTCGCCCGGCGGGGCCAGCGGGCCGAGCATCCCGGCCGCCAGCAGCGCCGTCAGCATACCGCTCACCTCACACTCGTTCGTGCCTCAGTGCGCGACGCGGCTCACCGCCAGCCGTCGCACGGTCACGACTTCGTCCGCGCGCCCGCCCAGCTCAACCTCCAGCCGCAGCCGAATCGCACGCACATCCGGACGCAGCGCCGCCAGGCCCGCAAGACTGCGCCGCAGCGTCCCCGTCACCGGCGCCGGGCGCAGGAGCGGCTCGCCCGCGCCCGCGGGCCCGTGCACCTCCAGCGTCAGCGTCGCGCCCTCCGGCACCGCGGCCTCGATCTCGACGGCATCCCACCTCTCGCCCTCGGCGAGCGCGATGGGCTCCGTCCACAACTCGAGTCTCTCCACCTCGCGCACACAGGCGCGGTCGAACCAGACCGTCCCCAAGCGCGTCTGCGAGCCGAGGGTCACGCGCATCTCCCGCTCCTCCTCGCCCGCGGTTGCGCGCAGCGACACCGGGTGCCAGTCCTCGGTCCCGGCGAAGAACTTGAGCCGCTCACCGAGGGCGATCACCGCGCCGCGTTCGGCCTGCACATCCACGGTCCGCGCCCACACGG
>JALGVA010000204.1 GCA_029820295.1 Candidatus Zipacnadia bacterium
GAGGCGCGCCAGCCCGGGGCTCCGGGCTTCGCTCCGCTCAGCCCTCCGCCCAGGGCTGCTTGACCGGTCGCTCAGTACCACATAGCAACTGGTAGCACTCATGGGGGCAGGTCAAGCGCGAGTTCGGCGCGGGCCATATCACGGACAGTGACGACCTCGCGCGCCTGATCGAGGAAAGCATCGGGCCTGAGCGCGTCCGCCACCTGCTCGCCGAGCTTGTTCCCGCCCTGAATGAGGAGTGCCGGCAGTTGGCCCTTTCTGCCGAGGGCGGAGCCGAGCAGGCGCATCGCATCGTGAGTGACATCTACCATCGCCTGCTCGGGCAGCAGCACCTGCAACTCCACGAGGACCACGGAGAGATCCTCGAAGAGGTGCGAAGGCTGCAGGAGCCCGACGTCCCCACTCCCAGCGCCGCCCCCAGGATGGCGCCGAGCGTGCCCGAGGACTTCGTCGAGCGCTCTGCGGAATACGGTCAGCTCCGTGATGCGCTTCTGGGTGAACGAGACCGGCCTGTCGCCATCACCACCGCCCTGGAGGGCGCGGGCGGCTTCGGGAAGACGACGCTGGCCGCAGCCCTCTGCCATGATCCCGACGTGCGTGAGGCCTTCCCTGACGGCGTCCTGTGGGTCAGCGTGGGTGAGAGCCCCGGCGACCTCACAGGTTGCCTCAATGACTGGATCGAGCTGCTCGGGGGTGAGACGCAGTTCGCCACGGCCGAGGCGGCTCGGGCCGAGCTTGAGCGCATGTTGCGTGACCGGTCGCTCCTCATCGTGATCGACGACGTGTGGAGCAGCCCGCACCTGCATGCGTTCCCGCGCGGTGGAGAGCGGTGCGCGCGTCTCATCACCACTCGCCGCGCCTCAGTGCTGCCGAGCGACGCGATCAGGATCACCGTCGATGCCATGCTCCCACCGGAGGCCGTCGAGCTGCTACGGGGCGGCCTGCCCGATGGCGCGGAAGAGCGCTTCGTGGCCCTGGCCGAGCGTGTTGGTCGATGGCCCGCGCTGCTGACCATCGTCAACGGCGCATTGCGGCGACGGGTCACCGGTATGTCGCAGCCGCTGGAGGTTGCGCTCGAACGCGCAGAGGCGCTCCTCGACGAGCGCGGCTTGACCGCCTTCGATCCAGGCGATGCCCAAGAGCGCAACCAGGCGGTCCAGAGCACCATTGCGGTCAGCCTGGAGCTCCTGAGCACGGAGGAACGCGCAAGATACCAGGAACTCGCGATCTTCCCCGAGGACGCTCCTGTCCCGCTGGCCGCCGTGGCGCGCCTGTGGCGGAAGACGGGCCTGCTCAGCGAGGCCAGCACGGAGGAGCTGTGCGTCCGGCTGAAGGACCTGGGCCTGCTGCAGGAGTGCGACCTCGGGCGGGCTATCGTCCGCCTGCACGACGTCATGCGGAACTACCTGACGCGTGAGTTCGGCGGGCGGCTGCCTCGCGTGCACGCCGAGTTCCTCGACGCCGTCAACGTGAAGCACTGGGGCGAGCTGCCCGCGGACGAGCCGTATCTCTGGCGGCACCTGGCCTATCACCTGTGTGAGGCGGGACGGGCGGCCGAGGTGCATGCGTTGCTGCTCGGCCTCCAGTGGCTGAATGCGAAGTTGCGTGCGACCGATGTCCCCTCGGTCGTCGCCGACTTCAGCTTCCTGCCCGGAGATCACCCTGGCCTGAAGGTCGGCCGCGCCATCCGCCAGGCCGGTCACATCCTGCAGCACGATCCCGGGCAGTTGCCCGAGCAGCTCCTGGCTCGGCTCGACCCCAGCGACGATGCCGGCATCGCCGGGTTGCTGCACGCCGCCCGAGCGGCCGGACAGGGCACTTGGCTGCGTCCGTTGCGCCCCACAATTCGCGCCTCGGGGGCTCTGCTGCACACCCTCAGCGGACACGAGGCTTGGGTCAGGGCCGTGGCCGTCACCGCCGACGGGCGCGCCGTCTCCGCCTCACAGGACCGAACCCTACGGGTCTGGGATCTGGCGAGCGGACAGTGCCTGCACACCCTCCGCGGACACGAGAGTTATGTCACCGCCGTGGCCGTCACCGCCGACGGGCGCGCCGTCTCCACCTCAGACGACCGCACCCTCCGGGTCTGGGATCTGCAGACCGGCGAAGAGATCGCTCGTTTCGCCTGCGACGGCCAGATGCGCTGCGCCGCGGTCGATGCCACGCGTCACCGCATCGTCGCCGGCGACGGCACCGGCGCGGTCCACATCCTGGAGATCGTGGCGGGCTCACAGGGAGACTGAGACGTCGGCCTCATGTGCCGCGGTGACCGCCCGTCTCCGCGGCGCCCCTACCCCAGCGGGTGCCGGCCGATCGCGCCCCGCAGGTCCTCGGTATCCACGTGCAGGTAGAGCGCCGTCGTCTCGATGGACGCGTGGCCCAGCAGGCGCTGGAGCGTGCGCACATCCACGCCCTCGCGCAGCAGCATGGTCGCGAACGTGTGCCGCAGCGTGTGCAGCGTGACGCCCTCGCGCAGCCCGGTGCGCGTGACCGTCCGGCGGAACATGCGCTGGATGTCCTTCACCGACATGGGATGGCTGCCGCGCGTCACGAACAGCGCGGAGTGCGGGCAGTCAGGTCGCATCTCGAGCCAGTCGGCGACGGCTTGCGCGGCCCGTCCGGCCAGCGGCAGAAGCCGTGATGTGCCGCCCTTCCCTCGCCGCACCAGCAGCGTCATGGCCTCGAGGTCTACGTCGCCAAGCTGCAGGCCGAGAAGCTCAGCTCGGCGCAGGCCCTGGTACATCAGGACCACGAGGATGGCCCGGTCGCGGAACGCGAGGTCAACGTAGTGGTTGTCGTCGCAGGCCGCGAGCAGACGCGCACATTCAGCGACCGTGAGGTAGTTGGGCAGCTGCTGCCTGCGTCGGGGCGCGGACACCTTGCGGCAGGGGTTGTCGGTGACGAGGTCGGCGGTCTCGAGGTAGTGCCAGAGCGACCGCAGCGCGTACAGCCGCCGCGCCCGCGTCGAGGCGGACAGCCCGGCGGTCGACATCGCCGCCAGGTACTGCCTGAGGACTTCTGGGGTGATCGCCTCGACCTCCGGTGTGTGGCCGGTGGACCGGAGGAGCTGGCTGAACAGGCGGATGTCGGATCGGTACGCCTCAATGGTGGCCGGACTGCAGCCCTTCTCGGCGTCCAGGTACACGAAGAACTCTCTCGCCACGTCCTCGATCAGCATGTCTCGGCACATCCTCTCGGGTGCCGGTTACGCCACTGATCGCTGGCGAGAGAGCGTCCCTACAGTGTGCACATAAGACTACTTGATAGACGGTTCTTCCGCCCGATTCGGCTTATTGACACGGAGAGTGTGTCTATAAGCCGAGTTAGGGACACACCGATGGGAGGGGTGTACCCATAGCTCCCAGGCTTATGACCACACTCAGAGCGGAGGTTATGGTGCGCCCCAAAGCCGGCACAGCCAGTAGATGGATAGTGCGCTCCCTTATTCGGCCTACCGAGGATGCGTTCCTTCTTTGGGCGCCCCCCTTCGTTGGCGAAGTCGCTCCCAGTACCGTAGGGCCCACACGGACCGCCTCCCTGGCGGTCAACACACAGATAAGGGCGGCAAGTGGTCCAAACGACGCTTCGCGGACCGCAGGCGTCCAGGGCAGGCGAAGCGGCGGACGGTCCACTTGTCGAGGACGGCGCTCTGCGCGTCGCCGCCAAGCCCTCGATGTCGCGGCCATCGTCGGGCGTGGCACGGAATGTGCTGCGCCAACGCGCCGGCAGGGAAATGCGTCGCCCTGCGCCGCGATGGGGCAGCGCTGGTCAGGCTCCAGCGCCGGCGGCCTCGGGGTCATTCGTAGGCGGTCAGAGTGCCGGCGTAGGCATCCAGCCTGACCCACGCCCCGATGGGCAACGTGGCGCGCGGTTCGTCGAGGTGACCGTAGGGGAAGCCGGACAGGACGGGCACGTCCCGGCCATCGAGGCATGCCAGTACCACACGGGAGAGCTCGGCCCGACTGATGCACGTGCTGAAGTCGCCCAGCAGCACGCCGTTGACGCGTCCGAACACGCCCGCACGCCTGAGCCGATCGAGCATCGCGGTGATCGACTCGGGCGTCTCGTTGACGTCCTCGATAACGAGGATCGCGTCGCTGAAGTCGGGCAGGAAGTCCGTGCCCACCAAGTCGCACAGCCGGCTGAGATTACCGCCCAGCAGGAAACCTTCGGCGCGCCCCGGGCGTACGGTCGTGGGCGTGTCACCGCGCGGCGGCCTGACTGCTGCGGGCAGCGCCCCCGGCCTGAGCAGCCACTGCAGCACCAGCCTCCGCGTGTCCAGAGGCGCGCCACCAGGAATCCCCAGACCGTGGTCGGAAGCCACCATCGGCCCTGAGATCGACACCAGCCGATGCCGCCGGAAAAGGGCCAACTGCAGCACCGTGACATCGCTGTAGCCCACGAGCGCGACGTCGCGCGTACCCACGACGCTCCAGTCGAGCCGATCCAGCATCTCTGCCGATCCGTGACCGCCACGTGCGCACCAGATGGCGTCCACCGCCTGGTCCCGCCAGGCGCGCTCGAAGTCTGCACATCGCTCGGCCACCGTCCCGGCGCGGCCGCCGGAGGAACTCAGAACGTGTGCGCCGAGCTTGACCTTGAGGCCCAGGCCTTCGAGCACCTGAACGCCGGCGGCCAGGTAGTCCTCCCGCACGCGACTGCCGGTGGCCACGACCGCCACGGTGCTGCCCGGGCCGAGAGACCGAGGCCAGCGAATGGCCGGGTGCGGCCTGGGTGCGGGACGGGCGGGTGGTGGCGCCGGAGGATTGTGCGCCGTGGTCCTCGGGGCGGCAAGCGGGGTGGGCTCGGGGGCCTGGTCTGCGCGCGGCGGGGGCAACAGGAGCGCCAGTCCGTAGCCGAGGGCGAGCGACACCACGGCGGTGAGGCCGACGGCCAACACGAGCACCATCGGCGAAGCCAGCTTGCGTCCCTGCGGCCTGCGCGCGCGTCTCCTGCTTGCGGGCGTCCGGGAACGGCTCATCTGCGACTGCCACTCACCTTGGTCCTCCGGTCCTGCAACGGCTTCACCTGCGTCCTCTCCGGCGCCGGCGTGCCCACGTGCGTCGGGCGGTGAGCCTTTCTACTTGGGCTTGATGAGCTGGTAGCCGTCGTTCGGATTGCGGCAGGCCATCCACCCAACTTCGCCGGTAGCGATGACCTCGCCCCGCACCCAGCCTGGGTGCACGGTGTTGTCGATCGCCAGCACCCGGATCTCGCCCCCGTAAGGCAGCTTCCCGATAATGCGCCGATCGGTGCCCGGTCCCTCGCGGATGTGCAGGTTGTCCCGGTCACGATCTCGGTAGACCGCGAGCTGCCCGACCTCCAGCCCGCCCATCTCAGTCCCCGAAGACCGCTGCGACCCGGTGCTGATCACGAGTCGCACGCTGTCGCCGACGCTCGCCTGCGTCCCCGGGAACGGTTGCTGAGAGATCACGCGCCCCCGGCCCACGGTGCTGCTGGGCTCACGGCTGGTCGTCCAGTCCAGGCCGACGCGTCTCAGTTCGCCGAGCGCGCTGTCCTCGGCCAGTCCGTAGCAGTCCGGCACCAGCGCGAGTTCCCGGGGCGGCTGGCCCCGCGCCTCACCCCCGACCGGGCGTTTCGCGGCGACAAGCCCCCAGCCCACGGCCACCGCCACGGCCGTGATCACTACTGCAAGCGCGATGGCCCGTCCGGCTCCTGTTGCGGAGGGCGCCTCCGTGGCCGGCTCGACGGTCGCGGCCGCGCCGTGGTTACCAGTGGGCACAGCGATGGCAGCGGCGGCATGCTCCGGCATCCGCTCCGGGGAGACGGGATCAGGAGCGGGCGTGCGCGCCTCCGTGGCGATGTCCTCGTGAGCGGCCGCGCTGAGCGGCGCCGCCACCTCTTCGGAGTGCTCCTGAGAGCCCCCGGGGGCCGGGGGCTGGTCGCCAGCGCGCAGGCGCACGATCAGCACGATCGGCCCCGGTCGACCATGCACCGCGAACGTGCGCTCCTGTTGCGCCGGGCCGACCTCGGCCCTCAGCGACAGCGGGTCCTCGACTGAGCCGGCGCCCGTGACCACGACCTCGGGGTCAAGCGGCTGCCACTCTCCGCCCGCCCAGCCGGCACCCTCGATGTGCACGGTCACGGCCACCTGGCTGCCAGGCGGCGCCTCGGTCACGGACAGAACCCACGTGCCCGGCGCATCGCTCGCCTGGCACGCCACCTCCAGCGGCGTACCATCCTCCCGCGCCGCATCGGCGCCGATCTCCATCTTCGCGCGTCACTCGCTTTCTTGGAGCGGGCCCGCCGCCTCAGCCCCGGTGCCGCCTGCTCCGCCCTCTACCGGACCTCGAAGCTGTCGATGATCTCCTGGAACAGGTCCTCGTAGGCCGCGAAATCCTCCACCGGTGCCTGGCACAGCACAGCGTATCCCTGCCCGCTCAGGTCGATCCCGACGTCGATCTTGCGCACCGTCGTTCCTGATTCCAGGTCCAGGTCGAACTCCCAGTAGCCCGCCCGGTGGCCGCCCAGTGTCGCGTAGTCGAGCGAGATCAGGTGGTATCGCGAGCCGTACTCTCGGGCCTTCTGGCCGTTCATGTAGCGCCAACTGTCAAGCGGATCATCGCTGTTACCGGGCGGGCCGGAGTCGACCAGCGCGCGCACGTGCCGCGCAGGAGCGATGAACTCGACGCGGTGGTAGGTGCCGCCATCCTGGTAGGTGGAGCGCTCGACGCGCCACCCGGTCGGGTAGCCGACCGAGTAGCCCTGATCGCTGTTGATGAACGTGGTCAGACCGGGAGGCGGTGGCGAGGGGGGAGGCGGCGCAGGTGGCGGCGGACCCTCGCTGGTGGTCAGGGACACCCTCGAGCCCGGCGCCACCCTGCGGCCGGCCTCGGGCGCCTGCGCCATCACCACCCCGCGCTCGAAGCTCTCACTCGGGCGCGTCCCGTTGCGTACGCCGTCCAACCCGCCGGCGCCCTTGAGGGCGTCCTGTGCGTCAGAGAGGCTCATTCCGAGCACGTCCGGCACACTGACCATGGCCGGGCCCAGACTCACCACGAGCGCGACCCGCGATCCCACCTCGAGCGTGCGCCCGGCAGGCGGGTCCTGTGCGATGATGGTCCCCTCCGCGGCGTCGTCGTTGCGGTTCTCGGCGCGGAAGGCCCGCAGGCCCTCGCGCTCAAGCTCGCGCCGCCCATCCTCCCACGCGGCCCCGGTGACGTCCGGCACCCTCACCAACTCCACCGCCGGCTCGGGTGACGGCGGCGGTGGATCGGGCTGGGGAGCGGGCCGCGTGACCGACCAGAGGAGCACCGCCACGGCGGCCATGGCCGCCGCCCCCAGGGCCATCCAGCCGATGGGCATACCGGAGCGCGCGCGGACGGCTTCCGGGGCGGCCGTCGACTGCGGGCCGGGCGGCGGAGCTTCTTCCTGGGAGCCGAGCGGCGGCTGCGCGGCCGGCGGTGCCAGCTCTGCCGCTGCCGCAGATTCGGCCGGCGTCGGGGGAGCCGTCGGCTCGGGCGCGGGCTGCGCCTCGGGCGGAGGGGCGGGCGCCGAGGGCGGAGGGGCGGCATCGCTCGCGGGCATCTCTGTGTCCGCCTCGCGTTTCGCGGCGGCGGCGGCCGACGCGCCTATCGCACGCACCCGAACGACGAGCAAGATCGGGCCAGGCAGGCCCTGAGCCGTCACCACGCGCTCGTCTCCGGCCGGCGGCGCCGTCACTGTGAGCGAGCTCGAGCCGGTGGCGTAGACATCGGCATCGAGCGGCGTCCACTGAGAGCCGAGGCCCTCCGCTCCGTCGATGGTGATGCGTAAGCCCAACTCCGCCTCGGCGGGGGCATCGTCGATGGTAAGCATCCACCGGCCTTCGGGGTCGCGCGAGACGCGACATCGCACATCGCTCAGTTCGGCGGGCCACGCCAGATGCGCCGTCATCTCCATCGCGGATCGTCACCTTCAGCAACGATTGCGTTCGTTGACAGTAGGCACTGGGCCGCCGTCGAGTCCCGCCTTCATTGCCCGGTGGCCGGCGCCGGCGCGGTGTACGCTCGCACGAGGCTGCGCGTACGCGCGTCCGAGCGCAGGAAGTTCCGCGCTCCGTCATCGCACAGTGCCCGCAGCTCCGCCAGCGGGGCGTCTCCCTCGAGCATCTCACGCAGGCGCGGTGTCCCGGCCAGCAGGTCGATGAAGTACGTGCGGCCGCTTCTCTCCCACTCGAGCTGGCCGCCATAGAGCTGTTTCAGAGCCCACAGCACCGTGACCGATGTCCGCACCGGCCGGAAGGCGGCGCGGTCGGTCACGTGGAGCATCACGCCGCCGCACTCCTCGCCGGAGTACTTAACCGTCTCCCCCTCCGGCGTGAAGCTGCGCGCCGTGAACCAGCAGCCCAGCAGCCCGCTGGCGTTGAGCACACCGGCCAGCTCCTCCCCGTCTATCCAGGGCGCGCCCACCAGCTCGAAGGGTCGCATGGTGCCGCGGCCCTCGCTGACGTTAGTGCCCTCCAGGAAGCAGGTGGCCGGGTAGGCGATGACGCTGGACATGTCGTGCAGGCCCGGCGACGGCCGCTGCCACGGCAGGCCGGTCTGGTCGAGCCACATCGCCCGCGACCAGTTGGCGACCGGCACCACGAACAGGTGTGCCCGCCCGTCCAGCTCGACCCGGTTGAACAACGTGGCCAGCTCGCCCATGGTCATGCCGTGGCTCACCGGCGTGGGCACATAGCCGACGAAGGAGCGGCAGTCGTCCTCCATCATCGGGCCCTCGACCATGCCGCCGATGGGGTTGGGGCGGTCGAGCACCACGACCGGAAGGCCCCGTTCCGCGCATTCCTCCAGGCAGATGCACATGGTCGAGGCGTAGGTGAAGAAGCGCACGCCCACATCCTGCACATCGACCATCAGGCCGGCGACGCCCTCGAACATCTCGTCCGTCGGGCGCCGCGTGGCGCCATGGAGGTCGGCGACCGGGATGCCGAGGTACGCCTCGCCCTCAGTTGTGCCGTGACCGGTCACTCCGTGCTCCGGAGCGAAGACCCTGATGACTCGGAAGCCGGCGTCGAGGATACGCTCCAGGTCGGGCTTCCCATCGCGGCCCACGGCGGCGGCGTGGGTGAGCACCGCCCAGGGCCGCTCGCGAGCGCCCTCGAGCGGCAGGCAATCGGGGTTCGCCGCCAGCACCTCCGCCCCCACGCGCACCGGCCCGGCGCTCGCGACCCCGGCCGCGACCACGATGGCCGGTGCCATCTGACCGCGGCAGTGCTGCACCGCAAACGCGACCGCGACGGCCGCCACGACGCCGGCGATGACCCATGGGAGCGGACGCCGCCGGGCGGCCGCGGCGACCCGCCGCGCCCGATCACGCAGGATGGGACGCCACCTGCTGGTCATCGTGCACCATCGTGGTCGATCCGCAGTTGCTCGAAACGCGCTCGCATGCGCACGCCCCTCTCGCCGGTTGACATGTACAGCGTCACACGCACCTCGGGACCCAACTGCACGAGGATCCCGCCGAGTTCCAGCCCGTCCACGAAGCCCTCGACCATCTGGCTGCCAGGATCGTACTCGAGCCGCACGTCATGGGAGCCGCTGCCGATGGACAGCTTCTCGCCGCCGAACGCCTCAGAGACCAGCCACCACGCCACCGCCGTATCCGGCGTCGGCCAGTACGCGGCGTGGTTCTTCTCCGCCTGGTTCTCGCGGGTGGCCTGGGCCTCAATCTTGTCGCGAATACTGCTGTCCGGGTAGCGGCTGAAGTCCCA
>JALGVA010000205.1 GCA_029820295.1 Candidatus Zipacnadia bacterium
GGCTGCAGATTGTGGCGGTAGCCGCCGGGCGCGGAGTTGTTGCGCACGGTCGCGTGGCCCTGGTGCAGGCCCTGCATGAGCGACGAGCGCGAGGGCGCGCACACCGTCGAGCCCGCGTAGCAGCAGGTGAAGCGCAGACCCTCCTCGGCCAGCCGGTCGATGCTCGGCGTGAGAATCTTCTCCGAGCCGAAGCAGCCGAGATCGCCCCAGCTCAGGTCATCGGCCATGATCCAGATGATGTTGGGACGGCGTTCGTCGGGCATGGTTGATGCTCCTCTTCAGGTGGATGATCTGCTTCCATACGTACGCGCTGCCGGGTCGGTCGGCGTTGCCGTTGCCGTTTGCCACGCGCGGTACGAGCCCCGGTCTCGCAGATGGTAACGCCCACGGGCGCGCCCCCCTACAGCACCCCCCGATCGCTCGTCCAGATGGCCGCGTGCCAGGGCTCGATGGTAACCGTGGTCCCGTCGGGCAGCGGCGCCTCGCGCGGGTTGTCCGCGTCATGGTTGACGAGGATCAGCAGCCGCTCGCCTGCGTCGTTGTGCCACGACCCGGCCTCGACGTAGTAGCTGCCGGTGTCGTAGACCTTGCGGCAGCCCAGGTCCGCGAGCATCGGTTCGAGCGCCTCGTATAACGCCTGATCGACGATGTTGGCGGCGATCAGCCCGTAATCGACGCCGATGGTGATGGCCACCCCCTCGCCGAACCGATGCTGGATGCAGGCCGGCCGACCGTCCTCGAAGCGCGTCACGACGTAGGCGTCATCGGTCGGGACGAGTTCGGCGCAGGACGCCTCTTGCGTCGTCCAGCGGCCCTCATCGACCAGCGCGTTGTACGCGTCCAGGCTGGCTGTCGCCAACTCATTGCCGGCGCTGGAGTGCCGCGCCGCGCCGCCGCCGGAGACGATCCCCAGCACATCGCCCAGGTGCTCCTGGGCCGGTGGATCGTCGAAGGACGCGAGCTGTGCCGCCTCGGGCGCATCGCCCTGGAACTCCCACGAGTTGCAGCCAGGGAAGCCCTGGCCCGCCGCCGAGTAGAACGCCATCAGCGTTCCGCCACCGCGCACGTACTCGCGGATGGCCTCCTGGATCTCGGGCGCGATGGGCACCGTGCCTGCCAGGATCAGCACCTTCTTGTCGCGCAGGTTCTCGGCGGTCATGTCCCACAGCGTCAGCGGCTCGGCGTGGTAGCCCAGCTCGCGGATCATGGTGTAGATGCCGACCTTGGACTGCGACAGGCCGTTGCCCAGCGGCGGGAAGCTCTGCCACGCCGAGTCGTGGAAGACCGCCACGTCCTCGTAGCGGTCGTAGTGCTCGCAGTACTTCGCCAGAGAGGTGACGCGGTCCATGACCCGGCGCGAGAGACGGCCCTGGTCGTTGAGATTGCCGTCCATGTCGGCGAGCGAGGCCTGCTCCCAGCGCTCGCCCCAGCTCCGGAAGAAGGGTGACTGCTCGTAGCCCGTGCAGCCGTTGGCCAGCAGCGTGAAGGCGTTGAGTTCCCACTGTGCCTCGGTCATGCCGGTGCGGCGGATGTCGGCGTCCAGCGTCAGGCCGATCGAGCCGCCGCGCGGCAGCGGCAGCAGCGAGCAGTAGCCGTAGATGCTGGTCCAGATCTTCTTCCCCGAGCCGTAGCGCCCGGCCGCTCCCTCCTCGGAAAGGTGCCCGTACATGTAGTCGTAGTCGAAATCGCCCATGCGCGAGATGGCGACCGAGGCGGGCGAGATGACGTAGCGCTGCGTCACGGGCACGCCTGGGGCCAGCTCGTAGCAGTGCTCCTTGAGCGCGCGCAGATAGGCCGCGTACGCCTCGACCTGCCAGAGGTACTTGAGATACGCCGCGCGGCGCGGGTAGCCGTAGGCCTCATGGCTGGCGAAGTGGTCGAGGTAGGGCGCGTCGTCGAAGCTGGTGCAGTCGGCGATGCCGCCCACGTAGGTCGCGAAGGCGTCGAAGTCGCCCGCGAAGTGCTCGCGCAGCCACGTCCGCCACGCCGCCTTCGCCTCATCGGACTGGTCGTCCCACTGGTCGATCTGATCCTCCTGACCGAGGACGAAGATGGAGGATTGGTCGGCAAAGAACGGCACCCAGCCATCGAGCGCGCGCAGCGACCACTCGAGCGTCTGCGGCTTGATGAACGAGGTGTGGCGCGGGTCCTCGCGGCGGATGAAGTGCTCCTCCATCCCCAGGTTCTCGCGCGCGACCAGCCACTCGGGCAGGTAGTAGACGCAGTGGGCGATGCCCACGCCGGTCTTGTAGGGCATGCCGTAGCGCCGGCACAGGTACATGTTCAGGAAGGTGGAGCTGTCGGGGGTGATGACCGGCCGGTCGGCGCCCTCGGGCCAGATGCCGGTGACCCCCGCGCCCTCGACGTAGAACAGGTTGATGCCCGCCTCCTGCTGCACGGCCTGGGTGGCGGTCCCGTGCCCCTTGGCGGCGTAGTTGATGAAGGGCTGATCGCCGAAGAACAGCGCGTCGTAGCCCTCGCGCGCGGTGACGCGCACGGTTGCGGGAGGAAGCTCAGTCGGCATCTCGGTGAGCTGGTCGGCCATGGGGCTGAGGGCGCGCGCCTCGTCGCGGGTGCCGAACTCGCCATCGCCGGAGACCACCACCGCGGTCCAGTTGGTGCCGCCGGTGCCGATGAACCGGACCTGCACCCGCGCAAAGACGTCGCCACCGGGCAGGTCCACCGTCGTGGTGCGCCACTGCTGCTCGGTCAGCTCCATCTGCGCCTCGCCGACCGGCTGGCCCCGCGGGTCGTCGGCGCGGTAGAAGAGGAAGTGCAACTTCGTCCCGTCGGCCCTGGAGCCGTCGCAGCGGCCGTAGTCGATGGTCACGCGCGTGCAGCCGTGCAGCACGAACTCGGCCCACGATGGCCCGAAGGCGCTGTCCGGGGTCAGCAGCATCTGTCCCGCGCGCAGCTCGCCGGCGACGCGCATGCCCTCGTTGTAGGGCACCAGCTCCCCGCCCTCGCCGGGCGCGGCGGTAGGCAGGAAGTATCCGCGCTGGCTGCGCAGGGCGGCGCCGGAGTCCCTGAACTCGACCAGACGCAACTGGTCGTACATGAGGACATCGGCGGCGTGCTGCGCGAGGGTCCACTCGGCGGCGGCAGGCGCCACGAGGACGCAGATGAGCGCGGCGCAGATGACGGGACGCATGGCGGTCGGCCCCGGGCGACGGCATGGTGAGCGGAGGCAGGTTCGACCGGGGGGAGGGTGGCACCTTCGCCTCAGGGCGAGCGGTCGTGGGCGGAACGCAACTCAGCCGTCTTCGGGCGACTGCCATTCGCCGGGCAGGAGTTCCGGATGGTGGTAGCGCAGCCACGCAACCACCCAGTCGCGCAGGTCCCTGGCCTCGTGGGCCAGTGCGGCTACCTCAGCCTCAGAGATCTGGCCCGCCATCTGGTACTCGGCCCGATTGCGCTTGTTGCGGCATGTCTGGCGGTACTCGACGCGATCGCTGTACTCGTCGCCCGCAATCGCCCCGAACGCCGCGAAGGTGGCGTAGTGGTGTGCGCCGGACAACGCACGGTAGCCCGCCGCGCGCACCACTATGGTGGCCGCCTGCAGCGCCGCGCTGTATGCGATGGCGAAGCGCCAGTCCTGCGGCAGGCCCGAGCTGCTGTGGGCGGCCAGGTCCCGCTCCAGGAGCCACGCAAGCTCGGCGATCTCCTCAGGCTTCGTCGGCTGCTGCTCGATCTGGCTCTCCCGCTGCAAGCGCTGCAAGCTCATCGCTATCTCCGATTACAGGCACTGTCGGCCGGGCCAGGACCCCCTCGAGGAAGTGGTCCCCGCGCGCCGCACGCTCCCGCACCTCGTCCCGAGCCATGACCACCGCGTTGATCTCCCGGCCAATCTCTTCCGCGACGCCGGACAGGGCACTCACGACCTGGCGGGGTGAGACCTCGCCAATCACCAGCAGGTCCACATCGCTGCTCGCTCGGAACCGCCCGGATGCGAACGAGCCGAACACCAGCGCGACATCGATCCCGTCTCTGAGTGCCGTCAGCGCACGGCGCAGCGGGCCTGCGATGCCTACGGTCTTGACGATCAGGCCCGTCAGCTCGGGCAGGACCGGGCACGCCGGGTTGGCGCGATAGAAGACCTGGTTGCCGCGCTCCTCACGCGTGACAATGCCCGCCTGAACCAATGGTCTCAGTGCCTGCTGCACGGAACGGATGTGATGGTCGGTCCGCTCAGCGATCTCGCGCTGGTAGAAATCACGCTCGGGGTGCAGCAGCAGCAGTTCCAGCACTCGCGCCTTGCTGTGACTCACGAGGGCCAGCAACTCAGGGCCAATCATGCGAACCACCTGACTATAGATATTAGTCGAATGACTATATTCTATAGGCGACAGGCACCCGCGTCAAGTGGCCCGTGCCAACCGTGCTGCCAGACTGACAGGATTCTGCTGGCGGGGGGCAATTCTACGCCCCCGCGCCGAGGATGTCGATGGCCTCGTCGCCGTACTCGGTGGACAGGTCCGCCTGCAGCGACAGCAGCGCGTCGATGCCGATCAGGCCCGAACGCAGCTTGGCCATGGCGTCGGAGAGCATCGGTACCATGCCCTCGGAGATGGCCGCGTGGCGCATGGCCTGCTCGTCCACGTCGCCTAGCACCATCGTCTTGAGCGTGGGCGTCATGCGCATCAGCTCGAACAGGCCGACGCGGCCGCGGAAGCCGGTGCCGCGGCAGCGCTCGCAGCCGGTGCCCTCGGCCACCACGGTGATGCGGTGCTCGGCCAGGCGCTTCTGCAGCGCAGGCGCCTCGGCCAGCACCTCCTCGACCTTGCGCGAGGTCTTGCAGTCCGGGCAGACACGGCGGGCCAGGCGCTGGGCCAGCACGGCGCGCAGGCCCGAGGACACCAGGTAGGGCTCCACGCCCATCTGCAGCATGCGTGTGGCCGCCGACGGGGCATCGTTGGAGTGCAGGCTGGTGAGCACCAGGTGGCCGGTGAGCGCCGCGCGGAAGGCCGCCTCCATGGTCTCCTCATCGCGCGCCTCGCCCACCATGATCACGTCCGGATCCTGGCGCATCATGGCGCGTACGTGCTCGGCGAAGCCCACGCCGATGTCCGGGCGCGCAGTGGACTGATTGACGCCGTCGAGCTGGTACTCGATGGGGTCCTCGACGCTCTCGATGTTGAGTGCGCGCTGGCGCAGGTAGTGCAGGGCGGCGTAGAGCGTCGTGGTCTTGCCGGTGCCGGTGCCGCCGACGATGGCGAGCAGGCCGCGCGAGGCCTTGAGCAGCGCCTCCATCTGCTCCTGCAGGTTGGCGGACATGCCGAGCTGCTCGAAGGTGATGTAGAGCCGGTTCTTGTCGAGCAGGCGCATGACGATGTTCTCGCCGTGCACCGTGGGGCGCAGGGCCGAGCGCACATCAATGCGCCGGCCTGCCGCCTGGGTGGTGAAACGCCCGTCCTGAGGCTTGCGGCTCTCGCCGATGTCCATGCCGGCCATGATCTTGAGCCGCGAGATCAGCGCATCCTTGATCTCCGCTGGCAGCGACGCGGGCTCATCGAGCATCCCGTCCACGCGGTAGCGCACCTGCAGGCCCTTGCGCCGTGACTCGATGTGGATGTCGCTGGCCCCCATGCGCACGCCGCGGGAGATGAGGGTCGCGGAGAGCTGGATCACCGCCGGGGTGCCCGACAGGTCGCCGACGCTGTCGAGGCCCTCGGCCAGCCCCTCGCCACGCCCCGGGACCTCCGCCTCGAGGTCGATGATCTCGTCCGAGGTCCAGTAGGTATCCATCGCCCACGCGATCTCCGGGTCGGAGACGCGCAGGGGCTTGATCTTGTAGCCGGTCTGGCGGCGGACCTCGTCGATGGCGGTGATGTTGTCCGGGTCGCTCATGGCGACTTCGAGGGTGTCCTGGTAGACGGCGACCGGGAAGGCGCGCAGGCGTCGGCCCACCTCGGGAGGCAGGATGTTGACTACCTGGGGGTCGATGTCCAGGTCGCGCAGCGACGCCACCGCGCGCGCCTCGCCGCCCGTCGCCTCGCGAAGCTGCTCGTGGGTGACCAGGCCGCGCTGGACCGCGAGGTCGAGCGCCGACGTGTCCGAACGTATGGCCTCCTGGTAGACCTCGCGCGCCTGGTCGGCGCTGAGGGCCTTCTGCCGGTGGAGGATCCGGAGAACCTCCTGCTCGCGTTCCCAGTCGATCATGGCCTCTTCCCCGTGCGGATGTGGTCGCCGGCGCAGATGTTCGCCGAAGTGGCCGCATCCTCCTGCGAGCAGTCGCCGGTCGCAAGCCGCAAGTCGCAAGCGGCACGCAGTGGCGGCGCTGCGCCCGGAGGTCAGGCCCGTCGCGCGCGCGAACGTTCGGCCACGCACATTACTGGCGGAGGTGACGCCCGCGTGCAGGAGACCATGCCCGCCGCGCACATCGACTTCGACGCCCACAACGCCGAGGTGCGCGAGGTCTGGGCGGCGTTCAACGCCGGCGAGCCCACGCGCGTGCCCATGATCCTGGGCATCGCATCGCGCTTCACGCTGCTGAGCGAGCAATGGAACCCCGAGCGCATCACCTACCGCGAGTACTTCCTCGACCCGGAGATGATGTTCCGCTACCAGCTCCACCACCAGTGGTTCCTGCGCCACCGGCTGCCGCGCGACGTCGAGATGGGCCTGCCCGAGGTGTGGACGGTGCCCGTGGACCTGCAGAACAGTTACGAGCAACTCTGGTATGGCGCGGAGCTGCACTTCATCGAGGGCGATGTGCCGGAGACGCCGCCCTTCCTGACCGACGACAACAAGTGGGCGTTCATCGAGCAGGGCCCGCCGGAGCCGTTCAGCGGCTGGCTGGGGCGGGCGTGGGAGTACCGCGAGCGCTTCGCCCAGATCGCCGCCGGCGGCTTCGAGTTCGAGGGGCGGCCGGTGCAGGCCGGCGGCGTCCCGGGTACCGGCACCGACGGCCCGTTCACCATCGCCTGCGCGCTGCGCGGGCCGACCGAGTTGTGCCTCGACATGTACGAGGACCCGGACTTCTACCACGCGCTCATGGACCTGATCGTGACCGCGACCATCCGGCGCGTGAAAGCCTACCGCGAGCGCCTCGGGCAGCCGGTCGAGAGCACCGCGTGGAGTCTGCCCGACGACAGCATCGCGCTGCTGAGTGAAGCCGGCTACCGGGAATTCGTGCTGCTCTATCATCGACGGCTGATCGACGAGTTCGGCAGCGTCGGCCCCAACGCCACCCACCTGTGCGGCGACGCTACACACCTGTTCCGCACCATGCGCGACGAGCTGAAGGTGCACAGCTTCGACACCGGCTTCCCGGTGGACTTCGGCCGGCTGCGGGAGGAGCTGGGGCCCGAGGTACGCATCCAGGGCGGCCCGCACGTGGAGCTGCTGCGCACCGGCACCCCCGAGCACGTCCGCGCGGAGACCCGGCGCATCCTGCAGTCGGGCGTGATGACCGGGGGCAAGTTCGTGCTGCGCGAGGGCAACAACCTCGCCCCCGGCACGCCCGAGGAGAACGTGGCGGCGATGTACGCGGCGTGCAAGGAGTTCGGGCGGTACGGGTAGAGAGAGTACAGGACAACGCGGACGTGCCGCCTGGGCGTTATCCGGCGTATGGCGCCGACCCACGCGCTTCCCAACACAATCGCCGCAAGTGTCTCAGAGGTTGTCTGGAGCCGCTGAACGTCAGGACGCTCTTCAT
>JALGVA010000206.1 GCA_029820295.1 Candidatus Zipacnadia bacterium
ACCATCGAACTTGGTCTGCGCGCGCCTTGTGCGGCCGCCGCGCTTGGTATATACTGGGCACGCAGGCGGGAGGGCTGAGGCACCGGCGATGCGAGACGTGGCTTCGGAGCGGGACGACCGCGGCGTCACCATCCGGCGAGTGGGCGTGCGCGACATCCACCTGCCGGTGATGATCCGGGAGAAGGGCGGCGGCAAGGCGCGCGTGGTCGGCGTGTTCGAGGCCTCGGTGGAGCTGCCTCACTACGAGCGCGGCACGCACATGAGCCGCTTCGTCGAGATCCTGTCGCGCTGGTCGCGCCGGGCGGTCGCCATGCCTGAGATGCGCGACATGCTGGCCGAGATCACGCAGCGCTTCGACGCCTTCGCTGCGCATCTGCGCCTGGACTTCACCTACTTCCTGACCAAGCGCTCGCCGGCGACCAACCTCGACTGCCAGCTCGACTACGACTGCTCGTTCACCGCCAGTCGGGTGGCGGGCAAGTTCAACTTCCTGCTCGGCGTCGAGGTCCCGGTCATCACGGTATGTCCGTGCTCGCGCGAGATCTCCCGCTGGGGGGCGCACACGCAGCGGGCGATGATACGCGTGCAGATGCGCACACACGACGAGACCATCATCTGGCTCGAGGATCTGATCCCGCTGCTCGAGGAGCAGGGCAGCGCGCAGGTCTATCCCATGCTCAAGCGCGCGGATGAGAAGCTGGTCACCGAGGGCTCCTACCAGACCCCCAAGTTCGTCGAGGACGTCGTACGGGACAGCGTGCTCGCCCTGGCCGCGCTCCCCAAGGTGGCGTGGTTCTCGGTGGAGTGCGAGAGCTTCGAGTCGATCCACAATCACAGCGCCTACGCCTGCACGACCTGGCCCGAGGCCGGTCCGGCGGAGGCTTAGCGACAGCCGACAGGACGGAGCGCATGGCGGTTCAGATCGGGATCATCGTCATATTGCTGGTCATCGGGGTGCTGATCTATCGCGCCGGCGCGCGCCTGCTCGGGCGCGTCGTCGAGGGCGAGGTCACGGCGGCGTGCCAGGAGGTGGCACGGCCCGCCGCACCGATGGAGCCCATCGGCCCGGTCGGGCCGGATGGCCTGATGGTGCTGTTCGCCGATCGCTTCGTCGATCGGCCGTCTCCGAACAAGATGGTCAGCCCGCGCAGCCGCTGCTACGCCCCGCTCACCGATGAGGAGCTGGACCCGCAGCACTGGACCCAGCAGATCCTCTACGCCACGCTGGTGGACCTGTACTCCAGGGGCTGCATCGAGCTGCGCGCATCGGAGCGTGCGGCGACGCTGATGCCGCCCTACCCGCAGAAGACCTGGGAGCTGGAGCTGCGCCAGGTCGGACCGATGCCCGAGTCGCCGGTCAGCGACGTGATCGCGGTGGCCTTCGGGCTGCTGCGCAAGCGCCGATGCGGGCAGGCGGACGATGACGAGCACTGGGTAACGCTGGACGCGGTGGTCGAGCAGGCGCTCAAGACCATTCGGCAGGAGATGAGCTTCTGGCAGCGCGCCGGCGTCTTCGGCGACATCCGCCTCTACGTCGAGTCGGCGCTGATCGCCCAGGGCTACCTGATCGAGCCGGGCCGGCCCACCTGGCTCGACCGCGTGCGCAGCCGCCGGCCCGAGCCGCACGAGGAGGGCGTGCGGCGGCTCGAACGCGACGCCGATGAGCTGGCGGCGTTGCTGACCGAGTTCCGGCGCACCCGCGGTGGCAACATGCTGCCCGAGAGCGGCACCGAGACCGAGGCGCTGCGCCAGGTGGACACGGCGTTGCTGAGCCCCGGTGACGCGCTGGACGAGATCCCGCTGGACGAGATGCTGCGCATCTCGATCTACGAGACGCTGATGGCGATCCGCCAGCTCGAGCCCAGTGGCGACGCCGGAGTGTGAGCCATGGAGCGCAACGAGATCATCGAGTGGATCATCATCATCGCCGGTGTCATCGGCTGGTGGCCCAAGATCTTCATGGGCTTCGACGCCCCGTGGTACAATGTGCTGATCTACGCGGTGTACCCGCTCGCGCTGATCGTCATCTTCGTGCTCCGCTGGCGGCGGGTGCACGAGGGCTTCGAGTACAGCCGCAAGATCGTGGATGCGCAGCACCAGGCGACCGGCGCGAACATCGTGGGCCCCCCGCCGGAGACGGGCGGCCGACCCTCGCCCTACCCGGGTGTGGTCATCCCCGACGACCCTCACCTGCCGAAGACGCCCCGCGACGAGGACGAAGACTCCGAGTAGGCGTGCGCTGAGAGCCCGTTCCCGAGGCGGCCGCGAGGTCGCCTCGCTGCATGCACACGGGCGGCACACCGGCGGGGCGTAGCCGTGACGGGCGCCCTCGTTCACGTCGCGCAGCGGGCGAACTCCTCGAAGAACGCGCCCAGGTTGGTCAGCACGTGGGGCGTGAGCACGATGTTCATGAACTGCACGATGAGCCCGTGCCCGGGCGCGATCTGCTCAAACAGTAGGTGCGTGTGCGCGCGCACCTCGTCCGCGGTCCCATGGGCGTAGGTGCTCTGCACCGGCGTGCAGCCCCACAGCGCCAACTGATCGCCGAAATCCCGGCGGATCGTCGCCAGGTCCATGCACTCGGGCTGCACGGGGTTGATCGCGGTCACGCCGATCTCGATGAGGTCGGGCAGCAGTGCGGTCAGCGCGCCGTCGCTGTGGTACGCGACCGCCAGGTCGGGCGCGACCTCCAGCGCCGCGTGCACCACCGCCTCGTGCCACGGTCGCAGGCGTTCGCGGTACATGGGCAGGCTGATCATGAGGCCCTGCTGAGTCGCGATGTCGTCGCCGATGCGGATGGCATCCACCCCCGCCCCCGCGAACATGCGCGCCTGCACGATGCGCTGCGCCGCGAGCTTCGCGAAGAGGGCGTCCACGTAGGCCGGACGCTCGTACAGGTCGAGGAAGAGCCGGTCGATGCCGCGCATGAGGTAGGCGGTCTCGAGGATCGTCTGCGACAGGTTGCCGACGACCGCGAAGCCCCGGCGGTGCAACGCCGCGACCTCCGCCCGCAGCTCCTCGGGCGACTTCACTGCCGAGAGGTCCGGCCAGGGGTAGTCGTCAAGCCCCCCGACTGTGTCCACCTGCGCCAGCGGGTGCCAGTAGCGATGCCCGGCGTGATGCCCGGCGGCGTTGTGCAGCGCGATGCGCCCGATGCCCCAGCACGACAGCTCGGCATCGGCGGGCAGGTCGGGGAGATACCCGGCGAAGACCGCACGCTCACCACGGGCGGGCTCCAGGGACAGATAGCGGATGTCGCCGGCGCGGTAGTAGTCGCGCCAGTCGTCGGACAGGTCGGCGGAGGCGATCACCTCGTGAACCGCGGCGCCGCCGAGGGCATCGTAGGCGACCTCGCCGTCGCCCTGGTGGTGGAGGATGCGCAGCACGCGCTCGCGCGAGCGGGCGGGCATGGCGGAGTCACTCACCGGACGCTCAGCACGAAGCGCTGCACGTCCTCGCCGACGCCCTCGATCTCGACGCGCACCGCGACGGTGTGCTCGCCCGCCTGGGCGGGTGCGGTGCCGGATACCTCGCCGGTCTCGGCATCGATGGTCAGCCAGGCGGGTGCCTCAACCAGGCTGAAGACCGGATGCTCGACGTCCCAGTACCTGGCGTTGTAGGACTCGCCGGGGTTGATGGTGCGGCAGCGCAGGTCGCCGATCGAGGAGATCGTCCTCGCCAGATAGGAGTACTCGCCCCCGGCCGTGACCTGCATCGGCGGACGCGTGTGGATCAGCGGCCGGGGCATCTCGATGTAGTCCGACGGCCCGCTCTCGACTCCGTTGGCATCGATGGCGACAACGCGGTAGAACGCGCGGTTGGCGTTCTCAAGGTCCAGATCCGCGCCGACCACCTGGATCGATCGCCCGGTGGTCTCGCTCATCAGGTTGCCCGACCAGGTTTGCCAGCCCTGCTCCGGCTCCTGGTTCCCGACCCACACCTGGTACTCGGTGTCGGAGACCGTGAAGCCCTTCTCGTCCGAGCCGTAGACCTTGTAGCGCACCGGCCGCGTCCCGTGCGTGTTGTCCTGCCAGGAGATGGTGACCGTGCGCGCGTCCTCATCGACGCGCCGAGCCAGGTTCAGTGGAATGCCCGGGCCGCCGGGTGTGAACTCCCAGACGTCACTCCACGCTCCCCACGCCCGCCGGCCGTCGCGCGCGCGCACGCGCCAGTAGTAGGTCGTGCCGGGGTTGAGCAGGCCGCGGTAGGGCACCGTGTAGCTCGCCGTGCCCGCGTCGGCGGTGTGCGAGACCAGCTTGAAGAAGTTCGGCGACAGCGGCCAGCGCATGTCCGGGTATGCCGACAGCATGAACTGGTAGTCGGCGATCTCGTCCCCGTCCGGATCGGTGGCCGGCCGCCACTCGAAGACGAACTGCGTGCGGTCAAGCTGCGCGCCATCGGCCGGAGAGAGCGGCACCGCGGGCGCGGTCGGCGGCCGGTTGGCGCCGGTCTCGACCCACTCATGACTGACTTCGACCTGCCGCGGGCCGGGCGTCTCGTCCACGTAGCGGATGGCGTTCTCGCCCAGCTCGAGGTAGGGCATGCACAGCGGCGCCATCTGCAGGTCCATGCGCGCGTTGACGATGCGCAGGACCGTCCCCGGCTCGAGGCGCAGCCGCAGCAGGCAGTCCAAGCGCAGCTCGCCCTTGAACGGGAAGTGCTCGTCGAGGTCCATCACGAGGCCGTGGTCCGAGGCCTCGGCGGTCAGCGGCAGCCACTCCTGCCCGTCCCAGGACAGCTCGGCGGCGACCGCGCCCTGCGCGCCCACGGTCAGCTTCCCGCCGACCATCGCGTAGGGAGCGCTGAGGCGGTAGACCAGCTCGCCGCCCTCGGGTCCGGCGCGCAGCGTGCCGTCGTTCTCGGACAGGCCGCTGGCGCTCTCGGCGTCCTCGGCCACGCGCGCCTCGGTCAGCCGCGGTGTGAATTCCCACCAGCCGTTGCAGACCACGGGCGGGATGCGATCGACGACCCGCTCGTAGTCCCACGGGCAGTAGAACTTGCCCGCGTGCTCCCACGCCCAGACCAGCGCCTCGCCCGGCCGCAGGCTGAACTTCATCTCGTGGCCGATGTTCGAGGGCAGGTCGCGGTCGGGCGCCGGCTGCTCATCGTGGGCGTAGAGCGAGGCCGAGAACTCGTCGATCTGGCGCGAGTCGGGCCGCAGTATGCCGTAGCAGTGCGTACGCTTGATCAGGTCGTGGTCGCGGCGGATATCGGCTTCGGCGGCGGGCGTGATGTTGTCGCGCAGCAGGCAGTTGATGTTCTCGTCGCCATCGAGCAGCCGCCAGCCGCCATCGGCCCAGACTTCGCTGATCGAGTGCCCCTGGATGCGTGGGTAACGGGTGCGCAGCCCCAGTGTCCGCCAGCAGTCGGCCAGCACGAAGGCGTCGTTGCCGCACAGCGTGTGGCCGAAGATGTTCCAGACCTTGATCGGGTCGCTATTGTGGCGATCGCCCGTGGTGAAGTGCCAGCGGTGCCGCGTCTCCCACCACCACAGGGCCGTCGCCTGCTCGACCTCGGTGCCGTACGGTGCGGTGACGTGCTCGACCAGCTCCTGTACGGTCCGCCAGTGGCCCCGCTCGCCGGTGAAGAGCCACGGGTTCACCACCACCGTGTCACCGACGTTGGCGATGCGCACCACGCGCATCGGCTCGAAGGCCTGGGTCCACGCGGCGTAGCCGATGGGGTCGCGCGTGCTCGGGCCGTCGAGCGTCCCGCCCATGGTGACCGTCCACGCATGCTCGGCCTCGGTGATCGTCTCGGTGTGGGCGCGCGGAGTCAGGTCATCCTGCGCATCGGCGGCGCCCCACGACACCACGATCCCTCCCAGCAGCACCGGCAGCAATGCTGTGCGCACGCGGCCTACCTCCCGCCCCGCTCAGATCTCCAGCAGCATGCCCTCCTCGGGCACGAACTGGTGCAGGTACTCCGACGACACCTTCAGCTCATCGAGCAGCGCGCTCTCGGTCTTGGTGGAGCCGGGGATGATCTCGGCGATCAGCCAGGTGCGCTCGACCGGCTCCATGACCTCCGACAGCGGCGACTCGGCGAACTCGCGATGCGACTGCTCCAGCGCCTCGAGGATCGGTGGGATCTCGATGTGCCCGCGCTCGTTGTATTCGGGCGTGAACGCCCAGTGATGGCTCGCGTCGGGCGTGGTCTGCTGCAGATGCACGATCTCGGCGACCGCGCCGAAGCGCCGGCACCACTCGACATAATCCAGGTCCTCGCCCTGCAGCCCGTAGTGCATCCCCGCCTGGTGGCCCACGTCCACGGTCAGATAGACCGGGCAGCCGTCGTTGTCCGCATTCACTCCGTGCAGGAACTCCTCGGACTGGCGCAGCGTCCACGGGATCTCGCTGGGGATGTACATCTGCTCGTTGTAGATCGCGGCGATGCCCTTCGCCGCCGCAGCGCGCGCCAGCTCGCGGAAGATGCTCTGCACGCGCCCGACCGCTCCGTTGTAGGCGCGCTCGTCCTCCATCACCTCAACCGGGATGGCGTCCCAGTGGCCGCCGATCCGGTCGGTGCCCATCGCCAGCGCCAGGTCGCAGCAGGCGAGGATCCACTCCTTCATGCGCTGCCGCGGCGCCGGGTGGCTGTGGGACAGCCCGTGGAAGCGGTGCGTCGCCACGCCGGTGTAGACGTCGGTGATGGTGACGCCGTGGCGCTGCGCCTCGGCCTTCACCTGCGCCGCACTCTCGAGCTGGAAGGCGCGATCCCCCGAGAAGAACGGGTCGATCACGTCGCCGCAGAACTCGTGGTTGCGAAAGCCAGCTTCGCGGGTCAGGCGCATCCAGTTGCCGGGGCGTTCCCACCGGCGGGTGAGGAACGCCCCGTTGATGCCAAGCTCCAGTCGCACCTCGCGTACCATGGTCTCAGTCCCGTCACTTGAAGCTGTTCACGTACCACTTGCCGCCCTCGCGCGAGAAGGTGATCTCCCACTCGATCTCGCCCTCGGTATCGTCGCTGGTATCGCGCGCGTGCTCGTAGATGGTGAAGTCGATCTGTGAGTCGCTGACCCTGTCCTGTTCCCCGACGCGGAAGCCGATGTGCTGGATATTGGGCGACTGCTCCCAGTTGCTCGGCGACCATTCACGCTTGAACGACGGGCTCATGAACTGGTGCATGACATCAGGATCGTCCTCGGCCAGGCCGTAGAGGAACCCGTAGAACGTGGGCAGCATCGCGGCATCGACTTCACTGGCGTTGAAGTCCTCGATGCTCACGGCGCTGGCGGCCGCACTGACCTCGTCGCCGAGGTCCCCGACTTCGCCGATGACGTCCGAGATGCCGCCCGAGCCGCTCCCTCCGGGCTCACGGATCTCGAGCGAGTTGGTGGTCGTGGGCAGGTTCTGGAGGGTGTTCTGCACGCCCTCGCCGATCTGCCTCGCACCGCGGGCGCACATGAAGGCGCCGACGACCGCGATGATGATGCCCACCAGCAGCAGGATGCCGCAGCCGATCAGCCAGCACTTGCCGCCGCCCTTCTGCGGGGCCTCGGTGGTCGGCGGCACGCCCGCAGGCTGCGTGGGCGGGGCGGCCGGTGGCGTCGTCGGGGGCGTGGGCGGCGTCTGTGGCGGCGCCGACGGCTGAGGCGTGGGCTGCACGGGCGGCGGGGTCGGCTGGGCCGCCG
>JALGVA010000207.1 GCA_029820295.1 Candidatus Zipacnadia bacterium
TGTGGTCGATCACCTACCTCGCGCCCATGGCGACCTTCCTGCGCTTCGAAGGGGTGCCGGGTGGCGTGGCGTCCGCGCCGGATGAGCTGTTCGTGCCTGACTACTCGGTGGCGCCGCCCGTAGTCCCGCAGCCTGAGGGCGAGGCCGCCGGCTGGGTCGAGTCGCCGCTGGAGGAGGGACGGGCGCTCTCGCTGCCGCCCGGGCGGACTATGACGCTGGCCTCGCCCGATGGCGCGCCGCTGCTGAGCGAGGCCGAGGGCACGATCGAGATGTGGGTGCGCGACGCGCGGCCGCACACCGACCTGCACAACCGCCCGCTGATCCGCTGCGGCGCACTCAACATCTACCGGCGGATCAACGTGGGCACCTACATCTACATGGGCCCGGGGCACCAGACCGGGATGGTGCTGCCGCAGGGCCGCTGGGTGCATCTGGCGGCCACCTGGCGGCCGTCCACGAAGGAGGAGGGCGCCACCGAGGTCGCCCTTTACATCGACGGCGTGCGCGTCGAGACCAGCTTCAACCGACACATCGCCCCCGAGGCGGGCTGGGCCGGCGCGGAGCTGACCATCCCGGCGGCGGAGGCGGGCGTCTTCATCGACGAACTGCGCGTGTCGGATATCGCGCGCTATGAGGGCAGCTTCGACCGACCCGAGGCGCCCTTCGAGCCGGATGAACACACGCTCGTCCTGTCGCACTTCGACGGCGACATGGCCGCCACCGTGCGCGGGACGGCGATGCAGTGGGAGGAGAGGTAGGGAGCCGCCTGCATTGCCGCAGGGCCGCGAAAACGTGGGGAGCAAGTAACGTGAGACATGCTCGGCGAGACGAGTGGGGACCGGCGCCGTCGCCGTCGGGCAGGCCCACGGGCCGCTGCGTCGAATGACACTCCTGCGGCACAGTTCACTCATCGGGAGGACACCACATGCCCAGCGCCAGCCACAACTCGCGCCCTAACATCGTCTTCGTCATCTGCCACGACCTCGGCCAGTACGTGGGCTGCCTCGGCGCGCCCATCGAGACGCCCAACATCGACGCACTCGCGGGCGAGGGCGTGCTGTTCAGCAACTACTGTTGCACCGCCGCCCAGTGCTCGCCCTCGCGCGGGTCGATCATGACGGGCCGTTATCCGCACTGCAACGGCCTGGTCGGCCTGGCGCACATCGGCTGGGAGATCGGCGCGAACGAGGTCACGCTGCCCATGTACCTCAACCGCGCCGGCTACCACACGCGGCTCATCGCTCATCAGCACGAGCATAACGAGACTCCGCGGCTGGGCTACCAGGTCCATGACGACGTGAGCAACGACGCTCGCTCCGTTGCCGAGGCCCTCGGCGGCTTCCTGCGCGGAGAAGCGCAGGACGGGCAGCCGTTCTTCGTCAACTGCGGCATCACCGAGCCGCACCGCCCCTACGAGCGAGAGGGCTACGAGCGCGATGATCCCGACACGCTCACTCCACTACCGTATCTGCCCGACCGCCCGGGCATCCGCGAGGACCTGGCGGGTCTGCATGGGCTCGTCTGGCGGCTGGACGAGGCCGTGGGCAGTATGCGCGCGGCGCTCGAAGAGAGCGGGCTGGCCGACAACACTGTGTTCATCTTCACCACCGACCACGGCATCGCCATGCCCCGCGCCAAGGGCACCTGCTACGATCCCGGCATCCACACCACCCTGATCGTGCGCTGGCCCGGGCAGTTCGCGGGCGGGCGCGTGCAGGGCGAGCTGCTGACCAACTGCGACATGCTGCCCACGCTGCTCGATCTCGCGGGCGCGGAGGTCCCGCCGCAGGTGGAGGGCCGCAGCTTCCTCGGCCTGCTCGACGAGGACGACTACGAGCCGCGCAAGGACATCTTCTGCGAGATGACCTGGCACGATCAGTACAACCCGATGCGTGCGGTGCGCACCAACCGCTACAAGTACATCCGCAACTTCGGCCGGCGGCCGCTGGTGTACATGCCCGCCGACATCTACGTCGGCCCCGCAGGCGAGGAGATGATCGAGGACTTCTACAATGAGGTGCGGCCCGAGGAGGAGCTGTACGATCTGCGGCGCGACCCGCTCGAGCAGACCAACGTCTTCGACGACCCGGACTACCGGGACGTGGCGTGGCGGCTGCGCGAGCGGGTCTACAACTGGATGGTCGAGACCAACGATCCGCTGCTCTACGGCGACTACCCGCCGACGAAGGCGCAGCGCGAACGCAACGAGGAGCGGCCGATGGACAACGGTCGGCCGCACGTCTGAGGGGAGTCGCCCAACATGAAGCTGTGTCTGGGAATGCGGCTCGCCGGCGAGCCGGCGATGTTCGATGCGGAGGATCTCGCTTTCGCCGCGCAATTGGGCGTGCCGGGCGTGAAGATCTGCGGCAGCGACTTGATCTCGCACGAACGCGGCAACGTACTGCACGCCGAGGACCTGGAGCGGATCGTCCGCCAGCTCGACGAGTTCGGCATCACGCTCGCGGTGGTGCTGCTCCCGCAGGGCCGGGGCACGCAATACTGGAACGCGCGCCTGGGGCGGCCCGAGCGCGAGCAGGAGGTCGAGGACGTCTGCGAGACCATCCGCGTGTGCGGCTCCTTCGGCGTGCCGGTGGTGGAGTGGACCTGGAGCGTGCCCGACGTGTGGGGCAGCACGCGCGCCAGGGCCCGCGGCGGCGCGGCTACGCGGCACTTCGACTACCACGCAGTCGAGAAGGTCGGCCCGGTCGAGCCCGACGAGGCCATGGACGCCGACACCATGTGGGAGCGTCTGCTGTGGTTCACCGAGCGCATCGTGCCCGCGGCGGAGGCGGCCGGGGTGCGGCTGGCGCTGCACCCGCACGATCCGCCCACGCCCTGGCTGCGCGGCGAGGCGCGCATCATCGGCACCATCGAGGGCCTCAAGCGGCTGTTCGAGGAGATCCCCTCGCCGGTCAACGGCCTGAACTTCTGCCAGGGCACCATCGCCGAGATGGGCACCGACGTGATCGCCGCCATCCGCTGGTTCGGCGAGCGCGACCGCATCAATCACGTGCATTTCCGTGACGTGAAGGGTGCGGTGCCGGTCTTTGACGAATCCTTCATCGACGACGGCGACACGGACATGCTCGCAGCCATGCGCGCCTACCGTGACGTGGGCTACCGCTACTGGATGATGCCCGATCACACGCCGCGCATCACCGGCGACACGCCCTACGGGCATCGCGGCCGGGCCTACGCGCTGGGCTACATGCGCGCGCTCATGGAGGCCGTGGCGCGCGAGGCAGAGGCCTGACGTCCATCAACGCACGAGACGCAAGCGTTCGCCGTCGGCTCGCGCGGTGACGTCCACGTCCGACTCGACAGTGGTGGGCGTGCCGCAGATAGTGCACAGAGAGGGGAGGTCGCGAAGATGATGAGGAGCGTTGTGGTCGTGACCGTGCTGGTGGCACTGCTGTGCGCCGGCTGCCCGCCGCGGGAGCCGGAACGCACGGTCATCGGCGGCCCGCCGGAGGGCGAGGCCGCACCCGCCGGTGAGACGGAGGCGGCGCCGGTGGCGGAGATGCAGATCACCTCGACGGCATTCGAGGACGGCGGGCGCATCCCCGAGAAGTACACCGCAGACGGCGCGGACGTGTCGCCCCCGCTGAGCTTCGCGGGCGTGCCCGACGAGGCGGCCGAGCTGGTGCTCATCTGCCACGATCCGGATGCGCCCCGCGCGGGCGGGTGGACGCACTGGGTGGTCTACGGGATGTCTCCCGACATAGGCGGGCTGCCCGAGGCGGTACCCCCCGACCCGGTGGTGTCGGCCTACGGCCTCACCCAGGGCGACAACTCGTGGGGCAAGACCGGCTACGGCGGACCGGACCCGCCGGAGGGCAGGCCGCACCGCTATCAGTTCAGGCTCTACGCCGTGAGGCCGTCACTGAGCCTCCAGCCCGGCGCCGCGCGGGATGAGGTCGAGGCGGCGATGGCCGACACCGTCGTGGCTGAGGCGATGCTCGAGGGGCTCTACGGCCGCTGACGGCCGCGCCACGCGAGAAGGAGGGGACGGAGATGACGATGACCATCACCTCGCCGGCATTCGGCGACGGGGAGTCGATCCCCGTGCAGTACACTGCCGATGGCGACGACATCTCGCCGCCCTTGCAGTTTGATGGCGTGCCCGACGAGGCTGTGGAGCTGGCGCTCATCTGCCACGACCCGGACGCGCCGCGCGCGGGCGGCTGGACCCATTGGGTCGCCTGGGGGATGGCGCCGGACATCGGCGGCCTGCCCGAGAACGTGCCGCCCGATCCCAAGGCGTCCGCCCCGGGTGTCACACAGGGCGAGAACTCGTGGGGCAGGATCGGCTACGGCGGCCCGTCGCCGCCGCCGGGCAGGCCGCACCGCTATCAGTTCACGCTCTATGCGCTTTCCGCGCCGGTCGGCCTGGAACCGGGCGCCAGCGCGGCCGCGCTTGAGGCCGCGATGGGCCGCTCTGTCGTGGCCCGGGCGACGCTGACCGGGATGTACGGGCGGTAGCGCGGGGCCGTGCACCACCATCGCCGCGCGACGCACCGCGCGGCAGTGGCATCACGTCTCGGAGGTGCCATCATGCGGGCGTACCTGACGCCTGTGCTCGCACTGCTGTTGACGGCCGCCGCCTGCCAGGCGCAGGAGCGGGTCGTGTTCGAGGACTTCGCCTCGATCGAGGCCTGGCCGGGCTTCGAGCTTGACGACACCGTCGCGCACTCGGGCGACACCTCGGCGCTGTGGCGCGACATGCCCGAGCGCCAGGGGGTCTCCAGTACGCAGATCCCGCACGACTGGAGCGCGTACACCGCGTTCACCTTCTGGGTGCACAACGAGACCCCGCTGGACACGCGCTTCATGTGCATCATCTCCTCCGAGAACCCCGAGACCGAGGGCATCGACTACTGGTCGGTCGCGGTACCCCTGAACTTCACCGGCTGGAAGCAGTTCGGCGTGCTGATCAGGCCCAACTCGGGCACACGCTCCCCGCGTGGCTGGGACCAGGTGGACAGCGTCCGCTTCACCGCAAGCGGATGGGGCAATACGCCACACTCGGAGGCGGTGGTTCACATCGACCAGCTTGAGCTGCGTTATGACATCGGCGGCGAGGGCCCGCTGCTCGGCGACGAGGAGTTCTTCGCGCTGCTGCGCGACGATATCGAGGGCCTGGCGCCGGCGCGCGAGGCCGCCGCGGCGGGCGACTTCGCCGCCGCCAGGCAGCACCTGCTCGAGTTCTACCGCGGGCGGGAGTGGCCCACCTGGACCTTCGACCCGCGCGACTTCGACCGGAAGCGCGAGAGCGGCTACGACACCGCGCGCGCCGAGCTGGTCATGGAGCACACTTTCCGCTGGCAGGGCCGGACCGCGACGCTGCCGGCGGACATCGACTGGACCTTCAACCCCTGGGAGCGCAACGAGCCCGACTACACGCCCGAGTGGACCTACGATCTGAACCGCTTCGGCTTCTGGCGGACCCTGGGCCGCGCGTGGTGGGCGACCGGCGACGACCGCTACGCCGAGGAGTTCGTCGCCCAGCTCACGGACTGGATCCGCGACAATCCCGCGCCGGTGCTGGGCAACCCCAACACCGCACCCACCTGGCGCACCATCGAGCAGGGCATCCGCACCGCCGGCTCGTGGATGGACGCCTACCACTACTTCCTGTTCGCGCCGCAGATGACGCCCGAGGTGCACTGCCTGTTCCTCAAGTCGTTCGTGGAGCACGCGCGCACGCTCACCCGCATGACCGTCGAGCACCCCGAGCACGGCGGCAACTGGGTGACCATGGAGTGCAACGGCCTGGCGCACATCGGCGTGATGTTCCCCGAGTTCACCGAGGCCGAGCACTGGCGCGATGTCGCCTACGGCCGCCTGTCGATGGAGCTGGAGCGCCAGGTCTACCCCGACGGCGCGCAGATGGAGCTGGCGACCGGTTACCACCAGGTGGCGCGCGGCAACTTCATGCGCGCGCTGGCGCCGGCGCTGCGCAACGGCATGGAGATCCCCGCCGGCTACCTGGACGCGCTCAAGCCCATGTACGAGTACAACCTGCGCGCCATGACCCCGAGCGGACACCTGCCGCCGCTCAATGACTCGGGCCTGACCAACGTGGTCGGCACGCTGCGTGAGGCCTACGAGACCTGGGGCGACGAGGAGTTCCTGTGGGGCGCGACCCTGGGCGCCGAGGGCACGCCGGTGGACTTCACCTCGATCTTCTTCCCCTGGGCGGGGCAGGCGATCATGCGCTCGGGCTGGAAGGCCGATGCCCGCTACCTGATGTTCGAGGTCGGGCCCTTCGGCACCGGCCACCAGCATGAGGACAAGCTCGGCCTGTGGCTGTGGGGCTGGGGCAAGCCGCTGCTGACCGAGGCCGGCACCTACAGCTACGACCGCTCCAAGTGGCGGCGCTTCGCGCTCTCGACCGAGTCGCACAATACCATCATGGTCGATGGCCTGCCGCAGAACCGCCGCAGCCTGCGCGAGACCTACCAGGCCACCGAGCCGCTCGAGGGCGTGTTCGCGACCGGCGAGGTCTTTGACTGGTGCGTCGGGCGCTACGAGGAGGGCTACGGTCCCGATCACCTGCCCTGCACGCACGAGCGCACGGTCATCTTCGTGCGCCCGGACTACTACGTGGTCATCGACCGGCTGCTCGATGCGGAGGGCGAGCACACCTACGAGGCGCTCTTCAACCTGGACGCGGAGGATGCGGCCGTCGCCGATGACGGCCTGACCGTGTCGAGCACCGACGCGGGCGAGCCCAACCTGACGCTCATCCCCCTGGCGACCGACGGCCTGTCGCTGCGCATCGTCAAGGGCCAGGAGGAGCCGATCGTGATGGGCTGGGTTCCGCGCGAGAACCACCGGCAGATCCCCACCGCGGTCTACGCCAGGTCGGGCCCGACGCCCCAGCTCATGGTCACGCTGATGCTGCCGCACCCGACCGAGGAGGTCCCGGCGATCGAGGCCGGGCTGCTCGCGCAGACCGAGGAGATGCTGGCAATCCGCGTGCGACGCGACGGCGGCGAGGAGACGATCCTCTACGCCTTCGACGGGCCGATGGCGCTGGAGGCCGGCGGCGTCTCGGCCGACGCCCGGCTGGCCATCGCCCGCCGCACCGCCGACGGGGCGCTCAGCGGCGGCCTGCTGGGCGGGACCGACCTGCGCATCGACGGTCGGCCGGTGCCGGTGATGGGGGAGTGATCGCCGTGAGAGGAGTCCTGCCCGCCGCCATGATCGCGTGGATTGTCGCCGCCATCGCCGCACCCGCGCTCGCCGACGGCCCCATCCCCAGCAACGTGCCGCCGCCAGTGCTCTGGGAGGAGCTGGACTGGCGCATCGAGGGCCTGGCGCCGGTGAAAGCCGCGCTTGACGCCGGCGACGAGGCCGAAGCGAAGGTCGCCCTGCTGGAGTACTTCCGCGCGCGCGAGGACGTAGTGCCGCCCGTGCCGGTCGAGGGCTACGACACCACTCAGGCCGACGCCATCCTGGCCGGCCGGCCGATCTGGCGCGGCCAGGAGGTCGTGCTCCCGGTCGATCCCGA
>JALGVA010000055.1 GCA_029820295.1 Candidatus Zipacnadia bacterium
GGGGGGGGGGGGGGGGGGGGGGGTGGGGGGGGGGGGGGGGGGGGCCAGTGCCTTGTTGCACTACGGGTACGATGTGACCCGGACAATCGCCGGTGAAGTCGCGATCAACGCCGGAAGCCAGCAGATCCCCTACCGCTTTCACCTCAGCGATCGCCTGCATCATGCGCAGGAACGAGACGAAGTTCGACTTCCCCGAGCCGTTGGCGCCGATGAGCACGGTAAGAGGGCCGAGATCGATGGTCGCATCCCGTATCGATTTGAAACCCTCGATGTGAACCGACTTGAGCATGTCCATGTCGAACATCTCCTCGCGCTGGCCTTCACACCGTCGGCGCGGGAATGCCGTGCAGGATCTCCTCGATCACCCGGCGCGCGCGCAGCCCATGGATGCTCTGCTCGCTCTTCACGATCACCCGGTGCGCCAGCGCCGGCACCGCCACGCGCTTGATGTCATCGGGCTGCACATAGTCACGCCCGGCGATTGCCGCCACCGCCTGCGAGCAGCGCATCAGCGCGATCGATCCGCGCGGGCTCGCGCCCAGGTCCAGGTCCGGATGTTCGCGCGTGCGCCCCACGATGGCCACGATGTACTCCTTAAGCGATTCTTCGAGGAAGACGTCGCGCACCGCCATCTGCAGCGCCGCCGCCTCGGCCTCGTCAAAGACCGGCGTGACCGCCTCGATGGGGTGGCGCTTGATCTGCCGGGTCAGAATCTCCACCTCATCCGCGGCGTCCGGGTAGCCCAGCGTCACGCGCATGATGAAGCGGTCGAGCTGCGCCTCGGGCAGCGAGTAGGTGCCCTCGTACTCGATCGGATTCTCGGTGGCCAGCACGAAGAACGGCTTCGGCAGCTCGTAGGTGACGCCATCGGCGGTCACCTGGAACTCCTCCATCGCTTCGAGCAGCGCCGCCTGCGACTTGGGCGTGGCGCGGTTGATCTCGTCGGCCAGCACCACGTTGGCGAAGATGGGCCCTTCGCGGAAGATGAAACAGCCCTCGAGCTGGTTGAACACCGAGCTGCCGGTGACGTCGGCGGGGAGCAGGTCGGGCGTGAACTGAATGCGCTTGAACGAGCCGCCCACCGACAGCGCCAGGGTGCGCGCCAGCATGGTCTTGCCCACGCCCGGGATGTCCTCGATCAGGATGTGCCCGCCGGACAGGAAGCCCGCGACGGTCAGCTCGACCGCCTCGCGCTTGCCGACGATAACGGTCTCGATGGACTCGATGATCCTCAGCGCCGATTCGGTGACCTGGACGGTCGTCATGGGCATCCTCCGGGTGTGAGCGGCCGGCTACCAGCGGCCAGCTACGAGGTGCGAGCTACGAGCGAATGGTGTCGGTCGCGCGGTTCTGTCGCTATCGTTCACGTGACATCCCGCCCAGGGGCGGGACCCGTGCGCCGTTGTCGTCCCGCACCGTCACGCCGTTGCCGTTGTGCCCCCGGCGCCTCCGCCCGGGGGGCGCCGGGGGCACAACGACGGCGGCCGAACGAGAACGACTCGCCACCACCCTCGCTACATCGCCCCCCGATAGACTGCTATCACGTCCTCCCGGCTCATCGCGCGCGGGTTGACCTGCACGTGCGCCGACTTCATCGCGTCGTCGGCCATGCGCTCGATGGCCGACGCCTCGACGCCCACCGCACCCATGGTCGTGGGCGCGCCCACCTCGGCCGCGAGCAACTCGACGGCCTCGGGCGCAAGTGCAGCGGCCTCCGCAGCGGACAGGCCCTCGACCTGCGCGCCCAGCAGCTCCGCGATCTCGGCGAAGGCCGCCGGGTCGGCCTCGAGGTTGAAGCGCATGCCGTGGGGCAGCAGGATCGCGTTGGCGACGCCGTGCGGGACTCCGAAGAGCGCCGACAGAGGCAGCGCCATGGCGTGCACGATGCCCAGGCGCGTGTGCGCGAAGCTCAGGCCGGCGATCATGGCCGCCCGCTGCATCCCCGCCAGGGCCGGCATATCTTCGGCGTCAGCGGCGGCGCGCGGCAGGAACTGCGCGACGCCGCGGATGGCCTCGGCGGCGCGGCGGCGCGTGGCCTCGGTCGCCCGCGTGCTGACGTATGACTCGATCGCGTGCGTGAGCGCGTCGAGGCCCGCCGCCACGCGCACCATCTTGGGCGCGCTGGTGAGCATCCCCGGATCGAGCACCGCGCAGCGCGGATACAGCGCTTCGTGGTTGAGCACCAGCTTGCGCTTCGTCTCGGTGAAGGTGATGACCGAGAACGGGTTGACCTCCGAGCCGGTGCCGGCGGTGGTGGGCACACACACGATCGGCGGCACCTCGTGGTCGATCTGCGTGGGCTCGCCCGGACGGTCCTGAGTGGCGATCCAGCCCTCGGCGCCGATCTCGGCGGCGATGCCCTTGGCGCAGTCCATCGACGACCCGCCGCCGATGCCCATGACGGCCTGCGCGCCGAACTCCCGGCCCACGGCGCCGCCGTCGCGCACGTTACCATCGGTCGGATCGGGCTCGGCGCCGGAGAAGATCGCGACATCGATGCAGCCTTCGCAGCACGCGGCGAACTCGGCGACCTGCGGAAGCTGCGCCACGTTCTCGCCGCAGACGATCAGCACGCGGGAGATGCCCATGCCCGCCAGACAGGCGCGGGAGCCGGCCAGCGCTCCCCGTCCGGACACCACGCGCGTGGGGGTTTCGTCGAAGCACTCGGTGCGGATGGTCTCGGGCACGGCGGACCCTCCCTGGTCGGCGGGTGTGCAGATGAAAAATCCCGTTCCCGGTGTTCTAACACCGCGATGGGCCCATTATATCCCCGCCCGCGGCGCAGAGCAACGCTGGAGCCGCTGCGTCTCCTCAAGCAGTTCGCCGGGGGGCTCAGTCTCCCCCCTGCGTCGTGGCTGCCCGGCCGCGCGGGCGCAGGAACGGCAGGCGCCGCCCTCGGAGGCGGCGAAGCAGACGTCTGCGGACGCGACGTACGACCACGCGTCCCGGAGGAGGCGCAGATGGAGATCCGCGCGCTGCATGACAGCGAGTTCGACGAGCACGCCGACCTGGTCTACGTCTCGTACAGCCACGAGCGCGACCTCAAGCCCGGCGAGATGCTGGCCCACCGCGACTGGTGGCTGCGCAGCATCGAACGCGATCCGTACTACGAGCCGGCCCAGACGCGGGTCATGTCGCTCGACGGGCGGCTGGTGGCGAGCGTGACGTGCTTCTACCGCCCGACGTGGGTACGCGGGCGGCGGGTCGAGGCGGGATGTATCGGCAGCGTGTGCACACACCCCGACCACCGGCGCCGGGGCCATGTGCGCGCGATTCTGGCTGAGGCCACGGACTGGATGCGCGCGCAGGGCTGGGAGTGGTCCTTCCTGTACGGTCTCGAGGCGATCTACGGCGGCAGCGGCTGGCGGAACCTGACCGCCTTCGAACTGGTCGCCGACGTGACGCCGCGCGACGATCTGCCCATGCAGGCCGAGCGCCTCGCCGACATCGATGACGACGCGGACGTCGGACTCCTGGCGTCCCTGTACGACGAGTTCTGCGCGCCGCTGGTCGGGGCGACGATCCGGACGGAGGACTACTGGCGCAGGCGTGTGCTGTCGAGCACGCCATGGGGCCCGGCGCCGGAGTACCGGATCGTGGAGGCGGCGGACGGGGCGCTCCTGGGCTACTACTGCATGTCCGGCGCGGCGGCGCGCGAGATCGCGTGGAGTGGCCGGCCGCACGAAGTCCTGGCGATGGTGTTCGCGCGCGCCGGGGGCCGGCCGGTGAGCTTCCCGTTGACCCATCCGGAGCTGGTGCAGGCGCTGCGCGAGCTGACGGCGATCCCGACGCAAGCGCGATGCTTCGAGGGAGCCGGGGCCATCACGTTATGCGAGTCCTACAAGGGCCTGTGGCGCCATCACGGCATCGATGACCCGGTCGTGTCGGAGCTACGCGACAGCGCCGACCTGGTGCGCATGCTCCACGACAGCGACTACGTGATGTGGCCCGCCGACCGGGCGTGACCGCATGATCGACGGACGCGGCGAGAGGAATCGGCGCGAAGTCGTGAACCTTCCGGGGCTCTACTACGTCTAATAGTTTGCGGGGGCGGAGACGCAAAGCCTGAAGCGATAGCGACGGCTGTGTGATCCACGCGAAGGTTCCAACCCTCCCTCCTTCACGTGACAGGCGCACTCCGCCCCCGCACAGCTTTCTTTCCCAGGACGGGGGTGTTCGACATGAAGTACCTGCTCACCGCCACGCTGATCGTTGTCTTCGTCGGCATCGCCCTTGCGGCCCAGGCCGCCGACCGGCAGCGCGATGAGATCATGGTCGTGATCCCACTGCAGTACATGAGTGCGGATGTCGCGGCACAGCTCTTCGGCGGCTGGGTCATCCCGCCCTCGACCTGGCAGGGCCCCCAGCGTGGTCACAGCTATGGCGGAGGTAACCACGGCTACGGTAGCCAGGGCTACGGGGGCCGCGCCTATGGGACCCAGGGCTATGGCAGGCAGGGCTACGGCGGCCGGGGCTACGGCGCTCAGAGATACCGCAGCGTCGGCGGCTACGGCGGCACGCTACCGGGCGATGAGAACCCGGAGTACGCCTTCTGACGCACCTACGCGCTGAGAATGGGGACTCACACCGCACGCTCCTGCGGATCTTGCCATCCTCATACTGACAGGGCCCGTTTCTTTACGGGCCCTGTCGCATGTACGGGCTACTCATCCGCGACCCTGTGCTCGGCCGCCTCCTCGACGGTCGCGGGCTCGTCCGGCGGCGTGTCGTTGAACGCAACGGGCGTGTTGTCGGCGAAAACGGTCTCGCCGGTGAAGGTCACGCCGCTGCGCAGGGTCTCGGCGGGGGCCCCACCGTCAAGGAAGGTGTTACCGATGATGGTCGCGTCGCGCAGCTCCCCCACCGGGTTGGTGCGCACCTTCAGGAAGAACGGCCCATAGCCGTCGAGCACCGGGTTGTTGATTACGCGTACGCCCGGGAAGATGCCACGCACACGCACCGAGATCTCCCGGAAGGTGCAGCCGGCGATGGTGATGTTGCGGCTCTCCAGCGCGTCGTGGCCGGTCAGGATCAGCATCCGCCCCCAGGTGTCCGAGCCGAACTCCCCCGCGCGGCGGCCGTCGAAGCTGCAGTTGAGGAACATCCCATCGCGCACCCAGCGCCCCTCGTTGGGCTCGAGGTCCACGTGGTAGAGCCGCCAGATCGAGCCGAACTCGCAGCCCTCGAAGACGAAGTCCTCGTCGTTGCCGACCAGCGAGGTGATGTTGCGCCCCGCGCGGTCGAAGCGGCAGTTGATCACCCGCAGCCCGCGTGACCCGGCCACATAGAGGCAGTCGTAGCGCGACTCGTACGCCTCCACGTTCTCGATGCGCACATCCACGCCATCGTGAATCGCGATGATGTGCGAGCAGGTGGCGGCGCCGCCCGAGCCGGCCCTGGTGGTGATCCGCCAGCCGTCGCCGGACACATCCGCGGTCGGCGTGCCGTAGGCGGTGAAGTTGCGCAGGGCGCCGCCGGTGGGCAGCAGCATCCTGGCCGTGCCCAGCGCCCGGAAGATGGTGCGCCCGGGCCCGGCTCCGCTCAGCGTCACGCCCGCCGGGATGGCGAGGTCCGCGATGCGGTAGGTGCCGGGGGGCACGAAGACGATCCCGCCCCCGGCCCGCGCCACGAAGTCGATGGCGGCCTGCAGCGCCGGGCTGTCGTCGGTCTCGCCATCGCCGGCGGCGTTGCGTTCGAACACGTCCTCGCGCACCAGGTCGGCACGCACATCCAGCACGAGCGGCTGCGCCGGCGACGGCGTGGCCAGCAGGCACACTCCAGCAAGCGCGATCAGCGCTCGGGTCATGGCTGCACCTCCGTGACAGATCGGCTCCTCGGGCGCGCTTCTCCGCCGCAACCGGCGCCCCCTCCGCGGCCATGCCTCGCCCGCAGGTGCCGCAGGCGCGCCCCGGCGCCACGGTTCCGCGCGAGCCGTCCACCGTCAGTGCACCAGCACCCTCCCGCCTCACGCTTCCTGATGACGCCATCCGAAGCTCTTTTCGGGAGGGGGAGACCGCGCAGCGGTCGGGAGAGTGTGCTTTCTGCCAAGGAAGCACCCTCCCCCGCACGTTGCTGTCCCTCGAGAACCCAAGCGCCATGTCCAGGATGTGGCCGGCTGCATGGCTTCGCGCAGGGGCGCTGCGCTGGCGCGGCGAAGTGCCGGGCGACGGCCCCGGGAGGCGGACGGCATGCAGCTTCGCGACATCGGCGAGTTCGGCTTCATCGACAGAATCGCGCGCATGGCCGCGGATGACCCGGCGGTCCTGGTGGGCATCGGCGACGACGCCGCGCTGCTCGACCTCGGCGGCCCGGACCACCTCGTGGTGACCACCGACGCCATGCTCGAGGGCCGGCACTTCCGCCTCGACTGGCTGGCGCCGGAGGAGGTCGGCCGGCGCGCGGCGTCGGGGGCGCTCAGTGACATCGCGGCAATGGGCGCGACGCCGGCGGCGGTGTTCTGCACGGTCGGCCTGCCGCCTGAGTGGCCGGTCGAGCGCGCCGACGCGCTGCTCGGCGGCGTCATCGACGCGGTGCAGGCCGTCGGCGGCACGCTCGCCGGCGGCGACGTCATCGCCGCCGACCGCGTGCTCATCGACATCATGGCGCTGGGGCGCGTGCCGTGCGGGCAGGCGCTGCTGCGTTCGGGCGCGCGTCCCGGGCAGGCGCTGGCGGTCACGGGGGCCCTGGGCGCCCCGGCGGCCGCGGTGGCGGTGCTGGCTGAACTGGGCCCCGATGTCCCTGCCGAGCAGACCCTGGCGCCCGTGCGCCGCCGCTTCGCTCACCCGGAGCCGCGCGTGCGTGCCGGGCGGGCGCTCGCCGCCTCAGGGCTGGCGAGCGCGGCCATCGACGTCAGCGACGGGCTGGTGCAGGATGCCGGGCACATCGCGGAGCGCAGCGGCGTGCGCGCCGTGATCGAGGCCTGGCGCGTGCCGGTCGCAGAGGGATGCGTCGAGGTCGCTGAGCGCATCGGCGCCAACGCGCTGACCTGGGCGCTGGCGGGCGGCGAGGACTTCGAGCTGCTCATCGCCCTGGACGAGGCGGACCTGCCGGCGCTGCTGGCGCTGCAGGCCGTCGCGGAGGTCGGCCTGACCATGGTCGGGCGCGTCGAGGCGGGCACGGGGTCAGTGGCCCTTGACCAAGACGGCCGCGAGATCGACCTGCCCCGCGGTGGCTGGGATCACTTCGCGTGAGGTCATCAGTCGCCAGTCATCAGTCGTTAGCTGACGACTGATGACCGATGACTGGCGACTGCCGTTCACGGCTGCCGGTTGATGTGCCGGATGCGGTAGCTGAGTTCGTGTTCCTCGCCCGGCTGCAGCGTCACGTGGAACACCAGCGTCTCGGCGTCCTCGCGTTCGTAATCCAGCGACGCCTCCTCCATCTCCCACGTGCCCGCCTGGTGCTCGCGTACCAGTAGCTCCACCGGCTCCTCGCGCAGGTTGCGCAGCTCCAGCTCCCACGTCTCCTGCAGGTCGAAGGCCGCGATCCTGTTGCTGGCGTCGAGGCGCTTGTTGATCTCGACCGCCTTCGCACGCCGCCGCGTCACCAGCACGCCCGACACCGGCCCCAGGTTGATCTCGACCGGCTCTCCCGCCGGCGTGTAGGGGATCGAGGCGGTGGTGATCAGCTCCCCTCCGCCCGGCGCGGGCGCGTAGAGGCGCAGGCTGCCCGCCGGCATCGGGCCTGACAGCCCGAAGAGCCGCCCCACGACCGGGATGCGCGCCGGCAACGCCACCGGGGGCACCGACGTGAAGCTCAGCAGCTCGACCGGGGCATTGCCATGCACGGACCTGTCGTAGACGATGCTGCGCTCCAGCGCATCCGCCGGTACGCTCCCGCCCAGTGTGGGCAGGTCGCGCGTCACGGTCTCGCCATTGGCGAGGCTCAGCTCGAGCGTGAAGCCGTCGCCGATGAGCGTGGCGTCCTCCAGGTCGCGGCCCAGGCCGTTGCCCACGCGCAGGCTGGCGGCGATGCGCAGCCCGCCCTCGTCGAGCAGCATGGCCGAGTACTCGACGCCCCAGGTCAGGCCCTTGGCCGGGTAGGTCATCGTGAGCTGCGCCTCGACGTCGCGCTCGGCGCGCAGCCGCCACAGCGCCGCGCCGGGCACGTCGGGCGAGGTCTCCATGGCCACGAGGCTGACCGCGTTGGCCGGTTCGACCTCGAGCCACACGTCCGCGGCGGCCACGCCGAGCGTGCCCAGCGGCATGGTCAGCACGGTCTCGCCCGCCTGCAGCGGCACCACGCAGGCGCGCGTGACATCCAGCGTCTCGGCGGGCTCGAGACGGATGGTGGGCGGGCCGAAGTCGGTGGCGGTGGTGAGCTGCGCGGCCTGCACCGGCAGCAGCCACGCGGCGATGAGGGCGAACGCGGCGGTCCTGGCGATCATGAGACCCCTCCCGGCCGATCGGCTGAGCACGCGGGCTACTTCGGCGCGCGTGCCGGGGAACCCTCCGTGGCGGGCAGGACGCGGCGACACGACGAACGGCGGGGCGGCGTGGGAACGCCGTCCCTCCTGACGGCAACGGCATATGGGGGCATTCCGTGGCGCAGGCCCCCTCCCGTCCGCGACCGTTTGCCCGCCGGGGGGGCCGGTGCTATAATCGGCGGGCGATTCAGCAGCCACGCAGTGCGGTGAGGCCGATGGCGCGCGGCGAGACCATCCGGGTCCCGGTGCAGGTCCAGCCCGAGGGCGAGGGGCTGGAGCTGCCCTCGTACGCCACTGAGGGCGCCGCGGGCATGGACCTGCGCGCGGCCATCGACGGCGAGCTGAGCATCGAGCCCGGCGGCCGCGAACTGGTCAGCACCGGTATCCGCATCGCGCTGCCGCCCGGCTACGAGGCTCAGGTGCGGCCCCGCAGTGGCCTGGCCCTGCGCCACGGCATCACGCTGCTCAACGCGCCGGGGACGATCGACGCCGACTACCGCGGCACGGTCGCGGTGATCCTCGCCAACCTGGGCGACGAGCCCTTCGTCGTGCGGCGTGGGGAGCGCATCGCGCAGATGGTCGTGGCGCCGGTGACGCGCGCGGAGCTGACGCCGGTGGATGAGCTGGACGAGAGCGAGCGCGGCGTGGGTGGCTTCGGCCACACCGGCCGCGCATGACGCGCACACTTCAGGGGTGCCGGATGGGGATGAGACCATGCAGGCGCGACGAATGCTGAGTGTCCTGAGCGGCCTCGCCGCGATCGCGGCGCCGCTGCTGGCGGGCTGCCCGGGGCCCGGGATGACCGCGGGCCCCGAGGACTTCGTGGCGGCAGGCGAGGAGCCGCCCGGGGCGCCGCTGCCCGAGCCGGAGAGCGATCCACAGCCGGCGCCGGCGTTCACACTGAAGACGCCGGGCGGGGGCGAAGTGTCGTTGGCCGACTACGAGGGCAAGATATTGATCCTCGACTTCTGGGCCACAAGCTGCACTGCGTGCATCGAGGAGATGCCCGAGTTCCGCGCCATGTACGAGGCCTGGGACCATGATCGCGTCGAGTACCTGGCAGTGTCGCTCGACACCGGCATCGAGGTGGTCGAGAAGTTCCGCGAGGACCGTCCCGACCTCGATCTGCCCATGGCGCTGGCCGACAACCAGATGCTCGAGGACTACCTGGGCGATCGGCTGGCGATCCCGCAGTCACGCGTGATCGGCCCAGACGGGCTGATCCGTTACAAGTTCGGCCCGGGCCCATCGGCGGCGCAGGTGGCGGTGGCCGTCGAGGCGTTGCTGGCACAAGAACACATCGGCGACGAGGCCGCCGGGGCCGGCGGGTAGGGCGCGCACATGCCCGCGCCCGTGTACCCGGCGCCGACGTGCAACCGCCGGTCGTGGCAGGCGGCGCTGGGCTACCTCGCGGCGCTGCTCACCGGCGGGCTCATGGGCGTGCAGTGGCCGCTGCAGAAGCACATCCTCGGCCGTGACGTCATCGGCCCCGGCACGCTGCACTGGCTCAACGTCGTCGGCCTGTTCGCACTGGTGCTGCCCGTCTACCTTGCCCGCTTCGGACTCCGCCTGCGCTGGGAGCGCTTCCGGCCGTGGTGGCTGCTGCCCTTCGGCGGCGTCGCGTGCGTGATGCACTACTGCCGCAACTTCGGCGTGGCCGCCACGACCTCAACGACCGCCGCGGTGGTCGAGGAGACCGAGATCGTCTTCGTCTTCCTTCTCACCTACGTGATCATGCGCGGACGAGTGCGCGCCCTGGGCTGGTTGGGCACCGCCCTGGTGCTGTACGGGACCGTGCGCGTTGCACTGATGGGCGCCCAGGCGCTCAACTTCGACCCGCTGGGGATAGCCGCGCTCGTGGTGGTCGGCCTGACCATCGCGGTCAACGCCACCATCGTCAAGATGCTCTTCGGCGCCATCCCCTACGAGCTGATCATCCTGGGCAGCGTCACCGTGCAGCTCGGCATCTACTCGGTTGCGGTGCCGTCGTCGGGCGCGCTGCCCGACATCGCGCCTCTGGCGGCGATGCCCGGGCTGCTGGGGCTGGTGGCGCTGGGCTCGGTGGTGTGGGGCACGCGGCTGCTGCTCTACTACTACGCCCTGCGGCGCGCGCCGGTGTGGGCCGTGCGCATGCTGGCGCTCACCGGTCTCCCGGTGGCGTCGCTGGCCGACCTGCTGGTGCTGCGCGTCCCGGTCACTCGGGTGCACGTCGAGGGCCTCATCGCGGCCATCGTCGGCGCGGCGCTGGTCATCCGCAGCGCAGGCGGCACTGAGCGTCCGCCGGTACACGCCGATGCCGCACGTACCTGACACAGGGAGCGATTCGTCGGATGCGGGTGGACCGGCAGACCAGGTGGATCAAGCCCTTCGGCTACGCGGCGGCGCTGCTGTCGGGGCTGCTGATGGGCCTCACCTGGGTGATCATCAAGCTCATCCTCAACGCCGGCGTGCTCGGCCCCGCGGACCTCAACTGGCTGACCATGATCGGCATGTCGCTGATCATCTGGCCGATCTACCTGCTGCGCCATCGCGGCAACTGGTTCCCGCGCGGTCACCCCTACGGCCCGCTGTTGGTGTTCGCGCTGCTCGCCTCCACCATCTTCTATTCGCGCAACCTGGGGGTGGGCATCTGCGGCGCCACCACCGCGGCCATCATCAGCCGCGTCGAGACCGCCTTCGTCTTCCTCCTCACCTACCTGGTGCTGCGCCAGGCCGTGGGGCGCCTCGGTTGGTTCGGCTCGGCGCTGCTGGTCGCCGGCGCGCTGCGCACCGTCGGCCTGGGCTCGGCGCAGGTACACATCGACCTGCTGGGCATCGGCGCGCTGGTGCTGGCGGCCCTGTGCATCGCGCTCAATGCCGTCATCATCAAGACGCAGTTCGGCCGCGTGCCCAACGAGATGGTCATCCTCGCCAGCGCCACCGTGCAGACCACGGTCTTCAGCATCGCGGTGCCCACGCTCATCGGCCTCGACGGTGTGCGCGCGGCCCTCGCCGACCCGCGCCTGCTGGGGCTGGTCGCGCTGGCCGCGCTGGTGATCACCGCCAACCTGTTCAGCTACTACTACGCCATGAAGCGCGTGCCCATGTGGGCGGCGCGCATGCTCGCGCTGCTCGCCCCGCCGGTCGCGGTGGTCGCGGACCACTTCGTCCTGGGCACGCCGGTCACCGCCGGCGCCATGCAGGGCCTCGCCCTGGTGCTCCTGGGCGCCACGCTGGTCATCGTCAGCGGCCGCGGAACCAACGATGCCTCTGCTCAGACTGCCGACGTCGCGAAGGGATGAACGCCATGACCGCCATCGACCCCGCCGACTGGGCCGACGAGTTCCCGGTGCGCGAGCAGCTCGTCTACCTCAACCATGCGGGCATCTGCCCCATCCCCGCGCGCACCGCCCGTGCGATCGCCGAGCAGGCGGCCGACTACCGCGACTTCGGCTCAGTCCACTACCGGCGCTGGACCGAGATCGCCGCGCGCGGCCGGGCGCGCCTGGCGGAGCTGCTGGGCGCATCGGCGGCTGAGGTTGCGTTCGTACGCAGCACCACCGCGGGGCTGCTGATCGTGGCCGAGAGCATCCCCTGGCGCGAGGGCGACAACATCGTGGTCGCGGACATCGAGTTCCCGGCCAACGTCTACCCCTGGCTCAACCAGGAGCGCCGCGGCGTGCACACGCGCTTCGTGCCCGCGCGTGACCGCTTCCCGACCGTCGATGACTACGCCGCCGCCTGCGATGCGCACACGCGGGTGATCGCGGCAAGCTGGGTGCAGTTCGCCACGGGGCAGCGCACCGACCTCGCCGGCCTGGCGCAGCTTGCGCGCGACGTGGGCGCTTACCTGGCCGTCGATGGCATCCAGGGCCTCGGGGCGCTGCGGATGGACGTGGCGCCGCTGGGCATCGACTTCCTCTCCGCCGACGGGCACAAGTGGCTGCTCAGCGTCGAGGGCTGCGGCGTGCTCTACGTCTCCGCGCGCGTGCTCGGCGACCTGAAGGGGTTCTGGCGCGGCTGGATGAGCGTGCCCGACAGCGGCGACTACCTCGGCTACGGCCAGCCGCCCCGCGATGACGCCCGGCGCTTCGAGGAGGGCGCGCCCAACATGCTCGGGGCGGCGGCGCTCGACGCCTCGGTGGGGCTGCTGCTTGAGGCCGGCCCGGCGGCGGTCGAGGAGCGCGTGCTGGCGCTGACCGCGCACGTGGCCGAGGGCGCGCGGCGCCTCGGCTGCGAGATCACCAGCCCCCCGGGCGAGAGACAACGCTCGGCCATCATCTGCTTCCGGCACCCGCGCGTCTCCTCCGACGAGATCGTCGCGCATCTGGCGACCGAGGGCATTGCGGCCGCCAGCCGCCTGGGCTCAGTGCGCTTCTCGCCGCACTTCTACAACACCGAAGAAGAGCTGGATCGCGCGCTGGCGGCGGTCACGGAGTGCCTGTGACGGGCAGGAGGGCGGCGGGACAGCGCGAACCTGTGCTCTGGCGGCACAGACGGCGCGAGGCACCGGCGCCGCTCGAAGAAGGGGTTGTGCGATGGGCATACTGACGTGGATCATCTTCGGTGGGCTCGCCGGCTGGATCGCCAGCAGGCTGATGCGCGAGCCGAGCGGCTGCCTGACCAACGTGATCGTCGGAGTCATCGGCGCTTTCGTGGGCGGCCTGCTGATGAGCTTCCTCGGCAACATCGTGGTCTACCGGCTCGATCTGCGCAGCCTGGTCGTGGCGGTGCTGGGCGCCATCGTCCTCCTCGCCATCCTCCGGGCCCTGCGCGGCCCGCGGCGACCGGTCGGGTAGCGCGCGCTGCGTCCGAAGTCGGGCCCGCCCGCGCCCTGGCGGTGGGCCCGTTTGCACGTACGGCTCCCTGGAGGGAGGACCGTGCGCGCTCGGCGGGCAATTTCCCCGTGGAGGTGTTCGCGATGGCCCGTCTGCTGATCTGTGCACTGGTACTGCTGACGGTTGCCGGCGTATCGGCGCAGGACGCGGGGCTGCTTGAGGTGACCGGGCGCGGCGCCGAGGACCGCCCGGCATACGATGGCGGCGGCACGCTGCGCTTCACCGAAGTGCGCCTGGGCGCCCAGGTGCTGCACTACGACGGGCGCGAGGAGCTTGCGCTGCCGCTGGAGATCGACTACGAGGTGCTTGAGCCCGCACCGATCGTCCTCAGCTCGAGCATGGGCACCGAGTACTGGCGGCTCTATCACTTCGGCGACGAGACCATGGGTGCGCTGTACACCCGCGAGCACATCGATCTGTCCGCGCCAGGCGCTTTCACCGCGGCCCCCGAGGAGCGGCGCGCGTGGCTGGGCGCCCGCTACGGCCCTCTGCCGGCGAAGGGCCTGGTCGGCATCCGGGGCCACTACTACTTCCTGATCGAACCCGCGGGCGGCGGCCAGTGGCTGGATGTCGCGAGTCCGCCGCCCTTCTTCGACGGCCCTGAGGTCGCGCGCACCCTCACCTTCACCCTCGCCGACCTGTCCGAGTACAGCGTGGCCATCGCGGAGCTGCAGTCCACCTGGGAGGCGGGCGGACCGCTGCGCGTGCAGGTGACGGTCACCGACGCCGCGGGCGAGGCCTTCCCCGTGGTCAATGCCCCGCTGACGGTCTCGGCGGGCGAGTGGCAGGCCGACCTCGCGACCGAGTTCGACCCGCTGAATGAGCCCACCGGCTGGCTGCGCGCCACGCTGCCCGATGAGGTGCCGGTGCGGATCAGCGTCGCGGGCATGGTGACCGTGCTGGCCCCCGGCGGCGAGGAGCAGATCGAGCTGTCCCAGACCTTCCGGCGCGGCGAAGGGCAGGTCGATCCGGCGCAGATGCAGGTGGTCGAGCAGGGCTACGAGCTGCCGCGCAACGCCGATGGCGTGATCCGCGAGACCCGCGCCATCTGGGTGCACTCGGATGACTTCACCACGCAGGAGGCCATCGACAACCTGGTCGCGCGGGCGACGCGCGCGCGCCTCAACGTCCTGGTGCCGATCATCGCGGTGCGCGACTACCTGTGGGCGCGCAGCGAGATCATGCCGCGGCTGGCCGAGGACGCCGACGACCCGCTGGCGATGCTCATCGCCGCCGCGCACGCCGCCGGCCTCGAAGTGCACCCGTGGTTCTGCACCACCTACCGCGACCCCGCCTTCCGCGCCTGGTTCGAGCAGCAGTTCGGCGTGAACGTGGACGTGGTGAAGGAGGACGGCTCGGTCGCCCGGCTCCCCGCCGACGCCCATCGCCCCCAGTACCGCGACTTCATGGTGGAGCTGATGGTGGGCATCGCGCGCGACTACGAGGTGGACGGCATCCACCACGACTACGTGCGCGTGATGGAGAACTGCTACTGCGACGAGTGCCGCGCGGAGTTCGCCGAGCAGTTCGGCAAGCCCATCACCGAGGCCACCGAGGAGGACTGGATCGCGTGGCACCGGCAGGCGATCGGCGACATCGTCCGGCGCACCGCTGAGGGGGTGCGCGCAGTGAGGCCCGACGCGATCATCTCCGCCGCCGTGTTCAGCAGCATGCGCGGCGGGGCCATGCAGGGCCAGGACCCGGCGGGCTGGGCGCGCGCGGGCTGGGTGGACGTGGTCATTCCCATGGACTACGCCATGCAGGGGCTGCTGGTGCGCTCCAATGAGCGGCAGTTCCTCGAGGCCCTGGACGACGATGACGCGCTCGTCACCGGCCTGTCGCTCTACCAGCGGGCGGGCACCGAGGTCAGCTCGCGCCCACCCGACCTGGTGCGCACACAGATCGAGCTGGTGCGTTCGATGGGCATCCACGGCTACTGCCTGTTCGCCTTCGGGCACCTCAGCGACGAGCAGGTGGAGATGCTGCACAGCGAGGCGAATCCCGAACCGGCGGTGCCCTACTTCCGGTAGCCGACGACGCGGGCGCTTCGCTGAGCGACGAGCTACGGGTTCCGAGCCAGCGGCAACGGCGTCCAGGCGAGGGGACCTGGACTCCCAGGTTCGGGGCAGGAGACGCGCCTGGACTCCGGGTGCACCGACACGCGGGCGCCGAGCGGTCGCTGTGGCTCAGCCGTGGACGTTCCGTGGCCCGAGCACTCCTGCTCGGGCGCCGTTGCGCATCACCCAGCGGGCTCGACGGGTGGAGGGCTGCGACCCGTGCGTCCCGTGCCCCGGCCGGGCGGCACACGACCACGCCCGCGCGGGCGCAAGAGGCGCAGCGGCGCGGCCGCGGTGCCGAGCGCAGCGAGGCGCAAGCCCGCGCCGCCACCGGCGATGCGCGCGCAGGTCCGCCCGAAGGGCGGGACGGAGCGCGCGAGCCGGCCACCCCTGGCGCGCCACCACCTTCCGGAGCTTGCACCTCCTGATCACGCCATCTGAAGTTCTTCGCGAGAGGGGGCGCGGGGGAGGGCGGCTGTTTCCAGGAAGGAGCCCTCCCCCGCATGCCGTTGCCTTGCCGTTGCGCGTGCCATCCCCGTTCGCCGTAGCTGTTCGCATCGAACGCTCGTTTGCCTGCAAAGCCCCCCGAGTCTTGCCTTCGCGCCCTGCATGTGCTACCGTTTCCTCTTGCCTGTGCGCGTCTTGGCTGTACCGGGCCCCGATTCGCTGGTCGGAGCCTCGAGACGCTCCACATGGGAGGGGACATAGAGAGGGATTTGATGAAGGTAGACAACACACGCGCGATGCATGGACGCCGGCCGGTCGCGGCACTGCTCATCGCGCTGGTGGCGATCGGGATCGGCGTGGCGGCCCACGCCGACCTGTATGACCTGATGGCCGCGAACTCCTGGCTGCCGTGGCCCGACGTGTGGGCGCATGATCACCCGCTGGTGCCCGTGGTGGAGCGCGTGCTCGAGGGCGACTGGCGCAGGCAGCCGCCGTGGAAGCTCCCTATGCTGGTCAACGGGCTGCAGAAGGAGCCCGAGGAGTGTCACATCACCGCATACTGCTCCCAATGCTGCGACGGTGGCGGCCGCTACACGCGCTGGGGCTCGCGCGTGCGTCGCGGCATCTGCGCCGCTGACCCCGACTACTGGGGCCCGGGCTCGGTGGTCTGGATCGGCCCGCCGGTGAACGAGATCTGCATCGTCGAGGACACCGGCTCGGCCATCCAGGGCCCGTGGCGCTTCGACGTGTGCATGGAGGGCGCGCACGACATGTGCCGCCGGATCGGCCGCACCGACACGATCTGCGTACCCCTCTACCGCGTTGAGCCCCGGCGACGCTGGGGCGACAAGCCCGCCGGCTGGCATCCGCCGGTCTGGGCGACGCCGCCGGATGACGGCTCCTGACGGCGCGGCTCTCATCGGCCCCTGGAGGCCACCCGACGACGGGTGGCCTCGTTCGCGTACGTCCTCCGCCTGTGCCCGCTCTTCCCCGCCCGGCGAGAGGAGCATCGCCCTCACGGGTCGAACTTCTGACCGGGACGCGCACGGCGCAATCACCGGCCTGACAGGAGGCATTCACCCATGTCGGACGACAAGCTCAAGCTCGGAGTGATGGTGCACCTGCACGGCGATCCGGAGGGCGCGATTCGCAAGGTCGCGGACCTCGGACTGCCGAGCTGCCAGCTCGGCTGGCCGCCGAACCTGAGCGTCGAGGAGGGGCTCGAGGTCAGGCGCATCGCCGACGACCACGGCGTGGAGATCACCACCCTGTGGGCGGCGCTGCCGGGCATCGCGGTCTGGGACTTCATCGAGGGCCCCATCACCATCGGCCTGGTGCCCGAGGACTGGCGGGCGCTGCGCGTGCAGACCCTCGAGCAGGCCGCGCGCTGCGCCGCAGAGATGGGCGTGCAGTCGATCACCACGCACTGCGGCTTCATCCCCGAGTTCCCCGGCGATCCGCTCTACCAGGGCACCGTGGCGGCGCTCAAGCAGGTCATGCGCACCTGCGACTCGCTGGGTGTGCAGTTCTGGTTCGAGACCGGCCAGGAGACGCCCATCACGCTCCTGCGCACCATCCAGGACGTGGGCAGCCCCAACATGGGCATCAACCTCGACCCGGCCAACCTGCTCATGTACGGCAAGGCCAACCCGGTCGATGCCCTCGACACCATCGGCGAGTGGGTGCGCGGCGTGCACGCCAAGGACGGCGAGTACCCCACCGACGGCCGCTCGCTGGGCAAGGAGAAGCCGCTGGGCGAGGGCCTGGTGAACTTCCCGGTGCTGGTGCCCAAGCTCAAGAGCTTCGGCTTCCGGGGCGCGCTGACCATCGAGCGCGAGATCTCCGGCGACCGGCAGATCGAGGACATCAAGCGCGGCATTGATCTGCTCACGCCGCTGCTGTAGCGGAGCATCGGTCGCGCTCGTGACGCGCCAATGCGAACGCGCATGAGGAGGAGATGGGAATGGAAGAGCGAGGACTGCCGCTGATAGGCGATCCTGCACCGGCGTTCACGGCACAGACCACACATGGGGAGGTCAACTTCCCGGACGACTACCGGAGCAAGTGGGTGGTGCTGTTCAGCCACCCCGCGGACTTCACCCCCGTCTGCACCACCGAGTTCATGACCTTCGCTTCCATGGTGGATGACTTCAAGGCGCTCAACTGCGAGTTGCTCGGCCTGTCCATCGACTCCAACTACAGCCACATCGCGTGGGTGCGCACCATCGAAGAGAAGATCGAGTTCAGGGACATGAAGGGCGTCAAGGTCACCTTCCCGATCATCGCCGACCTGACCATGGAGGTCGCCCACAAATACGGCATGCTGCACCCCAACGCGGACAGCACCCATGCCGTGCGCGCCACCTTCATCATCGACCCCGAAGCCAGGGTGCGCGCCATCCTGTACTACCCGCAGAGCAACGGGCGGAACATGGATGAGATCCTGCGCCTGGTGAAGGCCCTACAGACCGGGGACCAGTACAGGGTGGCCACCCCGGCGAACTGGCAGCCCGGCGACGAGGTCATCATCCCGCCGCCACCGACCGACGCGATCGCCGAGGAGCGCGTGGCCGGCGCCGGCGAAGGCTACCGCTGCCTCGACTGGTTCCTGTGCCTCAAGAAGCTGCCCGAGTAGCCGCGGCCCGACGCAGCCTCACGACGGGCGCCGCCACCAGCGGCGCCCGCTTCCGTTCTTCCCCGGACGAGGACGAGCGCGGTGCCGTGCGGAACCTGCGCCCGTGTCAGACCGCGCCGGATCCTCCCTGCGAGGCGGTGAGGCTCATGGACCGGAAGATCGCAACTGCCATCCTGCTCGCGGCCGCCGGCGTGTGGGCGGACGTCTGCCCGGCCGACGATGCCCCACCGGCACAGATCGACAGCAGCAGCGGCGAGCCGGTGCTGCTGATCGGGGGGCGGCCCGCGCCGCCGCTCATCTACCGCGAGAACCTGCCCTGGGCGCACCTGGACATGGGTGTGCAGCACTACGCGAGCATGGCCGGCGCCGGTGTGCGGCTGTTTGTGGTGGGCACCGGCCTGGCGCTCACCCACTCGCCCGAACAGCGTGACCGATCGCGCGCGCAGTACCTCGCCCCGACGCTGGACAAGATCCTCCGGGCCACCGGGCCGGACTCCCGCATTATCCTGCTGCTCACCACCACCCTGCGCCGCACCTCCGCCCCCGAGTGGGCCGGGCAGAACGCGGACGAGATGATGGTCTGGCCGCCGGAGATGACTCCGGGGGATCGCGCCTCCATCTCCTCACTGAAGTGGCGTGAGCTTGCCTGCGAGGGTGTGCGTGACATCGTCCGCTGGGTCAACGCCAGTCCCTACTCCGAGCGCATCATTGGCTGGTTCCTTTGCGGGGCGGGCGGTGAGTGGCTCGATTACTGGGACTACAGCCCGGCGGCCGAGGCCTCGTTCCGGCGCTGGCTGAGCGAGCGCTACGACAGTGATGAGGCGCTGCGCACGGCGTGGCAGGATGCCGCAGTCACGCTCGAAAGCGCGCAACTGCCGGCGTGGGAGCGCCTCTTCGAGGCCGACCGCGGGCTCTTCCATGACCCCGCGCGTTCGCGCAGGATCATCGACTTCATGCAGTGGTATCACGAAGATCTGGCCGCGGCCGCGGCTCTGCTGGCCGCAACGCTGAAGCAGGCCGATACCGGCCGGCGCCTGGTTGGCCTGTGGAACGGCTACTACTTCTTCCCCGGCTGGTCAGTCCCGGAGCGGGGCGTATTTCGGCGCAGACAGGGGGCCTTCAACCTGCTCCTGGATGACCCCAACATCGACTTCTTCGTTGCCCCCTACAGCTACGGAGAACGCTACCCGGGAGGAGTGTTCGTGCCGCAGTTCCTTAACGACTCAATGGCGCTGCACGGTAAGCTCGCCATCGTGGAGGAGGACTCGCGCACGGCGCTTGCCGCGCAGGCTGAGGCCGCCTACGACCCCGAGCGCTCCGATCGCCCGTATGTGACCATCGGCGACAGCTTCGGGCGCAGCTACGATATCGACGAGAGCATCGCGGTGATGAAGCGCAACTTCGCCGGCTGCTTCACCAGGCCCGGCACCGGCCTGTGGTGGTACTGCCTGGGCAACCAGGGAGGCTGGTACGACCATCCGCGTCTGCTCGACGCCGTGACACGTCTGCGCGAGACGGCCGAGCGCAACTACCCCGGGGATCGACGGGCCGCGGAGATCGCGGTCATCGTGAGCAACCGGTCGCTCTGGTACCAGAAGGTGAACACCCTCCAACAGGACCTGATCGCTCGCCAGACCATCGCCGGCCTGTCCCGTATCGGGGCCCCGTACGACGTCTACCTCGACACCGATCTCGAGCACCCGGACTTCCCGTTCGGGCACTACCGCCTGTTCGTGCTGCTCAACACCTTCCATCTGTCCGATGCCCAGCGCCGCATCATCGCCGAGCGGCTGCAGCGCGACGACCGCACGGTGCTCAGCATCTACGCCACCGGGTTCGCCGGCGACGAGCATCTCTCCGTGGACGGCGTCCGCGAGATCACCGGCATGAACATCGAGATGGCCGATGTCGGCCTGCGCAAGGGAGCTGAGGTGATCGTCAGCGATTTCGGTCACCCCATCACCGCCGCGCTGCCGCGGGCCACGCGCTTCGGGACCAGAAGTGAGATTGGCCCGCTCCTGTGGTGCGAGGACCCGCGCGCCCGGGTGCTGGGTGACCTGATCGCGACGGACGACTCCGGCGGTGTCTTCACCCTCGCCAAGCGCGGCGGCCTGGCGATCAAGCGCATGGAGGGCTGGACGTCGGTGTGGGTGGCGGTCCCGGGCCTGCCCCCCGACCTGCTGCGCGCCATCGCCGAGACCGCGGGCGTCCACATCTACGACGCGCAGGACGACGTGGTCTTCGCCAGCGAGCGGCTGCTCGCCGTGCATACGCTCTACGCGGGCACGAGGACGATCCGTCTGCCGCGCGAGCGAACGGTCATCGAGGCCTTCACCGGTGAGACAATCGCCACACGGGCGCGGGAGTTCAGTGTTGACCTGCCCGCCCGACGGACGGGGTTGTGGGAGCTGCGGTAGTCAGCCGGAAGGGACCTGTGTCGCACCCGCGAATGTGGTCTGCCCAATGCCGGACGCGGTCGCGATGCTGGCCCTGCTCGCCACGCCCGACTTCATGCCATGATGGTCGGCGTCACGCCCATCAGCCACTTCTCGAGGAACGGGAAGCCCTGGTCGCCGCGGAACTCGTGCGGGCCCTCGAACACCTGCATCCCGCAGCGCTCGGGGATGCCCAGCATGGTGTACGCGGCCTTGATCTTGCGGTAGGCCGCGCGCGCCGACTTGATCGGGAAGATGGTGTCCTGCGTCCCGTTCTCGAAGAACACCGGCCGTGGCGCGATCAGCGTCGCGATGTCGGGCATTTCCGCGTACTGCAGAATCCCCGGCACGTAGTTGTCCTCGCAATGGCGCATCGGCATTATCGAGTCACGCCAGTGGGCCAGATAGCCGCTGATCAGCGCCGCCCGGATGCGCTCCTCGACCGCCGCCGCGAAGGTGGTGATGGTCCCGCCGCCGGAGATGCCCATGCAGCCGATGCGCTTCGGGTCACACTCCGGCCGTGTCTCCAGATAGTCGATGCAGCGCATGACGTCGTAGACGCGGATGCCCGGCACCGTGCGCCCGAGCAGGATGCCGGCCATGCTGGGCAGGCGGCAGCTTGAGGTGCGCCGCCCCTGCTCGAGGTCCGCGGGGTCGCGGCGCTCCCCGAACGAGAACATGTCAGGGGCGATGACAAAAAAGCCACGGTGCGCGGCCTGGATGGCGAAGTCGTTCTGATAGCCGCCGTATTCGGCCCGCGGGTTGCCCTCATCATCGAAGCCCACGATATCGTCTTTGCCGGCGCCGTGGCCCTGCAGGCAGATCATGGTCGGCACCGGGCCGTCGAGCCCGTCGGGGATCAGCAGCCACGCCGCCACGGTCAGGTTCGGCCGGCTCTGGAAGACCACGCGCTCACGCAGGTAGCCGTCCATGCGCTTGCGCTTGCTGACCGCCGGCTCCAGCTCGCAGCGCGGCTCGTCGAGCCCGCCGAGCAGCTCCATGAACTTGCGCTTAAGCCGGCGCCGCCACGCCCGCCACTGCTTCCTGTCCTCCGCACTGAAGGCCATCGACTGCTCGGTGGCGTCGTAAACCTCCCACATGTACCGCATGGGCTCGAAGTATCGCTTCGCGCGCTTCGCGGCCATGGCGCTCCCTCCTCGCAGTTGCTGTAACGGTGCGAGCTTCGTGCCGCACAGTCGAGGTTCCTCTCGATGGCTGCGGCAGGTGCGCCCGAGCGCCCGGCGAAGCGGTGCGCATGACCTCGAGGGAGCGCGTGCTGCTGGCGCTGGCGCACGGGGAGCCTGACCGGGTCCCGCACGACTTCTGGGCCGAGCCGCCCACGATGGAGCGGCTCTTCGCCCACCTGGGCCACCGCGACGAGGAGCGCCTGCTGCGTGACCTGGGCATCGACTGCCGCCACCTGAGCGTCGAGCCCGAGGCGCGCAGCATCGGCGGCGGCGTCTGGCAGACCATGTGGGGCGAGCGCTTCGTCTACCGCGACACGCCCTGGGGGCCGATGCGCGAGGACCTGCCGGGGGCGCTCGCGGGCGCGGAGAGTCTGGGGGAAGTCGAGGCCTTCAACTGGCCGTCGCCGAGGCTGCTCGATCACGCGGCGCTGCCCGGCCTGTGCGCGCGCCATGACGATCTCGCGCTCATCTACGGCTTCGCGGACATCTGGCAGCGGCCGGCGCTGGTGCGCGGTTGGGAGCAGTTCTTCCTCGACATGGCGCAGCGCCCGGAGATCGCGCACGCGTTGTGCCGGCGCTTCACCGACTTCTACCTGGAGGACTACGCCCGCGCCGCCGCGGCCACCGGCGGACGCATCGACATCTACTTGCTCATCAGCGACCTGGGCAGCCAGCGCGGCCCGCTGATCTCACCCGCGATGTTCCGCGAGTTCGCGGCGCCGTATCTGCGCGAGATGTGCGCGCGCATCCATGACCTCGGCGGGAAGGTCATGTTCCACTCCTGCGGCGCGGTCGCCGGCTTCATCCCGGAGTTGCTCGAGGCGGGCGTGGACATCCTCGACCCCATCCAGCCGACCGACCCGGAGATGACCCCCGAGCGCCTCAAGGCGCGCTTCGGCGACCGCCTGTGCTTCCACGGGGGCATTGATATGCAGCGCCTGCTGCCGCGCGGGAGGCCGGAGGAGGTGACTGCCGAAGCGAGGCGCTACTGCGAGGTGCTGGGCGCCGGTGGGGACTACATCCTCGCCCCGGCGCACCTCTTCCAGCCGGACGTCCCCCCGGAGAACGTGCTGGCGATGTACCGCACGTAGCCCGACGCCTCAGGACCCGCGCCGCACCGGCCGCAGGCCCGCGTGCATGCGCCGAATCGCGGCCAGGTCGGCGACCATCTGCGTACCATCGGTCAGCGCGCTCACCTTGCTCTCGGCGTCATTGCGCCAGTGCACCGGCACCTCGACGACCCGCAACCCCAGCCGCAGCGCGATGAAGATCAGCTCCGCGTCGAAGGCCCAGCGCTCGAGGCGCTGGTGCGGGAAGACCAGCTCGACCGCCTCGCGCGTGAACATCTTGAAGCCGCACTGCGTGTCCTTGATGCCCGAACCAAGGATGCCGCGCTGCACCACCGAGAACATGCGCCCGGCCATCTCGCGCAGGAAGGGCTGGTGCACCTCGATGTCGGCGCCCGGGGCCACGCGCGAGCCGATGGCGATATCCGCGCCCGCGCCGATGGCGGCCATCAGGTCGGCGGTGTGCTCGATGGGCGTGGACAGGTCTGCGTCGGAGAACAGTGCAAGCTCGCCGGTCGAGTGCGTCATGCCGCGCTTGACCGAGTAGCCCTTGCCGCGATTGTGCTCATTGACCAGCACCTCGTGCGGGATGGGCGCGCCATCGAGCAGCTCGCGGGCCAGCTCGGCGGTGCGGTCCGAGGAGCCGTCATCGACCACGATCAGCTCCGCCGGGTAGGCCTGCGCCGTGAGGTACTGGACCACCTTCTCGATGGTCGGCCCGAGGCGCAGCTCCTCGTTGTAGGCGGGTATGACGACCGACAGGCGCGGCGCGTTCTCTGCTGCGGCCATGCTGCGTCTCCTCGTGCGCTGCCCTCGCGAACGCTGTAAGCGCGTCATTTCGCGGCGTGGCGCCGTCTCTCCTGCGCGCAGGAGGTAGCGGGCCACGAGACAGCGAAGTGCGCCTTGGGCACGAGGAGTGACCTGACCGAGGGGTGATGCCGGGACTCGGTGGCGTAACACAACTTTGAGGAGGAGCGACTATGGTCAAGATTGGCGACTGGTTCTCCGAGGCGTGGCAACTCATCTCGCAGGACATCGGCACACACCTGATACTGGGCCTGATTGTGGGGCTGGGCACCAGTGCGACGGGAAGTCTGCTGTATGGTCCGCTGGTCGGCGGCTACTTGTGGATCGTCTTCCGCAAGCTCAAGGACCCGAACTACGTGCCTCAGGTCGGCGACCTTGCCAAGGGCTTCGAGGTGTTCGTTGCGACCTTCCTCGTGTGGCTGGTCGGCGGCATCATCGCCGGCCTCGGCGTGATCGCCTGTGTGATCGGTGTGTTCTTCACCTCAGCCCTCGTGATCCTGGCCCTGCCCCTGGTTGTGGAGGGCGGCCTGGCCTTCTGGCCCGCCATTACCACGAGCATCAACAAGACCAAGGAGAACCTCTTCTCCTGGGTCCTGTTCGTCCTGGTCATCGCGCTCGTTAACGGCCTCGGCAGCTCCGTGACCGCCGGGATCGGCATGATCATCACGATCCCGATCACGACCGTGATGCTGGCGCTGGCCTACCGAGACAACTTCGGCCTCGCCGGCGAGGCCGCGGCGGCTCCCACCGCGTCGCCGACCGCCACTCCGCCGAGCCAGCCCGGCTAACCGGAGGCGAGGCGTCGAGGCAGATGAGCCTCATACTCAGACCGGACAATCAGCCGGCGGCGAGCGTGGTGACCGAGCCCGACTCGCCGCCGGCCGTTTCTTTCGCCGCCCGCGAGCTGTCGCGCTACCTGGCGATCATGACCGGCGGACGTTTCCCGGTGCGCGAGGGGCCGGCGCCCGACGATGGTGCGCCGGTGCTGCGGGTGGGACTGCGGAACGGCGACGACAACGGCAGGCGCAGCACAGGTCCGCGCCCTGCAGACGACAACGGCGGCCAGCGGCGGCGCGGGGCGTACGGCTGGCGCGTCGATGAGCGCGGCGCCGAAATCGTCGGCGACCGGCCCGGCGCCGTGGTGCACGCGGTCTACGCGCTGCTCGAGGAGCTGGGCTGCGTGTGGCTGCACGCGTGGGAGGGCGGGGAGATCGTCCCGCGCGTGCCGCAGGTGGCGCTGCCCGCCGGTGAGCGCGTCGTCGAGCCGGCGATGGTGCACCGCGAGTTCACCAACCTCATGCCCATCGACGCCGGCTACGTGCATCACATCGAGTGGATGGCGAAGAATCGCTTCAACCGCTTCATGGTCTTCGCCAACATCGAGGGCTCGATCGAGCGCTACCTCGAGCTGCTCGAGCCCGAGGTGGTCCTGCGCGGGATGCAGGCCACCATGGGGCATCACAGCTTCCGCTACTTCCTCCCGCCGGGCGAGCACTTCGCCGCGCACCCGGAGTGGTACGCACTGCTCGATGGCCAACGCTCGCCCGACGGGCAGCTCTGCACCTCGAACCCCGAGGTCGTAGAACGCGTCGCCGAGGCGGTCTGCGACTTCTTCGCCGCCCACGAGCACATCGAGATGATCGGCCTGTGGCCCAACGACGGCTTCGGCTGGTGCGAGTGCGCCGAGTGCATGGCGCTCGAGCCGCAGGCGCCGTCGCGCTTCCGCCCCGAGCACCTGCGCCGCACCGACACCTGCCTGCGCTTCGTCAATGCCGTGGCCGGGCACGTCGCGCGCGAGCACCCCGACCGCCGCCTGAGCGCGCTGGCCTACGTCAATTGCGCCGACGCGCCGATCGCGGTCCGACCCGCCGACAACGTCGCGGTTTGCTTCGCGCCCTTCCTGCGCTGCCTCAAGCACCCGGTGGCGCCGGACGTTGACTGCGAGCGCATGAACGCGGCCTACGCGCGCGAGCTGGAGCGCTGGCGCGAGGTCACGTCGAACGACCTCTACCTCTTCTGTTACCTCATGCAGATACACACCATGTCGCTGCCCTACCCCGTCGCCCACATGCTCGGAGAGCAGTGGCGCTGGCTCGTGGAGGCAGGCTGCGACGGCTACGTGTGCGAGTTCGTGCCCGAGGAGTGGGGCACATTCGGCGAGAATGCCCATCTGATCGGACAACTGTCGTGGCAGCCGCTGATGGATGTCGCGGCGTGGCTGGCACGCCACCGCGACCACCTGTTCGGCCCGGCCGCCGACGAGATGGGCGCGTACTTCGCAGCGTTGACGGCTGATCTTGCGCTCGCCGGGCCGTGCACCGGACACTATGACCTCGAGTACACGCAGCGCGCCACCGACCGCGTACTGCGGCCGGCGTTGACGGCCTTCGGCCGGGCGCGGGCGCGGGCGGCCACCGGCGAGAAGCGCCACTGGCAGGCGGTGCAGCGCGCCTGGGTCGGCCTTGAGTTGCTGCTGCGCATGGGCACATGGCGGAGGCTGCTGCGCGACGCCCAGGAGGAGCCGGCGGTGCGACGGCCATGGCTGCGCCGGCGCGCGCTCGACGCGGCCCGCGACCTGCTGGAGTTCGCCCGCGCGCATCGGGACAGCGGCGCGGTCGAGGTCGAGCGCTACGAGCGGGTCGTCGGCGGCTGGCTCAACACAGTCGCGAAGGAGTGGTCGGAGTGAACCTGACGAGACTCGCCATCATCGCGCTCGTCATCGGGGCGTGCGCCCTGGTGCCGGCCGGGGCCGCGGAGGTCGTGGTGCAGGCCGACTTCAACGGTGGCACGCTCGAGCCGTTCGGCCCCACGAGCTACGGCGATGGCGACGTGCAGGCCGAGGTCGTCGAGGGCCTGGGGCCCGACGGCTCCGCATGTGCGCGCATCGCCAACGTCGGCCAGGCCGGCGGCGCCGCGCTCAGTTGCAGCATGACCTACCTGCGTGGCCACGCCTACACGATCACCTTCCAGGCGCGTGCCGAGGAGGGCAGTGCGCAGGTCAGCGCCTACCTCGACCGCGGCGACTGGCGCGTGAAGTACCCGGGCGGGTACTCACGCGACTTCGCGCTGGGCGAGCAGTGGCAGGAGATCACCTACACCGCCATCCACCAGCAGGGCCGCGGCTACCTCGCCAACCTGCGCTGCAACTCGCCGACGCCCATCCTGGTCGATGACATCGTCATCACCATGAGCGACGCGGTCTTCGCGCTCAACTGGGCGCTGGCCGCCAACGGCGGCGTGGCCTCCGCCGACAGCCTCTACGCGCAGTACCGCGTCGAGCCGCTCAACGATGGCGTGCAGGTGCTCGCAGGCACGGACTTCACCCGCCGCGCCACCACGACCGCCGAGTCGGACGAGCCGCACTGGGTACAGGTGAGCTTTCCCGGCGAGCGGCCACTGTCCCGCGTGGTCATCTACTGGGCCGCCGAGGGCGAAGCCGTGTACTCCTCACGACGGTTCCAGATAGAGGCGCTGATCGGCGAGCAGTGGGTGCCGGTGGCGGAGGCTGACGAGCCCGAGCCGGTGTACGTGTCGATGGTCGGCTTCGATGAGGTGCAGGCGACGGCGGTGCGTATCGTTCAGCCGCCCGGCGGCGGGCCGGCGCAGCGCCCGAACCTGATGTGGATCTCGGAGGTGGAGGCATATTGAAGCGCATTGTGGCGTCCGCAATCATGGCTCTGGCCATCGCGCTGCCGGCATGGGCGCAGGAGGCGTCCGCTGTCGAGGCCGTCGCGCCGGCGGCCCGGGCGCAGGAGTTCGCTCGCGCTTTCGACGGTTCGGCGGTTGTGCTGGCCGACGGCGTGTCGGTGGACCTGAGCGTCCCGGTCGAGATGGGCACCTGGCGCATCGCCATCACGGCCATGGCGACCGGCGACGAGTCGGCCTGGCTTGAGTCGCTGACCGAGGGCGAGATCGCCGGGCGGCACTTCGTCCCGGCGGGCGAGTGGGGCGAGATCGGCATCGGCGTGGAGCGCGCCACGGTCGGCGAGGCGGCCGACATCCGCCTGACGGCAGTGGGCGCGCAGATTGCCCTCGACGAGGTGAGGCTGATGAAGCTCGAGGAGCCGAAGGAATCGCTGCCGCTGGCCTCGCCGGGGACCATCCACCGCGAGACGCCGCTGATCGCAGGCGGCCGGCCCGCAGCGACGCTGCTGCTGCCGCGCGCGCCCGATTACCGCGCGGTGGCCGAGGAGTTCGCGACCCGCTTCGCCGAGGCCACCGGGGTGACGCTGCCCACGATCGACGAGGACGCCGCGACGCCCGAGGACCTGGCCGTGGGCACCACCATCCTGGTCGGCAACCTGGCGAGCGGCCCGCTGTCGCTGCGGCTCTACGCGCGCGGGCTGATCTACTCCGACGGCGCCTTCCCGGGCGCGGATGGCCATGAGCTGCGCACCGTGCACGATCCGTGGGGCGCCGGCACGAACGTGATCTACCTCGGGGGCTCCAGCCCCGAGGGCTGCCGCGCGGCAGCCGAATCGCTGCTCGAGCGTATCGAGCCCGCGCCTGATCTCACGCTCCCGGTCACCATCGACTGGGTGTCGGAGAGCACCGACTACGCGCCTGTGAGCGACGAACAGATCGCGCAGGCGGTGCAGAAGCTTGACGACTACCTGCACTCGTTCGTGGGCGCCTATCAGTATCAGTCGGCCTCGGGTCGGCCGTCGGGCTACGCGCGCGGCTACTATCTGGGCGGCGGCGAGACCTACGCCCGCGCCTACGTGGCGCTGGTGCGCGTGTTGCGCGATTACTACGAGAACACGCCCGGCATCAACCCGCCGACCTTCACGCTGCAGTCGATCGTGACCGCGCTCGACCAGGTCGAGGAGTGCCCGGCCATGAGCGATGACGATCGAATGATGGCCGCCGAGTGGGTGCGCCAGATCGTCGATGACAGCATGGGCTTCTGGGAGATGCGCGAGCCCATCGCCCGCGAGCGCGACGGTATCCAGGGCCCGATCTGGAACCATCAGACCCATCCGGCGGTCGGCATCACCTGCGCCGTCGAGTACTTCGGCTCGCACTTCCGCATGCCCCAGGTGGACTGGTGGCGGCGCGTGGTGGACAACCTCTTCCAGGGCCAGGAGCACGTCTGCAAGCCGCTCGAGGACTCGGCCAACTACCAGTGGATCACCATCAACCACACGCAGAAGTGGGCGCTGGTGCGCGGCGAGATGGAGCTGTTCACCTCCGACACGCTGCGCGACACCTGCGAGCTGGCTATCGCCTGCCACGACAACTTCGGCGACGAGGCGACCTTCGGCGACGCCTGGATGCCCTTCGGCTCCAACGCGCGCGCGCTCATGCGCATCGCCTCGCTCTACTACGATGACCCGCACTACCGCTGGCTGGTGCAGCGCCTCGACGCCAGGGCGCGCAGCAGCGAGGTGCTGGGCTACTGGAACTGGTCGGGCGCCTCCGAGGAGCCGCGCCACCAGATCGGCCTGACCAGCTTCACCCTCGATCCGGCGGTCTACGCCAGCTATCTCGACGATAACGCGGCCGTTGGCAACGTCCCGCCCGAGCGCGCGCTCGACAAGGCGGTCTTCCGCTCGGGCTTCGACGAGCAGGACAGCTATCTGATGCTCGACGGCATCTCGGCCGGCATCCACGACCACGATGACGCCAACGCCATCATCCGCTTCACCGACAACGGGCGGCTGTGGCTGTGCGACATGGACTACATCCGCGCCACGCCCAAGTGGCACAACTCGATCATGCTCAGCCGCGACGGCGAGACCACGCCGATCCCGCCGCTCTCCGAGCTGGT
>JALGVA010000208.1 GCA_029820295.1 Candidatus Zipacnadia bacterium
TCGAACCGCCGTGTACGGACCCGTACGCACGGTGGTGTGACAGGGACAGCCCGCGAGGGCCTACCTATGTCGACTATGCATTACCCACAAGTCGGCACGGCTGCGGCGAGGCCACGCGGTGCACAGGCGATGCGTCGCTTTGTCGTACGGGGGAGTGACGCCTGCGCGGCTGTGTTGCGCAGGCGTCAGGTGCCATACAAGAGCCCCGGGGCTTGTGTTGGGAGTTCGCTGCGCGGATTCCATCCCGGCCCGCGCACGGCTGCAGCGCCAACGGCACACGACGCAACGGCCGGGCCGGCATGGAAGCTGAGGCGCCGGCGCGCCTCACCCTCGCGCGGACGCTGCGCGTCCGACGCTCGGGCAGCCCCTCCGTACGCATGGAAGCTGAGGCGCCGGCGCGCCTCACCCTCGCGCGGACGCTGCGCGTCCGACGCTCGGGCAGCCCCTCCGTACGAAAAAAAACAGCGTACGGCCCGGACGTCGCGGCCGCCCACGAGGTGTGGGTAACGTATAGGGGGAGCAGAGGGGCGAGGCGGGGCGGAGGTGCGGGGAGACTGCAGGGGAAACGAGAGGCGCGCAGGCGTCTGTCGAGGCGGCTCGATGGGGACGTGAGGGGTCTGACGGCGTGTGCAGGCGGGGGCGCCTGCACCATGCCATGGGGTCGTTGCCGACCCGAGGGCATGCGCGAACCCGGTGGACGCAGCAGTGCCTCGCAAGGAGGGCGACGGTGATGCGATGGCTTGCGGTGCTGGTGCTCGTGGCGGCCGGCGGCACGGTGGCCCATGCGCAGGAGATGCCGAGGGTGGCGCTCGAGGGTAACCGGCTCTTCGTCGATGGCGAGCCGTTCTTCCCCTATGGCTGCTGGGGGGCGATTGAGTCTATCGAGTCGATGAAGCGACATCACTTCACGTGCGTGTTCAGCGGGATGGGCGGCGTGCCGGACCTGCTCGAGCAGGCCCGCGAGCACGACTTCTGGGTCATCACCTACCCCTACGCACCGAGCTGGGGGCCGCAGCACGAGGAGCACGTGCTGGCGGTGCGGGATCACCCGAACCTGCTGGCCTGGAACATCGGCGATGACATCAAGGCCGGGGACGCCGACCAGGTGCGCCAGGCCTACGACTGGATCAGCGCGCATGACCCACACGGGCGGCCGATCATGTTCGATGTCATCCAGGGCTTCGAGGCCTTCGCCTGGTTCGACGGAATGTTCAACACCTACCACTACCCGCTGCTCAAGCCCGAGACGCTGCTCGACTACGTGGCGATGCTGCGGCGCGAGCACGAGATCGTCAACCCCGACGCCTACCTGTGGACGTGGGAGCAGGGGCACGTACAGATCTGGTATACGCAGCGCTACCTCGACCCGGAGGTGCAGTGGATGCCGTCGCTCTACCCCGACGGCGAGCATCTGCGGCTGGTCGCCTACTCGGCGCTGGCGGCGGGCTGTCGGGGGATCCTCTACTTCTTCAACCGGTACTTCACCGAGGAGTACCACGGCGTGGATCGCTACGCCGAGGCGGCGCTGGTGGGCTGCGAGCTGGAGGTCGTTGGGCCGTGGCTGGCGATGGGCGATGTGGGGGAGGAGCTGGCGACGAGTGATCCGGCTCTGCACGCGTGGCCGGTGACCTTCCCCGGCGGCACGCTGGTGCTGCTGGCGGTTATCAAGGATGACAGCCAGTATCACGTCGATGCGGCGCGCGTCGAGGAGGGCGTGGTGGAGCTGAGGCGGGAGCTGCGTGAGGGGGAGCGGGTCTACCACCTGACGCTGGACGGCGGCGCGCGGGAGATCAGCGGTGGAGTTCGCGGCTCGAGTATGAGCGTCCCATCGGTGGAGATGACGGGCCTGCTGCTGGTGACCGATGACGCGGAGCTGGCGGCGGGGGCGGATGCGGCGCTGCAGGCGCTGACGCCGGACGCCGGACGCTACGCGGCCCAGGGGGCGGGGGCGCGGCGGGACAAGGTCGCGCGGGTGCTGGCGACGCTGGAGGCCGAAGGCTACCCGGGCGCTGCCGAACTGCGGGGGGCGGTGGAGAGCGCCGGTAACGAGATCGCGCGGGCGAATAGCGCCATCGAGGGCGCGCGCTACGCCGACGCCTTCCGGGCGGCGCGCGCGGCGTCGCGGGTGCTGCGGCAGGCGACCTATGACCACTGGCGGCGGCTCAACGAGAATGAGTTCGTGCGCGAGGCGGAGGTGCTGCCGAACTTCTATCTGGCGGAGACCTACTACCCGATGGTGCGGGCGCTGGCCGAGGCGGAACCGTCGCCGAACCTGCTGACGAACCCATCGTTCGAGGAGAGCGCGGACGGGCAGGTGGTGGGGTGGGCGGACCTGCCGGCGGCGCACGAGCAGGTGGGGAGCGTGTCGCTGACCGACCAGGCGCGGTCGGGGCAGTGGGCGCTGCGGCTGGCGTCCGAGAGCCCGACAATCTACGAGGGCCAGGAGCGGGACTGGGCGACGGCGAGCGTGTCGAGCGAGATGGTGCCGGTGCAGCAGTGGGACGCGATCGAGGCCGAGGTGTGGGTGCGCATCGACGAGGACCTGGAGAGGACCGAACGCGGGGCGTTCCTGCAGATCGTGGGCTACGACGAGAGTGGCGAGAGCGCGGGCTGGAGCGTCACGAGCGTGGAGGCAGGGCGCGCGCAGGCGACGGACGGCTGGCTGCGGCTGTGCAGGCGGACGGTCGTCACGCCGTCGAGCGTCGCGCAGGTCGGGGTGCGGCTGGGGATCTGCGGCGTGGGCCGGGCGCGGTTCGATGATGTGGCGCTGGTGAGGCGGCGGCCGGTGCGGTAGTCCGTGCAGTACCCGCGACTCCGAGGGCGCGCAGGTCGGCAGGCCTCAGCGCCCCCGGCGATCCCTCTGCCTGTGAGCCGCGCAGCCGGGCCGTCTCCCGCCAACCTGAGCACGCATCCGGAGGCGCGTGGTGGCAGATGCGCACGGGGCCCCGCTTGAGCAGCGGGGCCCCGTGATCGGCGCATTGAGGAGGAGACCCAGTGCACGGTACGCGGCGCGGGGTCGCGCCGCGGAAGCATCGGATTACGTCAGGGCGATGTCGAGCGTCACGACCTGCGACCGACCGTCGGGGCCGGTGCGCTGCACGCGCACCACCACGAAGTCGTCGCCGGCCTGTCTGGCCGCATCCACCGCCGAGGTCACGTCCTCGACCGACTTCACCTCGGTGCGATTGACCTTGATGATGACGTCGCCGGGCCGGATGCCGCGCTCCCAGGCGTTGGAGTCGGGCGCCACGCTCTGGACGTAAACGCCGGAGCCGGCGGCCAGGCCGTGCGCCTGCGCCACCTCGGGCGTGATGGGCGCGAGCGAGAGGCCCAGTACGGTGTCGGCCTTCGGCGCCTCGGTCTCGCCGGGCGGCTCGACGCCCGCGTACTGCGCGGGGGTCTCGCCCAGCGTCACCTCGACCTGGAGTGGCTTGCCGTCGCGAATGATGCCCAGGGCGACCTTCTCGCCGGGGCGATGGCCGGCGATGGCCTTCTGCAGCGCCCAGGTGTCCTTCACGGGCTGGCCGTCCACGCTGGTCACGACATCCTCGGCCTGCAGGTCCGACCTGCCGGCGGGGCCGTCGGGCGTGATCTGCTCGATCAGCACGCCACCCTCGGGCGCGTTGTAGGCCTGGCGCAGGTTGTCGTTGAGGTCGCGGATCGCTACGCCCAGCCAGCCGCGGTGAACGTAGCCATTGGTCTGGAGGGTCGGGACGATCTGCTTGACGGTATCGGCCGCGATGGCGAAGCCGATGCCGATGTTGCCGGCCTGTCCGGGCGAGAGGATGGCGACGTTGACGCCGACCACCTCACCGCGGGTGTTGACCAGCGGGCCGCCGGAGTTGCCCGGGTTGATGGACGCGTCGGTCTGGATGATGTCGCCCATGCGGAAGGGCTGGTCGGGGCCATCGAGCATGCGGCCCTTGGCCGACACAACGCCCACGGTCACGGTCTGCTCAAGCTGGAAGGGCGAGCCGATGGCCATGACCCACTCGCCGACCTCGAGCGCGCTGGAATCGCCCACCGGCAGCGTGGGGAGCTTGCGGCCGGCGTCGATCTTGAGCAGCGCCAGCTCGGTGCGGGGATCGTCGCCGACGACCGTCGCCCTGTACTCGCGGTCGTCGTCGGGCCGATCGTAGAGCTTCACGCGGATGTCGGTGGCGCCCTTCACGACATGCGAGTTGGTGACGATGTAGCCGTCCTCACTGTAGATCCAGCCCGAGCCGAGGGCCTGGCGGGACTGCATGTGAGGCGCTCCTTGCCCGCCGTCGGGCATCTGCGGCCCGAACCGGCGGAAGAACGGATCGCCGAAAAAGCGGCGCAGCTCCTCGGGCATCTCCAGGCGCGCGGCCTGGGAGACGCTCCGGGCGATGATGCTGACGACGGCCGGCTTGGCCTGACTGGCGATGGTGACGAAGGTGCGGTCGGCGGCCATGCCCGCCTGGGCGTGTGCGGGCTGCATGGTGGCGACCGGGGCGTACCCGGACAGCAAAGCGAAGGTCAGCGCGGCGCCCGCGAGCATGCTCAGAAGAATGATGGCCACTCGGCCGCAACGACTGTCTGCGCGCGTACGAAGAGCCATGTTGCCTCACCTCATAGTGGGAATCCGCGGTCGCCGAACGGAGGACCGCGGATGGGGTACTTCACACGCTATGACGTGGGCGGGCGGGGAATGGTTCGGTGATCGGGGGATGTGCACAGGGGCCGGAGGAGGCGCCGTCAGGGGCGGCGAAGGCGGCAGGCACGGCCTTTCGTGGCAAGCGGCGGGGCAGGCGTACGGCGACGGCGAGGAGTGAGGGAGGGTGACTGAGCTGCTGAGCGTTGCGCGGATTGCGCTGGTGGTGCTGCCGGCGGTCTCCGGCGCGGGCGCGGCGGAGTGGTCGGTGTGCTGGAGCGGGCCGGCGGAGGCGAGCGCGGCCGCAGAGGAGCTGGCGCGCTACGCCGGGATGGTGCTGGACCGTCCGATCGAGGTCGCCGGGCAGGAGCCGCCCGCCGAGGGGATGGTCTTCCTGGTGACCGACGCCGCCAACGCTCCCGCGGAGATAGCGGCGAAGCTCGATGGCCTGCGCCGGGATGCGTTCGCGATCGAGTATCCGGTGCAGTGGCAGGGGCGCGAGGTGTGCATGCTCGTCTCGCACGACCAGTTCGCCTGCGACTACCCGGTCTACGCGTTTCTGACGCGCCTGATGGACGTGCACTGGGTGGGGCCGGGCGAGCTGGGCGTGGTGTGGGAGAAGCGGCCCGACTGGCAGATCCCCGCGCGCATCAGCGTGGTCGAGAGCCCGGACTTCGAGATGCGCCTGTGGAGCGGGGATTCGTTCAGCAGCCGCGAGTGGCTGGCGCGCAGTTCGCGCATGGGCTTCCACCACGCGCTGGGGCATGTCTTTCACCCGGACAGGCATGGCGACACGCCGGAGGTCTACCCGCTGGTGGGCGGGGAGCGATACATCCCCGAGCCGGCCAACGGCCCGCGCGCGCTCAGCGGCTGGCAGCCATGCACGTCGAACCCGAAGTCGATCGAGATTGCGACCAACTACGTGCTCGAGACGCTGGCGAACAACCCGCGGTTGATCAGCGCGAGCCTGGCGGTCAATGACGGCGCGGGGAATGAGTGCGAGTGCGAGAGCTGCCGGGCGCTGGACGGCCCGGACGCCTATGCGCCGGGGCGGCGGCCCAGGCTGTCGGATCGGTTCTTCCACTTCTACAACGCGGTCATCGAGCGGGCGCTGGAGGTCAACCCCGAGGCGAACATCGGGGTGCTGGGCTACGGCGTGGTATCGACGCCGCCGACGCGGGTGCGCGTCAACCCGCGCATCCACGTCTTCAAGGTGCAGCCGGATGTGGCGACGCTGCGGGCGTGGGCGGCCACCGGCGCGACTCCGGCGATGTACCTGTGGCTGTGGGACGGCGGCTTCCTGACCGTGCAGCCGGACCTGCACCTGCTGGGCGAGCTGGTGCGCGCCGGGCATGAGTTGGGCGCCATCGGCTTCTACTCCGAGATCAAGGCGCACTGGATCATCAGCGCGCCCAAGTTCTACGTACTCGCGCACCTGCTGTGGGACAGCTCGCGCGATGTCGATGAGCTGCTCGACGAGTACCTGGGCCTCGCCTATGGAGAGAGCGCGTTGCGGTACGTGCGCGCGTACTTCGACCGCTGGTATGAGATCTACCGGCGGCGGCCGGCGGAGATGCTGACGCAGAACTCCTACGGCTGGCGCGATGCGCGGCACCTGCAGTGGATCCGGCGCGATGACCTGGCGGCCATGGACGACATGCTGGCGCAGGCGCGCCTGGCTGAGCTGACCGACGATCAGCGCGCGCGCCTGGACTACCTGCGCACCTGGCACCGGCTGATGCGGCTCAACGCCGAGCAGTACCTGGTCTCGCAGGAGCTGGGCGACCCGGCGTGGGTGGCGGCGCACAGCCCCGAGCGCGTGCTCGGCACCATCGAGGACAGCCTGCACCTGACCCCGGACTTCGACCGCATCTGGCGCAACCAGGTGGCCACCGACACCAGCGGCTGGCTGCTCGACGCGAGCGCGCAGAAGGCCCCAGAGGCGTACTGGACGAGCTTCTTCGCGCAACTGCGCACCATGGTGGACAGCGGCCACGAGAGCGCGATCGACGATGCGCTGGAGGCGATGAGCGAGCGCGTGCTCGCCGAGGGCGACACCGATGCGGCCGTCGCGTGGTGGCGGGAGCGCATGGACGAGCGCCCCGCACTGGAGCGCTACATCGGCCCGGAGATCAACCGCCTGCGCGGCGTCGAACCCGAGAACATCGTGGTCAATGGGAGCTTCGAGGAGGGCGAGCCCGGGGATCCGCCGACGCTGCCCGGCTGGGACTTCTACGAGTTCTACGGCATGGTCAAGGGCGTCAAGGCGCGCTACGAGTGGCGGGAGGGCAACGGCCACGATGGTGGCCGCGCCATCGGCATGGGGGAGGGCAACTACCCGGAGCTGAAGGCGATCATCCACATAGAGGAAGGCGCGCGCTACGAGCTGTCATTCTGGTACCGCACCGAAGGGCGCGAGAGCCCGGCGAGCCTGTGGCTGTTCAGCTACGAGGGGGAGCTGGCGTCGCCGCGCGAGATAGACCAGGAGCGCATCCAGAAGTTCGCGCGCGTGGACCTGGAGCCGACCGAGGGGGAGTGGCGGTACGTGGAGCGCAGCCTGACGCCGGCGGTGGGCGGGACCTTCGTGTTGCAGCTCGCGGCCTACTACCAGAAGGCCGACGTGTGGACGTGGTTCGACGACATCGAGATACGAAGGATCTGGTGAGTGACGACCGGGCATGGGGGATGGGGGAACGGAAGACGACGGCGGCGGCGAACGGAACGACGGCGGTACCGGTCACGGCGAGCGCGGACGACAGTCGCCCTGCGGGCGACCCCCTCGCGAGGGCGCGAGGGGCACAAAGGCAACGGCCGAGGGCAACAGCGAATGGCCCAGGGGCGGACGGGAAAGGCAACGGCGGACAGGCAGGATGCCTGTCCTACGTACGACACACGGCGACGGTAACGGCAGGCGGCGACGGCGGACGTGCGAGGTGATCGGTGTGCGGATGATCGCGCTGGTGGTGGGTGTGCTCACGACGGTCGGGGTGGCGGCTGCGCAGGAAGACGCGATGCGGGTGAGCTACAGCTATCCGGTGCCGCCGGATGAAGAGGGCTGGGAGGGGCAGTTCCAGGACCCCGAGCACACCAAGCTGCTCGACGGCCGCCCCGGCGGGGGCGCGCGCTACT
>JALGVA010000209.1 GCA_029820295.1 Candidatus Zipacnadia bacterium
TTGCAGTCCTCGTGGGATTTGAAGTACTGCGCCTGGTCGGTGAAGCAGTCGTCGGCGATGGCCAGCCAGCGCTCGCCCTCGGTGGCGCCGTAGTACTTGCTGAAGTACTCGCCCGCGTACATCGAGCCCAGGGCGGCGAAGGTGTTGTGGTTGTGGCGCGGGCGATTGGCGCCCATCGACGACGCGGCCTCGGACGCCACCGCCTCGGTGACCCACTGGAAGAGTGCCTGCGTGACCGCCATGCGCGTCTCATCGTCCAGCGCCGACGACTCCTCGACCGCGTCCCAGGCGGGGATGACGTCATAGCAGCGGAAGTCCGAGTCCATGCCCCACGGGCCGCCGTAGGTGGTCGGATCGGTGTCGCGGTGGGCCTTGGCGCGCAGGATCAGCCAGGCGAAGGCGCGGGCGTAGCCGTCCTTGCCGGTGAGTTCGTAGTCACGGCCGATACGCGCGGCCCGGCCGAACAGCCCGGTGTGTGCTCCCGACTGCAGGTCGCGCTCGGCGGCCGCCTGCACGTCCTCGAACCACGCGTCGTCCGGCTCGGTGGTGAAGGCGGCGCCCCAGCGCCGCTGTGCCTCCGGCGACAGCTCGACCAGCAGCGTGGGCTCGAGCACCAGGTCATCGCCCGCCGCAAGCTGCTCGCGCAGCGCCGCCAGGCCGGCTCGGGCACCCGCCGGGGTGCTCGCGCCGATGGACAGCACGTTCCGGCCGGTGCCCCAGGGATCGTGGATCGTGCGCACCTCATAGCCGTCGCCGCCGGGGTAGACATCGTCGGCGAACACGCAGCAGTGCGCGTACAGGTAGAGCATGCGCGGATTGACCACGACGCTGCCCACGACGATGGCGGTGCTGTCGTGCATGGCGGCGTCGTCGATCTCGTCGGCGGACACGATCGGCACCTGCACGCCGGTGAGATCGGCGATCATCGCCCGGACCTCATCGGCCACCGGGCGCCACTCGGCGTCGGCGGGCGCGACGATCTGCGCGCGCGGCTCGCCGCCGGTGACTACGGGCGTCTGCAGCACCTGCGGCTTGACCTCGGTAACATCGTTGAAGCTCTTGATGTTGCTGTCGGCGATGCGGATGTTGTCGAGGTACAGATCGAAGGGCACGCCCGGGTCGGGGGTGCCGATGTAGAAGCGCAGCATGGTCACCGAGCCGGTATCGTCGGTCTCCACCATCTTCTGCTCCCACGCCAGGGACTCGCTGAAGCCGCGCACCAGCTCGATGGTCTTGCGCGAGCCGTCGCCGAGCGGCGCGCCCCAGTTCAGATAGCTGAGCACGCACTCGCCCGCGGCGTTGTAGCCGCGCACATAGAGCGCTCTCGTGTTTTCGGGCCGGCTGGTCCAGGCGTCGAAGATGATGGCCTGGTCGGTGACATCCACGTCGCCGATGGGCACGTCGACGCTGAGGTAGGAGTTGCCGGCGGCGTCGGCGGGCGAGACGCCGCTGAGGTGGATGCTGGCCTCGCCCTCGGACTTCCACGCGGCGTCGATGTTCAGCTCCAGCCGGGTCTCGGGCCAGTCGGCGCCACCGCTGACGGTGACGCCGTCGAGGCTGTCGCAGCTGTGCAGTAGAGTCATCTCGCGTTCCTCCTGGGCCAGTGTGGGACCGATGGTGATGGCGATGATGAGCATGAGCGCAAGCAGCGCGCCGGTGAGGCGCAGCGAACGATGGGTGCGGATCGCAGACATGGCATGACCTCCAGGCGGGACTGATGCACCATCGGGCGGCGACAGGCGTCAGCGCATGATCAGCCCGTCGTCGCGGATCTCGTAGATGTGGCCGTCGAGGCGCAGGATTGCGAGAGCGTCGCTGTCGATCCCCTCGACGTTGAGCGCGCCGCCCATGTTGACCGCGGCCAGGTCGTCGCCGATGCGGGCGACCTCGGCGTTGCCCGCGCGCTCGGTCCGCACCGGCGCCGGGGCGAGGCCGCCATGTGCCGGACAGAGCACCACGCCCAGGTTGCGGGCACTCACCAGGCCCGCGGGCGTGAAGCGCAGGTGGTGCTGGTTGCGCCACTGGCGGCCATCGCGCGCGCCGGCCGGCGGCGGGTCGAAGCCCTCGCTGAGTGAGAAGAACGCGTTGTGATGATACATGAAGTGGCCGCTGACCGCACTGCCCTCGCGTTCGACGCGGAAGCTGCGCGCCTCGTCATCAACGGTGAACTCGTCCCAGGAGTGCGCGTTCCACTGCAGCGCCGAGACGATGCCGGGCACGGCCACGAACTCGTCGATCATCACGAAGCACGAGTGTGCCTTGAGCCAGGCGACATGGCGCCGGCAGCGGCGCGCCCGGTCGGCGTAGCTGGCGTCGGCGGTGCCGCGGAAGTAGGCGACGCGCTCGTCCTCGAAGGGATGCTCGACCGCACCGACGGAGTCGTGCGAGCGGTCGATCTGCCCGGCGTCGGAGAGCGTGATACAGTTGTGTGACTTGGTGTGCCACACCCAGTGCACGTGATGGGCCGAGCCGTAGCCGGCGTAGTAGCCGCTGGGCATGAGCAGGCACTTGCCCGCCACGTGCAGCACGAAGTCGTTGTTGCTGGCGTGCGAGTGGCTGATGGCGCCGAAGGGCGAGGAGCGGAAGATGAGCGCGATGTCGTCGGCCGGGTCGTGCATATGCGTGCGGATGGCCGCGCGGCCCGCGCCGGCGAAAGTGCGCAGCACGCCCTCATCGTGTGGCGGCGGAATCTCCTCGTCGTCGGGCTCGGCGAGGTAATCCTGCGCGGAGAAGGGCGATATGCGCCGCCCCTCGGGCTCGTCGAGAGTGGCGGCCTCGCGGCGAAACTCGCGGACGTAGTGCGCCATCTCGTGCGCGCCGGTCTCGCGGTCGATGCGCGCGACCAGGTTGGCGTTGTTCTCCCAGGTGCCGCGCCAGCGCTCGGAGTGATCGCCGAAGCCCATCCACTCGGCGTAGGCCGGGAAGCACCAGCGGCGCCAGCGCGCGTGATTCAGCCAGAACGGTCGCCGGTAGAGGTCCACGCCCACGCCGCGCTTGAGCGCGGTGGCGAACATGGTCATGATGCTCACGTAGGCGAGGCCGTAGGACGGGCCCTCGGCCCACGAGCCGTCGTCGGTGGCCCAGATGGGCCAGATGCCGCACAGCACCGGGCGCAGCCACTCCAACCAGCGGGTCGCGTCGGGGATGTGCTCGTGGAAGACCATCCCGAGCAGCGCCAGGAAGATGATCTCGCGGCCTGAGTGCGAGCCGAAGTCGGTCACGCCATAGAGGCCGCGATCGTGAACGTGCTCGTAGGTGATCTCGCCGCGACGCCGGAACTGCTCGATGACGAGCCCGCGCTCCTCGTCGGTGAACTCGTCCCAGACCCAGTCCACAGCTTTGGAGCCGTCCCAGATCACCGACATGTGCGCCTCGTCATTGTGCCCGATGTAGCTCGAGCCCTCCGGATCCCAGTGCGAGATCGACGCCATGCGCTCGCAGGCGGCGCGGGCGTAGCGCCGGTCGCCGCTGGCCAGGTAGGCGAGTGCCAGCAGCTCCGCGCCCTTCACGAAGCGCCGCGAACTCCACAGGATCGGCGCCCAGGTGGTGTAGAAGGCCTGGTAGTCGGCGGCGCGGTCGGGCAGGAAGGGGGGCTCCTCGATCTCGTGATCCTCGGTCAGCAGCGCCTCGGCGGTCGCCTGCAGCACCGCCCACTGCTCGGCGCGGGCGCCCTCCCGCGAGGCGCGCAGGTTGTCGAGGTCCTCGGGGCCGACGTAGATGCGCGGGTGGTCCATGGGCAGGCGGCGCAGCCAGTCTCCGGCCGGCGGCACCTCAAGCGTGACCGCGTCCACGCCGATCTCGAACTCGAAGGCCTCGGCCTGATCGCCGGCGCTGGTCCAGGCCCAGTAGTAGCGGCCCGGCGCGAACGCGGTCTCAGGCAGGAACATGGGGTCGGCGAGGTCGTCGGCCTGCAGGACGACGTCGCTCAGCCCGGCGTCGCGCGCGACCACAAGGCCCCAGCTCGTCTGATCATCGAGCGGCTTCCAGACGAACACCGGCGGGTTGGTACGCGGGCGCGAGCCGTGGCGCGGCCGGCGCGGGTCGATGTGCGGATGATTGTGCCGGGTCTCGGCGATCATGGCGTCCCTCCGTCATGCGAGTGCCACTGCGCCCGCCCTGTTCCGTCTCTGGTGGCCATCATCCTCCACGAAGGTCCGCGGCGGGCCGAGGCGAAGCGGGAGCGAGGCGCACCAGCGACTGCCACGGGAGGCAGATGGCATGAAGCACTTCGCGATGGTCAAGCCGGGAACGCGGGTGGATCTGGGCGCCATCGATCCGGACTTCCACGAGGACCTGAGCAAGCGCGACCCGGAGGTCAAGGAGCGCCTGGACGGGGCGCGCGACACCATGCGCGGGCTGCAGGAGCGGCTCTACGCCGAGGGCGCGCAATCGCTGCTCATCGTGCTGCAGGCGATGGACACCGGCGGTAAGGACGGCACCATCCGCCACGTGATGCGCGGGCTGAACCCGGCGGGCGTGCACGTGGCGAGCTTCAAGGTGCCGACGCCGCCGGAGCTGGCGCACGATTTCCTGTGGCGTGTGCACCAGCATGTCCCATGCAAGGGTCAGATCGGGGTCTTCAACCGCTCGCACTACGAGGACGTGCTCGTGGTGCGCGTGCATGACCTGGTGCCCGAGGAGACCTGGCGGCGGCGCTACGACCAGATCAACGAGTTCGAGGAGCTGCTGGCCGAGACCGGGACGCGCATCATCAAGCTCTTCCTCTACATCTCCAAGGACGAGCAGAAGGAGCGCCTGCAGGCTCGACTCGACAACCCCGACAAGCACTGGAAATTCTCGGTCGCGGACCTGAAGGAGCGGGGGCGCTGGGACGACTACATCGCGGCCTACGAGGATGCGCTCACGCACTGCTCGACTGAGGCGGCGCCGTGGTTCGTGATCCCGGCCAATCGCAAGTGGTACCGCAACATGGTCGTGGCGGAGATCATTGCGGAGACGTTGCGCGAGATGGACCCGCAGTTCCCGGCGGTGGACTTCGACCCCGGTCAGATCGTCATCGAGTGACCGGGCAGGCCTCCGGCTCGGCCGGCGGGGCGGCGTCGGCCGGCGGCGGCTCGCCCACGGTCACCACCTCCAGCGGCTCGGAGAGACCGCGCACCTCGATCTCGCCCATCCCGCGCAGCTCATAACCCGCGTCCACCATGTCGGCGGTGGCGCGGCTCATCAGGATGGACGTGCCCAGCTCCTTGTTGGCGCCCTCCAGCCGCGACGCCACGCTCACCGTCTCGCCCATCACGGTGTACTCCAGCATGTTCTCTGAGCCGATGTCGCCCGCAACCAGCTCGCCGCTGTGCAGGCCGATGCGCACGATCATCGGCCACTCGCCCTCCGCCACATTCTCGCGCAGCTCCGCCATGCGCCGCTGGATCTCCAGGCTGGCGGCCACGGCGCGGGTGGCGTGGTCATCCTGGTGGATCGGGTCGCCGAAGACCGCCATGACGCCGTCGCCGATGAACTTGTGCACGGTGCCGCCGTGGTCGAGGATCACCTCGGTGGCGACGGTCAGGTACTTGTTGACCTGCCGCACCACCTCCTCGGGCGCGCTGGTCGAGCAGAAGGTCGTGAACTCCTGCAGGTCCGAGAAGAACACGGTGCCGACCACGTTGCGTCCGGCGACCTTGGCCAGCTCCGGGTTGCTGAGGATCACGCGCAGCACCTCCGGCGCCACGCGCATCGACCACGCCCGGCGCAGCCGGCGCTCCTCGCGCTGCGCGGTCAGCTCCAGGTAGACCGTGTCGAGCACGAAGGTGACCGTGATACCCAGCAGCAGGGGCACCAGCGGCAGCCAGACCGAGCGCGCCCACATGGCCTCGAAGCTGAGCACCACCGCCAGCGCCACCAGCGGCAGCCAGCCGAGCAGCAGACCCTTGAGCGGGCGCAGCCGGATCACCAGCGCCCCCATGGCCATCGCCAGCACCACCGCCAGCAGCGTCGCCTGCCACGGCGGCGCGGGCACGATCCAGTTGTGGCGCAGGATGGTGTCCGTGGCGCTGGCGATGATCTCCACGCCCGGCATCTGCGCCACCGTCTGGCTGGTGCCGGGAATGCCGCGCATGGACACCGGAGTGTCGTAGAGGTCCTGCAGGGAGCGTGCGCTCGCGCCCAGCAGCACGATCTTGCCTGCCACCTGCGCCGGGTCGAACTCCCCGGAGAGCGCGCGGTGGTAGGGGATGCGCGTGAAGCCCAGGCCGACCGGCGCGCGGTAGTTGACCAGGAAGTCGTTGGCGGGCAGCGCCGGGTGGTTGGAGTGCGCCTCAACCACCACGCGGTCGGCGAGCGCGTCGGCCTCTATCCCCGTGCGCAGCGCCGCGAGGCGCACCGCCATCGACGGCCACATCACGTCCTGGTGGGTGACCGAGGTCAGGTAGCGCCGCGCGGTGCCGTCGAGGTCCTTGGGCAGGTTCACCGCGCCCAGCGCCAGGGCCGCGGCCTCGAACTCCGGGTGCGGGAAGTTGGCGACCGTCAGCTCCGCGCCCGCCTCCTCCCCGGTCATCGTTTCGGTCACTACCTCCATCGCCAGCACCACGTTGCTCGCATCGCGCAGCGCGGCGATCAGCGCCTGGTCATCGGGCGACAGCGGCGGCGTCCAGAAGAATGGGTCCTCCTCCGGCGGGCACTCGGCGTCGCTGGAGGTGCCCGCCAGGATGATGTCCACGCCGATCAGGCTCGCGCCGGCGTCGGCCAGGTTGCGCAGCACCTGCGCGTGAAAGCGCCGCGGCCACGGCCAGATGCTGAGTTCCGGCTGGGAGAACGACTCCTCGTCCATGGTCACGATGGCGATGTCGGGGCTGGGTCCGGCCGAGGGCGCCCACGCCAGGCGGTAGTCGTAGGCGGTCAGCTCCGCGCGGTACAGGGCCTGCCCGAGCAGCCCCGCGCGCGTGGTCGGGTCGCACAGCCAGGCCGCGAACAGGCCCGCCCCCAGCCCGATCGCGATGCCGATCACGTAGAGGACTGCCTTGCCGCGCATGATGCGCCCCGTAGGCCGACTGCGCCGGTGATGCACGACACTTCCCCGACGATCATGCGCGGACCTGCCAGCTCGCGGGCGCCGTGGGCCTACCGCGCCTCGATGCGCACCTCGTCGGCCTGCGCCGGGATGGCGCCGTCGGTCGCCTGCCAGTCGCCGCCGGCGGTGCGCCAGGTCACTGTGCCCGCGGCCTCGATGGTCACCGCCGCGTTGGCCGCGAGACGGTAGATGCCGGGGGCGGTGCGCGTCAGGCTCGCGTGCGCGTGGATCACCGCCTCGTCGCCCGGCTGCACGTCATGGTACCAGCACTCATCGCCGTCGCCGAAGCCCTCGACCGAGTCCACGCGGATGACCTGCGGCTGGCCGTAGGTGACGTCGCGGATGGTGGTCGCCGCCGAGCCGTCGGCGGTTAGGTGACGTCGCGGATGGTGGTCGCCGCCGAGCCGTCGGCGGTAGTGAGCAGCTTGCCCGCGAAGAAGTCGGCCTGCGCGCCCTGGCCGCCGCGCGCCATGGTGCGGGCGTAGGCGTGGGGGACGATGCTGGTGAGGGTGTTCGCGTCCACGGGCGGGCCGTCGAGCACCGCCTTCCCGAGCAGGAAGCTCGACTCGCGCACGCGCAGGCGCACGCGCTCGCCGTCGGTGCTGATCGTGTCCACATGATAGGCGGTGTTGCGCGAGTATGTGGGGTTGCTGAAGTACACCGCGGCGCCCCGGAGC
>JALGVA010000210.1 GCA_029820295.1 Candidatus Zipacnadia bacterium
CAGCTCACCGAGTGGCTCGCCGAGCGCGGCCAGCCCGCCTACCGCGCCGCCCAGGTCTTCGAGTGGGCCTACCGCCACGACGCGCGCAGCTTCGGCCAGATGACCAACCTGCCGAAGGACCTGCGCGCCGAGCTGGCCGCGGAGTTCCCGATCGGGCCTTACGCGCCCATTGCCGATGTCGATGATCCCGACGCGCACAAGATGCTGCTCGCCATGCCCGGCGGCGGCGAGATCGAGTGCGTGGCCATGCGCATGGATGGGTACACGACCGCATGCCTCTCGACGCAGGTGGGCTGCGCGGTGGGCTGCGCGTTTTGCGCCTCGAGCATCGGTGGCTGCGAGCGCAACCTGAGCGCGGGTGAGATCATCCTGCAGCTCATGTCGCTGCGCGCCGCCGAGGGTGCGATCCGTAACGCGGTGTTCATGGGCATGGGCGAGGCCTTCCACAACTACGAGGCGGTGGTCGAGAGCATCCGGCGCATGATCGACAGGCGCGCGCTGGGGATGTCGCCCGGGCACATCACGGTCTCGACCTGCGGCGTGGTGCCGATGATCCACCGCTACGCCGGGGAGGGCCCGCCGACCGAGCTGGCGGTGTCCCTGGGCTCGGCGAACCAGGAGGTGCGCGACGCGTTGATGCCCGGCGTCGCGCGCTGGGACCTGGGCGACCTGATGGCCGCCTGCTGGGCCTTCACCGAGGCCCGCGGCGGCCAGCCGGTGACCTTCGCCTATGTGCTGCTCGCGGGCGTGAACGACCGGCCCGAGGACGTCGAGCGCCTCGCGCGACTGCTCACGCCCCAGCCGCACCACCTGAACCTGATCCCTCACAACGCGGTGCCCGGCTGCGGCTTTCAGGCGCCCCCGGAGACGGTCATCAGCGACTTCTACCGCCGCTGCCGGCGCGCCGGGCTCAACGTCTCGGTGCGTCGCTCCAAGGGCCAGAGCATCGCCGCCGCGTGTGGGCAACTGCGGCGGCGCGCGAACTCGTGACAAGCTTCATTTTCTTGTATGACATGAAGGTCTGTTAAGGTTTGGCGGCGAAGGCTTAATTGCGGTCACTGAGACGAGCGCCATCCCAGCGATCGGTTGCGGGAGGTGCCCGCATGACAGAGTCGCGCGAGACCACTGAGATCGCCGCGACACAGGTGGCCAGACCGCCATCGCGGCCCAACCGCGCACGAGCGGTTGTGTGGTTCGCGATCATCCTGCTGGGGATGCTCGCCGCTGCGCACTTCGCCGAGGACCGTGGCCTGCCCAACTTCACGCCCGGCTATGACCTGTCGAGCGTGGTCATCGCGACGCTCGGGGCACTGCTGGGCCTGACCGGGCTGGTGATCGTGGTCGCGGCCATCCGCAAGGGCGATCGCGCGGTGCGCCGGGCGCTGGCAGACACCTCGCTGGACGCCACCCGGGCCCGGGCCGCTCTGGCGGCGCGCCGGCGCGCGGGCTGGCTGATGGCGTTCGGCTGGCTGATGACAATCATCGGAGGCGTACTCTTCCTCGTCCGACTTCGCGCCGCCCTGTGAGTCCAGCGCGCTCGGTGCATGAACGCAAAGACGCAGCCCTGCGGGGGGGGCTGCGTCGTCGGTCAGCGTACATGATGTTGGCTGGCGGGGCAGGATTCGAACCTGCACTTAACCGGTCCAGAGCCGGTCGTGTTACCATTACACTACCCGCCAGCGCGGGCTTCATGATAGCGGACCCGCGGGCCGCCTGTCAAGGGCGACTCTCGGCGCTCGGTCGGCGACGATCCCGGCGCGTGGCGCAGCTTCCATCCATGCCTGCCGCTTCGAGCCCGGGACCGGTGAACAGATGGTGGCGACTGCCTTCCATACCTTGCAGGAAGCGGCCGATTCGTGGTAATGTGATGCTGGCGTGGCGCACGCGATGCAGCACAGCCGGGGAGGCCGTCGATGCCCAGTGCGCTGATGGTGCTGACGATCATGATGAACCTGTTCGGCATGGCCACCGCCGCGCTGTTTACCCTCTCGGCCCGCGCCCTCCCGGAGACGGCCTACCGCTCGTGGGCCGTCGTGTGCGTGCTCCTTCTCGCGGTGACGCTGGCGACGGTGCGCGTGCAGGCGGCGGTGAGCGCCAGTCCGGAGGCCGGGAGCGCGCGAGCGCGGCGGTTCGCGGTCGTCTCTCAGGCACTGCTCGCGGCTGCCTGGGTGATCCTCGTCGCCGCGCTCGTCTTGATCTACTTCTCCTGACCTGACCTCACGCCATCGTCAGCAGCGCCTTGATCGGCTTGGGCTCGCCATCGCGCGCCGAGGCGATCGCCTGCAGCGGCATCAGCGTCGCCATCAGCCCGTCGATGTGGTCGATGGTCGGCGGCGTGTCCTCGATGATGCACTCGATGAACGCGCGGTTCTCCTCCAGGAAGCCCGTCTCGCAGCCCTCGAACACCTCCGGCTGCTTCCCGTGCTCGCACACGACCATGGTGCACAAGCGGTTGTGCAGTGTAACCGAGATGCCCTCGGCGAACACCTGCATGAAGAACTTGCTCGTGTGTGCCGGGCAGCCCGCGTCGCCCTGCACCCAACTCGCCGCGATGTTGCCCTCGAAGCGGAAGGTCGCACACAGGTTGTCGGTGACCCCGGAGGGCTGGTAGTAATTCCCGCCGACCGCGAACACCTCGATCGGATCGCGGCGCGCGACGAATCGCAGGATGTCGCACGAGTGGCAGCCCTGCGAGATCACGTTGCCCCCGCCCATGACCGGGTCGTTGGCCCAGATATTCGGCCCCCACGGGTTGTCCATCATCTGCATGGTGATCATTATCGGCTCGGGCACGATCTCGCGCGCCTTCAGGATCAGCTCGTAGTAGCGCATCTTGAAGGCCGTGAACAGCTTCACCCCCGTGCGCTCGACCGCCGCGCCCACAGCCTGGCAGTCCTCGACGGTCAGCGCCAGCGGCTTCTCAACCAGGATGTGCTTGCCCGCCTCGGCCGCGCGGATACACAGCTCGGCGTGGCTGTCGTGCGGCGTGCAGATATAGACCGCGGCGATGTCGTCATCGGCCAGCACGCGCTCGGCCTCGGTGGTGGCGTAGTCGCCGCCGAACTGCTCGCACAGCGCGGTGGCGGCGTCCTCGCTGACATCGCAGAACGCGACCATCGCGGCGTTGTCGAGCCGCGCGAGCTGCTCACAGTGCGTCCTCCCCAGCCTCCCGCACCCGATGAGTGCGGCCTTCACGAACCCATCCTGCGCCAACGCAACCAGCTCCCGTCGTAGTGTCCTCTGCGGCGCGGGAGGCTTCACCGAAGCGGGGGAGAGTCCCTCCGTGTTCCCCGGAACGGCGTCGGGCAGGGAGGCCCGACCGGCGCGGGGAGTCGATCGCCCGGCTTTGCAGGTATGCCCGCCGCCGCCACCGAATAGCCCCGCCACACAGCAGTCCGCCCAGGAGGGTTGTCACCATGGCTTCGAAGATCGCCGCCCAGATGTACACCGTGCGCCAGGCCTGTCAGACCGCCGAGGACATGGCGGAGTCGCTGCAGCGCATCGCCGACATCGGCTACGAGTCCGTCCAGCTCTCCGGCCACGGGCAGGAGATCACCCCCGAGCAGATCAAGGCCGCCTGCGACGCCGCGGGTGTCGCCATCTGCGCCACACACGTGCCCTTCGAGATGATGCGCGATGATCTCGATGGCACGGTCGCGCTGCACCAGCTCTACGACTGCCGATATGCCGGCATCGGCGGCGCGCCCCGCGAGGCGCAGGAAAGCGCGGAGACGTGGTCGGCGTTCGCGCGTGAGGCGTCGGAGGTCGCGGAGGCAATGGCCGAGCATGGCCTCGTCTTCGTCTACCACAATCACAGCCACGAGCTGGCGAAGTTCGGCGACCGCACCGCGCTGCAGATCCTGCTGGAGGACAGTGACCCCGAGTACTTCATGTTCGAGCCCGACACCTATTGGCTGCAGCACGGCGGCGCCAGCCCGGTCACGTGGCTTAGACTCATGGGCAAGCGCGCGCCGGTCGTGCACTTCAAGGATATGGCCATGCGCGGGCGCGAGCAGCTCTTCGCCGAGATCGGCGAGGGCAACCTCGACTGGCCGGGCATTCTCGCCGCCTGCGAGGAGATCGGCGCCGAGTACTACATCGTCGAGCAGGACACCTGTCAGGGCGATCCGTTCGACAGCCTGAAGATCAGCTTCGACAACCTGAAGGCGATGGGAGTGGAGTAGCCAGAGCGACGTGCCGCCGGCCTGCTGGCCACGGGCGAGCCGCTGGAGTTCGAGCAGCACGACGATCGCCTTTGGGTGCGCGGCCTGCCCGACCGCGCCAACACCGACCCGCACTGCACGGTGGTGAAGCTGGAGCTGGACGGAGAGCCGGAGAGCTATCCGCGCTGGCTGTAGGGGAGCAGCCGCGCATGGTTGGGCTGCTGTCGCGCGGCGGGGTGTCGTCACCCGCCGCCGGTCGTGAGCCGCCATGTGGGGGCGGCGCCGAGTCGACACACGTGGGGAGGCAGGATCGTGGCGGAGAAGCTGCACGCCGGACAGCCCGCACCGCAGGCGGGCCGGTACGAGGTGGTCGGTCAGGACGGGGCCCCGACCGGCATCATCCGGCGCGGGCTCAAGGGCAAGCCGCTGCCGCCCACGCCGCGCAAGGGCCAGGGCTATGTGTACGTGGGCCGCAACGGTCCGCGGACGCGCTGAGTGAGCCGCGCACCATGACCGCGCCCGAAGCTGTCGGCATGTCGGTGGCCTGCGTCATCGTGCTTGTCGTGCTCGCCGCCGGGGCGGTGCTGAGCGCGTGGGTGGCCTGGCTGATGGCAATCAGGCTGCGTCGGGCGCTGCGGCGCGGTGAGGGCCGGCTGCGGGCGCTGCCGTGGGCGGTCCTGTTGCCGATCACGGTGCTGTTCGCCGGCGGCATGGTCTACTTCATTGGGATGCTGGTGGACAGTCTGGTGCGCCTCGGAGGCAATTGATGGCGTCAGGCCTGGTGCTGGGCGTGTGGTACCTGCTGTGCCTGCTGCTGCTGGTGTGGCCGATGCGCAGACTGGCGCACTACCCGGAGATCTCACGCGCGGCCCTGTGGATGGCGGCGCCGTGGGCCATCATCGTCGCCGCCATGATGGGCGGCGAGCGCGGCGAGAACCTCACGCTCGACTTCATCCAGGCGCTCGCCGGGCTGCCGCTGGTCTACCTGATCTTCTGGGAGTGGGGGCTGGTCTTCGTGCTGCTCCCGTTCACGCTCGTCCAGTGGCTCGCGGGCAGCACGCCGCTGCTCGAGTCGGGTAAGTGGCTGGAGACGCAGTTCCGCGAGTTCTTCCGCGGCCAGCCACGCGTGGCCTTCGTGATGGGCTTCGCGCTCTACATGCCGTGGCTGCTGTGGGTGCTGGTGGCCGCGCGCGTGGGCTGAGCACAGTTCTGGACCATCCGCCGTGTTCGTGGAACCTCAGCGGCCTTCGGTTGTCCTTGTGCTGAGGAACAGGGCCGCGCACCGTCCGCGTCCGGGCGCGGGGGACGCGGGGGACGCGGGCGTTTTTCGTGCGTGGCGGCGCCGCGGGCGGGCGCGCCGTGGACACCACAGGAACAAGAGGGATTGACTGTGCGCACTCTGACTGTGCTGGTCGCACTGCTCATGCTTGCACCCCTGTCGCGGCTCGCCGCACAGGAGGACGCCGCCACCGAAGAGGAAGAGCCGCCCTATGACGAGCGCGGCTTCATCGTGGACAGTACGCGCATCTCGCTGAGCTTCACCAGCGGCAGCACCGAGCGCTACGACTACGATGACCTGCGCATCTACCTCACCGGCAACGCCCACTACGCCTTCGAGGGCGATGACTACCTCGACGTCTACCTTCTCGTCAATCGCTTCGATCGCGCCTACGACGACCCGCGCTACCCCGATGAGCCGCTCACCGACATCTTCGACATGGACCTGACCTACGTCTTCCGGGGCGTAGATGTGGAGACCCAGGGCCTCCGGCAGATCGCTGGCCTGAGCTTGTTCAGCGACACCATGTTCGAGGACGTGGACCTCGGCGCCGGCTACGGCGTCTCGTACAACTACCAGGGCGGCGATCTGCGGCTCCTGGGCGGCCTCGGCCGCAACCTCGGCTACGACGACAACTGGTCACCGGTGGTCGATCTGGGCTGGACACATAACCAGCGCCTGGGCCGCCAGTGGCGACTGCGCACTAAGGCCGACATGATGTGGAACGAGGGCCGCGAGTCATTCGAGGACGATGACATCGAGCCCGACACCGTGTACCTCCTCGACGGCCAGATCAGCTACGAGCTGGTGCGCGGCTGGAGCGTCTACGTGCGCTACTTCAACGACAACAGCTCGGACTACGCGCGCGAGTACTGGTCACTGGGCCTGAGCCACTACTTCCGCAAGCCGCGCCCGCGGCGGTAGGTCGCCGCTTCGGGGCAGGGAGGCGGGAAGCCATGACGGCGGAGTTGACCGCCGTCCGTGGGCTGGGGACGCTGTGCATCGTCGCTACCACGGTCCTTGCGGCGAGCTGTGCGGCCGAGCGCACGGACCTGCCCGAGAGCCGAACGGGGATTGCGTCCCGCTACCCCGGCGACCGTGGCATCGAGGCCGACGCGTCGGTCATCTTCGTCGAGCGGTTCGACGAGGGCTCGCCCGACGCGCTCGTCGCCCGCTGGGACAACTGCAAGAGCCCCGAGACCTTGTCGCTGTCTTCGGACACGCCGGCGGAGTGCTCCGACGGGCAATCACTGCTCATGACCCACACCGGCGGTCAGGGCACCGGCGCCCACCTGTACCGTCGTCTCCCTCCCGGCCTGGAGCGCGTTTTCGCCCGCTTCTACGTCAAGTTCGACCCCGAGTGCGCACCCATCCATCACTTCGGCACACACCTGGGCGGCTTCCACCCGCCCACTCCCTGGCCTCAAGGCGGCGCGGGCACTCGACCGGCCGGGGATGACCGCTTCACGACCGGCGTCGAGCCCTACGGCGACGACTGGCGCTGGGACTTCTACACCTACTGGCAGGGCATGCACGTGCACGGTGACGGGCGCTACTGGGGCACTCCCTTCCTGTCCGGCGTCGAGCGCCCTCCGGTCGAGCGGGGACGGTGGATCTGCGTCGAGCTGATGGTCAATCTCAACGATCCGGTCGCCGAGCGCAACGGCGAGCAGGCTTTCTGGATCGACGGCACACTCCATCGAGTGGACGGCCAGGTGGTCAGCCACATCGGGCCCGGCTTCCCGCGCGGGCGCTGGACCGGCGGCTGGTGGCACCCCGACGCCGCGAGTGACACGACGTTCGAGGGCTTCGCGTGGCGGGCGGTCGAGGAGCTGTCGGTCAACTACGTCTGGGCTTACCTGTACATCACGCGTGCAGCGCCCGGGCAGGTCAGCCGCGTCTGGTTCGACAACATCATCGTCGCGACGGACTACATCGGCCCGGCCCAGCCCCCG
>JALGVA010000211.1 GCA_029820295.1 Candidatus Zipacnadia bacterium
GGCGTGGTGCTGCTGGACGCGCGCGGTCAGATCAGCGGCGCAGGCCCGGTCGAGGGGCGTGTCGGAGTGCTGGCGGTGCTCGACGGCCTGGTCGCGGCCACGAGCGACCGGGGGATGGTGGCGGCGTTCGCAACGGAGCAGTAGCGGCGTACGGCGGAGGCGATCATGATCCGAGCGACGCTCCTTCTGGCGGCGGTGATGGCGATGGCGGCGGCTCAAGCGCAGCCCGCGTTCGATGACACCCCGGCCGCGCCCGGCGAGTGGGGCTTCCGCCCCGCCGACGGCACGGTGTCGGCCACGAACCCACCGGGCTTCTCCTGGCGGCCGCAGGAGGGGGCGCGCGTCTACGTGCTCGAGGTCGCCCGCGACGAGGCCTTCGCGGACATCGTCTACGACGCCCAGGGCATCGAGATGAACGTGCACTGCCCGCCGCTGATCCTGCCCGCAGAGCGGCTGTTCTGGCGCGTGGCCGCGGTGGGGGAGGACGCGGCGCGCTCGCAGTGGAGCATGACGCGCGCGTTCACCATCCCCGAGGACGCCGTCCGCTTCCCCATGCCCGAGTTCGGCGAGCTGATCGCGCGCGTGCCGACGGAGCACCCGCGCCTGTTCGTGCGCCCCGAGGAGCTGCCGCGACTGCGCGAGCTGGCGCAGGGGGAGCTGAAGCCGCAATACGACGCGCTGGTGGCCGAGTGCGAGCGCATCATGGCGGACCCGCCGCCGACCGAGGAGCCGCCCAGGTACCGCGACGGCATCGTGCGCGGGAGCGACGAGTGGCGAAAGGTCTGGTGGGGCAACCGAACCTACACGATCGCGGTGCTCAACTCCGCGGCGACGCTGGCGTTCACCCGGCTGCTGGGCGGCCGGGAGGAATACGGCCAGAAGGCGCGCGAGCTGCTGATGGCCGCCGCGCAGTGGGACCCGAAGGGCGCCACTGGCTACCGCTACAACGACGAGGCGGGGATGCCCTACAACTACTACTTCTCGCGCACCTACACCTTCGTCAACGACCTGCTGACCGAGGAGGAGCGCGCGAAGTGCCGCGAGGTCATGGCGATCCGCGGCGAGGAGATGTACCGCCACCTCTTCCCGCGCCACCTGTGGCGGCCGTACTCCAGCCACTCCAACCGTGCCTGGCACTTCCTGGGCGAGATCGCCATCGCCTTCATGGGCGAGGTCGAGGGCGCCGAGGAGTGGCTGTGGTTCGCCGAGAACGTCTTCTTCAATGTCTACCCCGTCTGGTCCGACGATGACGGCGGCTGGCACGAGGGCTCGGCCTACTGGTCGAGCTACCTTACGCGCTTCACCTGGTGGCAGGACATCCAGCGGGTGGCGCTGGGCATCAGCGGCTATCGTAAGCCGTTCTTCTCCAGCGTCGGCGATTTCGCCCTCTACGTCATGCCGCCCAACGTCCCGCGCGGCGGCTTCGGCGACCTCACCGGCGGACGCACCGCCAGCAGCAACGTCGGACTGATGAGCGTCTTCGCGGCGCAGGCGCAGAACCCGTACTGGCAGGACTACGTCGAGCGCCTGGGCGGCCCATCCTCCGGCGGAGGCTACGTCGGCTTCATCCGCGGCGCGCTGCCGCCGGTGCAGAGGCGCCCGCTGACCGAGCTGCCCACCTCCAAGCTCTTCCGCGGCACCGGACTGGCGCTGCTGCACACCGACATCACCGATGCGCGCAATGACGTGCAGATCGAGTTCAAGTCCAGCCCCTTCGGCTCGCAGAGCCACGGCTACGAAGCGCAGAACTCCTTCCTGCTCTATGCCTACGGCGAGCCCCTGCTCATCCGCACCGGCCAGCGCGACAGCTACGGCAGCGACCACCACCGCAACTGGATGTGGAGCACGCGTTCGGTGAACTCGATCACGGTGAGCGGGCAGGGCCAGATCCCGCACTCGGCCGCGGCGAAGGGCGAGATCGTGGCTTTCGAGACCTCCGAGCGCTTCGATTACGTCGCCGGTGAGTGCGGCGGGGCCTACCCCGACGGGCTGGTCGAGCGCTTCCGGCGGCACATCCTCTTCATCAAGCCCGGCCTGGTGGCGATCTTCGACGACCTGCGCACCCCCGAGCCGCAGACCTTCGAGTGGTGGCTGCACGCGCCGACGGAGATGGTCATCGGCGGGCAGCGCGACATCCGGGTGGCGGTGGGCGAGGCCGGCTGCCGTGTGGAGATGCTCGCGCCCGACGGGCTGGCGGTGACGCAAACCGATCAGTTCGACCCGCCGCCGCGCCCGCGCGTCCGGCTCGTGCAGTACCATCTCACCGCCGCGACCGACGAGCCCGCGCGGGAGCAGCAATTCGCCACGCTGATCCGGCCGCACCGTGCCGGCGCGGAGCCCGCAAGTGGCGGCGCCTTCGAGCGGGGCGCGAACTGTGGCGCGATCCGCGCGACGCTGGCCGACGGCGAGGCGATCATGCTCTTCCGCACCGGCGCGGGGGAGATGGCGGCGATGGGTGTGGCCTCCGACGGCGACGCGGCGGCCGTGATGCTCGACGCGCGGGGCCGTCCGACCGACGTCTTTGTCTCCGGGGGGGAGACCGTGTCATTCGACGGGCGCACGCTCACGGAGGCGACTGGGCCATGAAGCGCCGCCTCATCCCGCTCGTGGTGATCGTGCTCATCGGGGCCGCGGTGGCGGTCTGGTACTTCCTGCTGCGCGAGGAGTCCGGGCCGACCGACCGGCTCCTGCTGTCGGGCACCGTAGAGGGGACGACCATCGAGGTAAGCAGCGAGGTCCCCGGTCGGATCGAGCGCCTGGCGGTCGAGCGCGGCGACCGGGTCATGCCGGGTGAGCTGATCGCCGAGCTGTCCACCGACATCCCCCAGGCCCAGCTCTCACAGGCCGAGGCGGCCGGTGCGGCGGCGCGCGCGGTCGAGACGCAGTCGGTGGTGGCGACGGACGTGCAGGCGGGCGTGCTGGCGGCGCAGGTGGCGAGCGCCGAGCGCGCGCTTGCCACCGCCGAGGCGCGGCTGGCGAAGCTGTTGGCGGGGGCGCGGCCGGAGAGCATCCGCGAGGCCGAGGCCGCCGTGGCTGCGGCGCAGGCACAGGCGTCGGCGGCGCGCGACCAACTCGCCAAGGCCGAGGCGGGCCCGCGCGAGCAGGAGATCGCCCAGGCGCGCGCCGGTGTGCGGCAGGCGCGGGAGGCCGTGAACGCTGCGCAGGCCCGCCTCGACGAGCTGCGTCGGGGCACGCGCGAGCAGGACATCGAGCAGGCGCGGGCGGCGGTCGCGATGGCGCGCGCCCAGGCCGACAAGGCCGCGACCGATGCCGCGCGTATGGCCGAGCTGCACGCCCAGGGCGTGGTCTCAGCCGACACGCTGGAGAAGGCGCAGACCGCCGCCGACACCGCCGCGGAGGCGCTGCGCTCGGCGCAGGCGGCGCTGAGCAAGGCGCTCGAAGGTCCACGACCGGAGACCGTCCGTGCGGCGGAGGCCAGCCTGGCCCAGGCGCAGGCCGCTGAGGGCCAGGCGCAGGAGCGGCTCGCGCTGCTGGAGGCGGGCACGCGCGCCGAGGACATCCGCGCCGCACGGGCGCAGGTCGAGCAGGCCGAGCAGTCGGTGCAGGCGGCGCAGCAGCGGCTGGCGGCGCTGCGCGCCGGGCCGACGCGGGAGCAGGTCTGCGTCGCCCGGCGGCAGGTGGACGAGGCGCGGGCCGCGGTGCGCCTGGCGCGCGAGAACGCGCGACAGGTGCAGGTCTCCCGCGAGCAGATCGAGGTGGCGCGTCGGCAGGCGGAGGGCTCTGAGGCCGCCGCCGAGCAGGCCGCCATCGCGCTGGGCAAGCACGTGGTCACTGCCCCGGCCCTCGCCATCGTGGACAGCGTCAACGTAGAAGAGGGCGAGGTGGTCTCGCCCGGCGGCTCGCTGGTCACGCTGCTTGATTGCGCGGACGTCTGGGTGACGGTCTTCGTGCCCGAGCCGGAGATGCCGCGCGTGCGCGTTGGCCAGCGTGCGAGCATCACGGTCGACGGCTGGGATCAGCCCTTCGCCGCGCAGGTCACGTGGATCGCGCAGGAGGCCGAGTTCACGCCCAAGTATGTGCTCACCCACGACGAGCGCACGCGGCTGGTCTACCGCGTGCGCGTGCGCACCACCGACCCTACCGACCGGCTCAAGCCAGGCATGCCCGCAGATGTGACGATCTTCCTCGACGACGGGGGAGGGTAGACGCGTGGGCGCGGTGGCTGAACGGGCAGGGCAACAGCAACGGCTTGCGGGGGAGGGCTTCCTCCTGGAAGAGGCCGCCCTCCCCCGCACCCCTTCCCGCGAAGAACCTGGGCTTGCGCGCCTGACCGTGTCGGTGAGGCGGAAGGCTGTCTGCACTGGGGTGGGGGACAGCGTACGCGAAACCGTGGCGTCGGGGCGCGCCTTCGGCGCACTCCCGCCGCGCCCGGTTTCGCGCACAGCCGGCCGAACGGCGTGCGCAGCGGCAGACCGGGACCGGTGGCGACCGGTCGGCGCCCGCGGCCGGCTCGCGCGCTCCGTCCCGTCCTTCGGACGGACCTCCGCGCGCATCGCCGGCGGGCGGCGCGACCTGGTCCGGCGCTGCGCGCCGTCCGGCGTCCGCGCCGCCGCGCACTTCGTGCGCCCGCGGGCGCTTCCCATCGGTTCCTTTCCCTCCTGCGGCGGCAGTGGTGGCCGGACGCGATGACCGCCCCCGCCGCAGAGATCACCGTTCGCACAGAGGGGCTGCGCAAGTCCTTCGGCGACATCCGTGCCGTGGACGGCCTCGACCTGCGCATTGAGCGCGGGGAGATATTCGGCCTGGTGGGCTCGGATGGCGCGGGCAAGACCACGACGCTGCGGCTGCTGTCGGGGCTGCTCGCGCCTGATGAGGGCACGGTCGAGGTTGCGGGCATCGACGTGCGCTCCGATCCCGAGGAGGCGCGCCGCCGACTGGGCTATCTGCCGCAGACCTTCGCGCTGCACGGTGACCTGACCGTGGCCGAGAACATCGCCTACTTCGCCGACCTTTTCTGCCAGCCGCGCAACCGGGTGCCCGCGCGCCGCGATGAGCTGCTGAGCGCCACCGGACTGGCCCCGTTCACCGACCGCCTCGCGCGCGACCTGTCCGGCGGGATGAAGCAGAAGGCCGCACTCATCTGCGCGCTGATCCATCGGCCCGAAGTGCTGCTGCTTGACGAGCCCACGCGCGGCGTCGATCCGGTCTCGCGCCGCGACCTGTGGCGCATCATCTACGGCCTGCCCGCCGAGGGCGTAACGATCATCGTCACGACGCCCGACGCCGAGGAGGCCGAGCGCTGCGCCCGGTTGGGCGTGATCGCCGAGGGCCGTATCATCGCCGGCGGCACGCCCGACGAGCTGGTCGCGCGGCACGCGGCGTCGCTGGTCGAGATCGCGGCCGATGATCCGCGTGCGGCGCGGCGGGAGCTGCTGGCGGTCGGGGGTGTGCGCGCGGTCTCGGCGCTGGGCGGGGAGCTGCGCGTGAGCGTCGCCGAGGGCGGCCCGGGCGTCGAGGAGCTGTCGCGGGCGCTCGCCGACGGCGGGGTGCAGGTGCGCGAGGCGCGGGCGGTCGAGCCGCGGCTCGAAGATGCGCTGCTGCTGATGGAGGCAAGTCGGGCCGCAAGCTCGAGCTACGCGGGACAGGCGGGCGGCGATGCCGATGCCTGAGATCGGGCCGGCGATCGTGGTCGAGGAGCTGACGAAGCGCTTCGGCGACTTCGTGGCGGTCGATCACATCAGCTTCAGCATCGAGCGCGGCGAGGTCTTCGGCTTCCTCGGGCCCAACGGCGCGGGCAAATCCACCACCATCCGCATGCTCAGCGGCCTGCTGGTGCCCAGCGAAGGCCGCGCGACGGTCGCCGGCTTCGACGCGGCGCGCGAGGCCGAGCCCCTGCGCCGCAATATCGGCTACATGCCCCAGCTCTTCTCCATGTACCCCGACCTGACCCCGCGCGAGAACCTTGACTTCTACGGCGGCCTCTACGGGCTACCCGGTGCCGAGATCGCGCGTCGCACCGATGAGCTGGTCGAGCGCATCGGCCTGGGCGAGGTGATCGACCGGCTCACCGACACGCTCTCCACCGGCTGGCGCCAGCGCGCGGCCCTTGCCTGCGCGATCATCCACCGGCCGCCCATCGTCTTCCTCGACGAGCCCACCAGTGGCGTGGATCAGACCGCGCGTCAGCAGTTCTGGGACCTGATCGGCGATCTTGCCGCCGACGGCACTACGGTGCTGGTGACCACCCACCTGATGGTGGAGGCCGAGCGCTGCCGGCGCCTGGGGATGATCGACCGCGGCCGGCTGATCGCGCTGGACACGCCCCAGGCGCTGCTGACCACGCTGCAGGGCCGGGTGTTCGTGGCCGAGGCCCGGCCGCCGCTGCGCGCCATCGAGGTGCTGGGCGCGCAGGGGTTCGTGCGCGACGCCGCGCTGTCGGGAGCGCGGGTGCGCGTGCGCGTAGCCGAAGGGACCGACGACGCGCCGAGGCGGCTGGGCGAGGCGCTGGCGGAGGCGGGCGTGTCCGCGGGCGCGGTGCGGGCGACGCGGCCGTCGCTGGAGGACGTCTTCGTCGCGCTGGTCGGCGACGCGGGGGAGGCGGTGCCATGAAGTGCCGCAACGCCCTGCGGCGTATGCTGGCCGTGGCGCGCGCTGAGTGGCTGCACAACGTACGCGACCCCCGCAGCCTGGGCATCATCATCCTGCTGCCCCTCGTGCTGCTGCTGCTCTATGGTTACGCCATCAACTTCGACCTGCGCGAGCTGCGCTTCGCGGTGCAGGACTGGGACCGCTCTCAGGCCAGCGCCGACTTCGTCGAGAGTATGGTGCGTAGCGACTACTTCGTGCTGGACGCGCTGGTCGAGGACACCGCGCGACTGGAGAGCCTGGTCGAGCGCGGCGAGGTGCGCTTCGCGCTGGTCATCCCGCCGCGGTTCGGCGAGGACGTCGCCGCGGGGGGCACCGCGCGCGTGCAGGTGCTGCTTGATGGCGCCGACTCGACCACCGCCGGGATCGCGCTGGGCTACCTGCAGGGCGTGGTGCGCGCGCACTCGGTGGAGCTGGTGACGCGCTGGGTGACGCGCGCGGGCCTGCCGGCCTCCGCAGTCACGCCCGCGCTGGACGTGCGGCCGCGTGTGCTCTACAACCCCGAACTCAAGAGCGTCAACTTCATCGTGCCGGGGCTGATCGCGGTCATCATGACCATGCTGGCGGCGCTGCTGACCTCGGGCTGCATTGTGCGCGAGCGCGAGGCCGGGAGCTTCGAGGGCCTGGCCGCCTCGCCCATCGCGCCGGCGGAGATCGTGCTGGGCAAGTTGATGCCCTACGTGTTCATCGCCGGCTTCGACGTGGTGCTCGCCATCGGGATGGGGGCGCTGGTCTTCGGCGTGGCCCCCACCGGCGACCGCGCCGCGCTG
>JALGVA010000056.1 GCA_029820295.1 Candidatus Zipacnadia bacterium
CGGCGATCATCGGTAGCCGGTAGCCCAGGCCGCGCATCATCAGCACCCACAGCACGCCCTGCCAGAACAGCGCCGCCACCATCAGCAGCACGGAGATGGCGATCAGGCCCGGCCTCACCTGCATGCTCGCCCAGTCGATCGTACGCGCCTCGAGCCAAGCCTTGCGCAGCACCCACACCAGCAGGCCCAGCACCACCGCCGTGGCCGCGACGCGTTGCAGGAGCCTGCGAACGGATCCAGCCTGCCCGGGAGCGCTCGGGGTCATCCGACGGGCTCCCCGGCTGCGCCCGTCGGGACGCGGCACAGCGCCATGAGCCACGGGAGCGGGCGGGTCATCTCGATGACCTCGAGATGCCCCTCAAGCAGCCCGCGGAAGGCACCCGCGCCCCAGTGCTGGACATGACCCGGTGTGTTGCCCCAGCGTCTGAGGTAGGAGCCGCGCAGCATGTTGAGGATCCGCCACAGCGGCTCATTGGGCACGCTCAGCAGCACGTGCCCGCGCGACACCCGTGCCAACTCGGCGATCGCGCGGCTCGGATCCGGAAGGTGCTCGAGGACTTCGATCCCGAGCACCAGGTCGAAGGCGTCATCGCGCCATGGCAGCGAGCAGGCGTCGCACACGAGGCAGTGCGAGCCGGGGTTGGCGCTGGCGGTGTGGGAGGCCAGATCGGGGTCGATATCCAGGGCGAAGTACTCGGCGCCCGGCAGAGCGTCGCGGACGAAGCCGGCGACTTCGCCCTCGCCGCAGCCGACGTCCAGCACGCTCTCGACGCCGTCAAGCCGGTCCAGGCACCGCCCCAGTTGCGCGAAGAAGCCGCGCATGAGCCACGCGGCGATGGGGTTGCGCGAACCGTACTTATCGTAGTAGTTGCCGGTCGGCGTCGCCCTGGTGCTCATTGCGTCGGTACCTCCCGCGAGCTATCGCCGGCCTGCCGGTCCTCGCAGAGCTGCATCTCACGCACGCGGGCGCGCGTGTCCTGGATCAGCTTGCGGTTGGCGGCCATCAGGTCGGCCAGCATCCCCAGCACATACGACTGACCGGCCAGCATCAGCAGCAGCGCGGCGACGATGACCGACTGCACGTGTCCCTTGCCCTCGCCGATGGCCACGAAGTACACGTAGCGCACGCCCAGCGCCAGCGCGGCCATGGCCAGGAGCGCCCCGATGGTGCTGAACAGGGCCATCGGCTCGTAGAGCGCGTAGATGCGCACGATGGTGTTGACCGAGCGCCGCAGGTACTCGGGGATGCTGCGGAAGAGCCGCGACTCGCGCGTCTTGGGGTTGGTGCGGATGGGCACCTCGGCCACCGCCAGCCCGCTGCGCCCGGCCTGGATGAGCGTCTCGTGCGTGTACGTGAACGCCGAGACCACACTCAGGCGCAGCGCGGCCGCCCGGTCGTAGGCGCGAAAGCCGCTGGTGGCGTCGGAGATGGTCGTGGCCGACACCTTGCGCACGACCCAGCTCCCCAGGCGCTGCAGGCGCTTCTTCGCCCACGAGAACTCCTCGATCTCCTCGATCGGCCGCGCGCCGACGACCATGTCTGCCTCGCCCTCGACGATGGGCCGCACCAGGTCAGGGATAGAGCTGCCCTGGTACTGGTTGTCGGCGTCGGTGTTGACGATGATGTCGGCGCCGAGTTGCAGCGCGCGGTCGATGCCCGCGCTCCACGCCGCCGCCAGGCCACGGTTCTGCGCGAAGCTGATGACGTGGTCGGCGCCTGACTCCCGGGCGACCTCGACGGTGCGGTCGGTCGAGCCGTCGTCGATCACCAGCACCTCGACCGTGTCGATCCCCTCGATATTGCGCGGGATGTCGGCTATGGTCTGTGGGAGCGTCTGCTCCTCGTTGAGGCAGGGGATCTGGACGATCAGCTTCATCTGTGTCGACTCCGTTGAGGCGACATGGCCGCGATGGCGCACTGTTCGCCCATGCCGCTGCCGCCTCCTTCCCTGTCGCATCGGCAGGTCACGCACGGCGGCCCGCCGAATAGCCGGGAGATCGCATTTCGTGCGAGGAGTGTCGAGCGATGACGCTGCAGATGCCGCCGCCGCTGACCGAGCAGATGGCCCGAGGGCCGGTGCTCGGGCCCATCAACCTGATGCCGAGCGCGCTGGTGGTCGAGCACCTGTGCGCGGTGCCCTTCGACTTCATCTGGGTGGACATGGAGCACGGGCCGCAGACCATCGACGACCTCGCGAACGCGGTCCCGATCTGCCTGGGGCGCGGCGTGACGCCCATCGTGCGGGTGCCCGCGGTCGAGGACTGGGCGGTCAAGTGGGTGCTCGACCAGGGCGTGCGCGGCGTGGTCTTCCCCTTCGTCAACTCCGTCGAGGACGCGCGCCACGCCATCAGCGCCTGCAGGTACCCTCTGGCGGGCCATCGCGGCTACTTCCCCAACGTCGCCGCCACGCGCTGGGGCACCGACCCCGGCGACTACGTCGCGCGCGCCGACGCCGAGATCGCGGTCATCCTGCAGATCGAGGCCGACGTGGGCGTGCAGGCGCTGGACCAGATCGCGGCGCTGGAGGGCTGGGACGTGCTCTTCGTCGGCCCCTTCGACCTGTCGAGCAGCTACGGCAAGCTCGGACAGGTGACCGACCCGCAGGTGGCGGACGCCATCGACCGCGTGCGGGAGGTGGCCCATGGCGCCGGGCGCTACGCCGGCATCCTCGCGGTCACGCCCGAGGAGATTCGCCGGCGTATCGATGAGGGCTTCGACTTCATCGCGGTCAACCCGGACGTGGGCATCGTCAGCGAGGCCATCGGGCGCTACTGGGAGGGCATCGCGGCGGCGCTGCCGGCGGGCTGAGCGCGCAGTCAGCCCATCCGTGCCAGGAACTCCCGCACCTCGGCCATGGTGGGGATGCCCGCGCGGCCGCCCAGCGAGCGGCACTTGAGCGCCGCCACGGCCGAGGCGAAGCGCAGGTTCTCGCGCAGGCCGTACCCCAGCGCGATCCCGTAGGCGAACGCGCCGTGGAAGACGTCGCCCGCGCCCGTGGTGTCCACGATCGGCTCGACCGGCAGCGCCGGCTGATGGGTGAGGCCGTCGCTGGTGAACGCGAGGCAGCCCTCGGCGCCGCTGGTGATCACGACCACCTCGGGCCCGCGTGCCAGCATCGCCCGGCCCGCCGCTTCCAGGTCGCGCTCGCCGGTGAACTCCAGCGCAAAGCGCTCGGGGACGATCGGGTGGCTGGCGTTCGCCACGAGCACCTCGTCCTCGTCCTGCGGGCGCTCGAGATCGAGCACGCAGGGCACGCCGTCCTCGCGCGCCCAACGCACCGCCTGGGCCGCGGCGATATTGTGGTGACCGTCCACCAGCAGACAGCGGCAGTTGAGCAGCGCCGCGCGGTCGATCTCCCCCGGCGCGAACTTACCCTTGGTGCCGTGGATGTAGAAGATGGTGCGCTTGCCGCTGGCCTCGTCGATGGCGCAGAACGCGAACTGCGAGGTTGCGCCCCGGACCTCCACCAGCCACGTGGTGTCCACGCCCTCGTGCGCGAACGACTCGCGGATGTGGCGGCCGAACTCGTCATCGCCGATGCGGCCGAAGATCGCCCCGCGCCCACCCAGCCGCGCAACCGCCGCGATGGCCGTGCCCGCCTGCCCGCCGCCCTGCATGGACAGATCGCTCATCGCGACCTTCTCGTCCAGCGCCGGATAGCCCGGCACGATGCCCAGGTAGTCCCAGCAGCAGCAGCCGAGGGCGGTGACGTCGAACGGCGGGGGATGGGGCATCGGGAGTGGGGCACGGGGAACGGCTACGGCCTCCGGAGACGATGCGCAGTCGGCGTCGAGTGCCCCGTTCGAATGCGCGGCCCCCTCGGGGGCGCGCCGATTACTGTGCACGCTGGCCACCGTCCAGCGCTCGCGTCAGCCCCCACAGCATGCGCCTCACGCTGCCGAGCAGATCGAGGAGGCGGCCCGCGGACTCTGCGTCCAGCATGGCCAGATCGCGGGCCAGGAGGACCTGCGTCTCAAGCTCCGCGGCCGAACCCCGTGCCATCTTGACGAACCGCGAGTACTCCGCGCGCGAGCCACGCTCGTAGCCCTCGGCTATGTTGGACGGGATCGAGACCGCAGCCCCACGCATTTGGGCGGCCAGGCCGTAGGTCTCCATCCGCGGCATACAGGCTGTCGCGCAGTAGACGGCCCGCACCAGGTCCATCCCCACGCGCCAGACCTCGAGGTCCTTGTAGTCGCGGATCTTCTCCGGCTCACCTGGCGTCATCCGACTCCTCCGTGCCGCGGCCGCATGGTGGTCACTCAGCGTCGTTCGCCGTTCCCCCATGCCCCATGCCCCATGCCCCATGCCCCATGCCCCATTGCCCCATGCCCCATCCCCCATCCCCCATCCCCCATGCCCCATTCCCCATGCCCCATGCCCCATCCCCCATGCCCCATGCTCCATTCCCCATTCCCCATTGCCGGCCGTGCATCCTTCGGAGGAGTCGGGGGCGGGAACCGCGAACTCGCGTCGCCACTGCTCTCGCAGGAGGAGATCGCGTGAAGGAAGCCATCGTGTGCGCACTGGCGGGGCTGCACCCACTGGTCCGCGTGGCCATCGTGTCCGCGCTGCCGGTCTTCGAGGTGCGCGGCGGCATCCCCATGGGCATCTACTGGGACGTGCCGCTGGTCGAGCTGCTCCCGGTGGCGATCGCCGCGAACGTCCTGATCGTGGTGCCCATCCTCCTGTGGTTCAACCCCGCCGCCGACTGGCTGATCAAGCGCGGCATCCTCACCGGTCTGCTGCGGCGGCTGATCGCCCGCGCGCGCTCCAAGAAGCCCATGGTGGACAAGCATGGCGTGTGGGCCATCACGCTCTTCGTGGCTATCCCGCTGCCCGTGACCGGCGCGTGGACCGGCGCGATGGTGGCATCGGTGTTCCACATGAACTTCTGGCGCGCGCTGCTGTGCATGGTCCTGGGCGTGATGATCGCCAGCGCGGTGGTGACCGCCCTGTCGCTGGCCGGCTTCTACACCTATCACGCGGCGACCGGCTAGGCCCGCGCGCCGGTTGCCTGCGCTTCGCCGCGTATGCTATACTGAGCCGCACCACGCAGCAGAGGGAGTGAGCCGGCTTGTCGGACGATCAGCGCGCAGGGGATGGCGGCGCCAGGGCCTTCGACCTGGCCGGAGGCATCGTGGGCATTGTCGTGTTCATCGCCGGCATTGCCATGATCGTGATGGTCTTCGGCTGGGTACGCGGCATCTTCGACGGCGTGGACGAGCAGGTGCAGCAGGTGCGCGCTGCGCGCGTGCAGGCCGCGGCCGAGCGCGAGGCGCAGGCCGCGGCCGACGCCGCCGCGGAGGCCAATCCGGAGGGCCCGGCCTCCGCCGGGCACGTGGTCGTCGCCACGCCTAACGAGGGCCCGACCATCGCGGACGTGGGCCTGACGGTCGGCCTGAAGATGCTGGGGCTGCTGGTGCTGGGCTGGCTGGGCGCGCTGGTGGCGTCGAAGGGGGCGCAGCTCGCCGGCGCACATCGCGGCAAGCGGGAGTGAAGCGGTGGGCGAGGAGCGCGCGCGTCTGGAAGCAACGGTCCACGGCCGGGTCCAGGGCGTGGGCTTTCGCTACTTCGTGCTGCGCAAGGCGCAGGAGCTGGGGCTGAGCGGCTGGGTGCGCAACCTGCGCTCGGGCTCCGTAGAGGTCGCGGCTGAGGGGCCGCGCCGCGACCTGGAGGCGCTGCTGAAGGCGTTGCGCTCCGGGCCACCGATGTCCTGGGTCGAGCGCGTGGACGTGGGCTGGCGTGAAGCCCGGGGCGAGCGCGGCAGCTTCGAGGTGACGTACACCGTCTGATCGCACGGGGCGAGGCGGACCCGGGCGCGCGGCAAGGGGGCTGCGGGATGTCGGCCGAGGCGCACGAGAGCGCCGGCACGGTGCTCCTCGTCGACGATGAGCCACAGATCAGGACCGTCTGCGAGCAGGCGCTGGAGAACAGCGGCTACCAGGTGACCACCGCCGAGGATGGCGCGGGCGCGCTGGACGCCCTGGAGGCCGAACGCTTCGACGTCGTGGTGCTGGACATCATCCTGCCCGACACCGACGGCCTCGAGCTGCTGCGAGCGATCCGCGAGCGCGACCGCGACATCATCGTGGTCCTCATCACCGGTTTCGCGTCGCTCGATTCGGCCATGGAGGCGGTGCGCCTGGGGGCGTACGAGTACGTGCGCAAGCCCTTCCGCGCCCGCGACCTGGTACGCATCCTCGACCGCGGCATCGAGAGCCGCTCGCTGCGCGGCCGGAACGATGAGCTGTTGGCCGAGCTGCGCCTCGCCAACGAGGAGCTGGTGCGCCAGCAGGAGCAACTGCGCGAGCGCATGCGCATGGCCACCGACGAGCTGGCGGCCTTCGTGGAGTTGGGCCAGCGACTGAGTGAGGGGGGCGGGCTGACCGAGACCCTGCAGTCGATCCTGCAGGCGGGCGTGCAGATCACGCGCTGCCGGGCGGGTGCGGCCTACCGCTTTGTGCCAAGCGCCGGGCTGCTGCGCGGCGTCATCGGCGTGGGACTGCCCTCGGGCGACGTGGCGCGCGCCCACCTGCGCCTCGGCGAGGGCATGCTGGGGCGCGTGCTGGCGCGGGGCGTGGCGCAGGTCGAAAACGACGTGCTGGCCGGGCCGGTGGCCGATGACGAGTACCTGGGCTTCCTGGGCGTGCAATCGGTGCTGGCCACGCCGCTGGTGTGGGGGGACGAGACCTTCGGGGTGCTCGCGCTCTTCGACCAGGAGAGCGGCAGCTTCTCGGAGGACAGTCTGAACCTGGTGCGCCTGCTGGCGGGCCAGGCGGCGCGTGTGCTGGCGGCGATGGGCGACGCGCCCGTGGACGATGACGAGCCGCCGGCGTCGGAGTTCGTGGACCTTTCGGATCTACTGTGAGCGCCGGAGGTGGCGATGACACAGACCGATCGCCGGGCCGGCGAGTGGTGGCGCGAGTTCTTCGAGAGCGTGGACTGTATCCCGCTTTCGTTCTTCCCCGATGAGAACGAGACGGCCGATCAGGTGGCGGGCCTCACGCGGCTGCTGGACCTGCGCCCCGGTGAGTGCGTCGCGGACATCTGCTGCGGCATGGGCCGGCACGCGATCCCGCTGGCGCTCGCGGGCATGGACCTCGTCGGCCTGGACGCCTCGGCGATGATGCTGCACGTTGCGCGCGTGCTGGGCGAGGGCGTCGCGAATCTCAGCCTGGTACGGGGAGACGCCGCGCGCCTGCCGCTGCGCTCGGGGAGCTTCGATGTCGCGCTGAACCTGTTCAACAGCTTCGGCTACTTCGCCGACGACGGGCAGAACCTGGCGGTGCTCGACGAGACTGCGCGCTGTCTGCGGCCGGGCGGGCGATTCCTGCTCGAGACCCGCAACCGGGCCTACCAGATACTCTACGCGCCCTACCTGGAGGAGGTCAGGCTGGCCGACGGCAGCCCGGCGATCATCCGCTCCCGCTACGACCAGGCGACCCACCACCTGACCAGCACCTGGTGCGAGCCGGACGACCTCGAGCGCGTGCTCTACCGCGCGCGCATCCGGCTGTACGGGCTGGACGAGCTGCAGGAGATGTTCGACCGCGCGGGCTTCGAGATCGACCAGGTCTGCGGCCAGTACGACGGCAGCGCCTTCGAGGGCTGGGAGCGCATGCTGATCGTGGTCGCGCACAAACGCTGAGCGCACATCCATCCGTGGCGCACGCTTCCCGCCTGCGAGTCGTGGCAGGCGGGATGCCTGCCCCACGGTGACAGCCGTGACACGACTCACGCTGGGGAGCGACCATGCCCGAGCACTTCGCTGACAGGCTGATGGACGCAATCGCGGCGAAGAACAGCCGCGTATGCGTCGGCATTGACCCGGTGTACGAGCGCCTGCCGGCGCACCTGCTCTCCAACGGCTGGTACGACGCGAACTCGATTGCCAACGATGTCCGGCGTTTCTGTACGCCGCTGATGACGGCGGTCGCCGAGGCCGCGGTGGCCGTCAAGTTCAACTCCGCGTTCTTTGAGGCGCTCGGGCCGGCCGGACCCGACCTGCTCCAGGACCTGCTCGGGGCCGCGCTGTCGCTCGACCTGCTCGTCCTGACCGACGCCAAGCGCGGGGACGTCGGCTCGACCGCCCAGCTCTACGCGCGTGCCGTCTTCGCGGACTACGTGCCCTTTCCGATGCGCCATCCCGATGCGGTGACCGTGAACCCCTACACGGGCTCCGATGGCGTCGTGCCGTTTGTCGAGCTGGCGCAGGAGGTCGGGGGCGGTGTATTCGTGCTGGTGAGGACATCGAATCCGTCCGCGCGCGAGATCCAGGACCTGGACGCGGGCGGAAAACCGGTCTACCGCCACGTGGCCGAGCTGGTGCGCGGCTGGGGTGAGGGGCATCAGGGCGCGTCCGGATACTCATCGGTGGGCGCGGTGGTGGGCGCGACGTGGCCGGAACAGCTCGTCGAGTTGCGTGCGGCCATGCCGCACACCCCCTTCCTGGTGCCGGGCTACGGCGCTCAGGGCGGCGCAGCGGGGGACGTGGCCGCCGCGTTTGATGAGAACGGTCTTGGCGCGATCGTCAACTCGTCGCGCGGAATCATCTACGCCTACGCCGAAGATGACCGCTACTCGGCGGAGCGGTTCGACCTGGCGGCGGCGGACGCCGCCGAGAGGATGCGCCGCGAGATCAATCAGGCGCTGGGCGCATGACGTCGGGAGGGCACCACGTGTCTCTGGCAGGGCGCGACCTGATCACCATGTCCGACCTCAGCGTGGACGAGATCCACGCGCTGCTCGCGACCGCGGCGCGCATGGCCGAGGCCATCGGCTTCGACGATCCGGCTACGCGCCAGCCCGTGGTGCGCCTCGACCGCATCATGGCCACCTGCTTCTTCGAGCCCAGCACGCGCACGCGTCTGTCCTTCGAAAGCGCCATGCTGCGCCTGGGCGGCAGCGTGCTGGGCTTCGCCGACCCAAGGGCCTCCTCGGCAGCCAAGGAGGAGACCATCGCCGACACCGCGCGCATGGTGAGCGCCTACGCCGACATCATCGTCATTCGCCATCCGAAGATGGGCGCGGCCAGGGTGGCCGCCGACGCGGCGACGGTACCGGTCATCAACGCCGGCGACGGCCCACACGCCCACCCGACGCAGACGCTCACCGACCTGTTCTGCATGCAGCGACGCTTCGGCCGCCTGGACGGCCTGACCGTCGGCCTGTTCGGCGACCTCAAGTACGGCCGCACGGTGCACTCGCTGGGGCCGGTCATGGCGCGCCTGGGCTCGCGCGTGGTGTGCATCTCCCCGCCCGAGCTGGCCATGCCCGAGCGCTACCTGAACGAGATCGAGGAATTGGGCGGCGCCCCCGTGCGCCAGGTCCACGCAGCCGATGAGGTCCTCGGCGAACTCGACGTGCTCTATGCTACGCGCGTGCAGGCCGAGCGCTTCCCCGACCCCGAGGACGCAAAGCGGGTCGCGGGGGGCTACGTGGTTGACGCCGCGATTATGGCGCGGGCGCCCGAGAGCATGATCGTCATGCACCCGCTGCCGCGCGTGGACGAACTCCATCCGGAGATCGACGACGACCCGCGGGCGGCATACTTCGAGCAGGCCGCGGGCGGCGTGCCGGTGCGCATGGCGCTGATCAGTCACGTGCTCGGCCTCGATGGGGACGAGCGCGAGCGCCACCGGTTCCGTGGCCTGACGGGAGAGGGACGCCCCGCGGCGCCGCGTGAGCCCGGACGCGCCAGGCCCGACGCCGAGCCGGAGACGCTCCCGGCCTCGGCCGAACGCCGGTGCCCCAACAAGAACTGCGTTACCTGGGACGAACGCTTCCTCGACGGCTTCTTCCACCGGCGCCCGTCCGGCGGCCTGCGTTGCCGTTACTGCGAAGAGGACGTGGAGGAGGCGTAGCTGCCGGCCGCCGACGGTCAGGCGCTGCCGTTGGCGTAGCTTGCGACTTGCGACCGATGACTTGCCACTCTGCCTATCACGGGAGGTTGTGCACATGCCCAATCAGCACCCCGACTATCAGCCGAAGGTCCCCATCCCGCAGTGCAAGAGGGTTGCGCTGGCGTTTTCGGGCGGCCTCGACTCGACGCTCGCCATCCGACTGCTGCAGGAGTACTACGGGGCCGAAGAGGTCCTGGCCGTGACCGTGAACGTGGGCCTGACCGACCATGAGATCGAGGACTGCCGCTCTAAGGCCGAACTGCTGGGCGTGCCGTGGGAGATGATGGAGGCGACCGAGGAGTTCGCCGAAAAGTGGATTGCCCGCGCCATCCGCGCCAACTCGAGCTATGAGGGCTACCCGGTCGCCACGTCCATGACCCGCCAGCTCATCGCGCGCAAGGTCGCGGAGTACGCGGTCGCGCAGGGCTGCGACGGCATCTGCGAGGGCTCGACCGGCAAGGGCAACGACCAATACCGCATGGCCAACGTCTTCGCCATCTTCGCGCCCGAGCTTGAGGTCATCGTGCCCGTGCGCGAGTTCGACTTCACCCGCCAGCAGGAAAAGGAGCTGTCCGAGTACTACCAGATCCCGTACAAGGCCGGGATCGGCGACGACCTCACCATGTGGTGCCGCTCCATCGGCTCGGGCGAGGTGGACAACCTGCAGATGCGCATCCCCGAGGATGAGTACGTCTGGTATCAGTTCCCCGAGAACGCGCCCGATGAGCCGCAGGAGATCGAGGTCGTCTTCGAGGAAGGCCTGCCGGTGCGCTGCGATGATGTGACCGGGCTGGCGAACATCATCCAATACCTCAACGAAGTCGCCGGCCGGCACGCGATCGGCAAGATCGACATGTTCGAGGACGGGATGATCGCGCTCAAGTCGCGCGAAGTCTACGAGGCCCCGGCGGCGGCCGTGATCCTGACGCTGCACCGCGACCTGGAGCAGCTCTGCCTGACCAAGGAGCAGGTGCAGAACAAGCCCAACATCGAGCGGCTGTGGGCCTACCAGGTCTACCACGGCGCGTGGTTCCACCCGTTCACCGAGGACTGTGCGGCCTTCATCGAGTCCTCGCAGTGGGCGGTCAACGGCGTCTACCGCGTCTCGCTCTACAGGGGCAACATCGACATCGTGAGCCGAGAGACCGACACCGGCCTGTTCGCCCCCGAGCTGCGCTCGCTGGCGACCTCGAGTTTCCAGCAGCCCGACTCGGGCCCGGCCACCAAGATCCACGCGCTGCAGTACAAGATCGTGAGCATGAGGGGGCTGGGCTTCCTCGAGGACTGAGCGGGAACCGGGAACCGGGAAACAGCAACCGGCAACAGGGGATGACACGACACCCGACCGGCCGTCGCGGAGCATGCGGCGGCCGGTGCCGTGTACCGTTGGAGAGGCCGGCCCCCGCGCCGGCCTGTGCCGTTGCCGTTCGGAGCGACGCATGTGCCGTTTACATGCGTCGGCCGTCGGCTCCCTGCAGAGGAGGCGATCGTCGCCGTGGGCCCTTCTCAGTCCAGCATCAGGTCGAGATCCTGCTGGACGTCGGGGCTCTCATCTTCGAAGACTGAACGGACCTCACGACTGATCCCGACATCCGCATTTGTCTGCCAGGCACGCCGCATGCCGGATAACCACAGATAGCGGTCAAGCTCGCGGATCGAGCAGGAGAGCCCACTCAGTTCGCGGAGAGCGAAGACGTAGTCCGCGAATGCCCGGTACGGTGTGCGACCCAGCCAACTCAATCTGCCGAAATGATGTCGGATCGCTTTGATCGCCCAGTCATCGTAGATCGGGAATGCCTCTGGATCGATGAAGAAATGCGCGAATTTCGAGGAGAAGCTCCAGTAGCAGGTTCTGCCTCTGCTGCTGTCGAGCGGCGCGATGGCCTCGACGATGCCCACCGGGTCCGAGGGAGGACGCACCATTACCTCCGCGATCTTTCGCACCGCCTCGACGAGACGAGCGTGCCGGGCGTAGTACAGCCGATCGATGACCGAAGCCTTGATCAGTACCCGAGGCTCGTCCAGACCAGGCAGTGACTCTCGGAGGAGGTCCAGTGCGCGATCGGCGGCGAACCACTCGTACATGTGGTTGTCATGGATGCGCGTCGCAGCCGCGATCTGATCGTCTCTCACCGGCTGGAGAAGCTTGTAGCCCACCGCCGATCCCTCCTGGATAGCGAAGTAACAAGTGTCCCTGCGCGTCATTGATCAGGGCTCTCAAGCTGTCTCACGAGCCCGGCCAGCAGGCTTTCATCGACCACATCCCAGTTTCCCTCGATGACCGGCCGAACTGCCGCATGCGGCGAGATTCGCCGAGGCTGGCCCTCGTCCGCGTCGGACAGGAAGAACGCTGTCCGTTCGCGGAAGACCCAGATCTCGCCGACCTCCGACCTGGCCATCAGCCCCGTGTGAGGGTCGCACCGAAACCCGGCAGCGTCCTCCCACGTTTCACCATGCGCCGCCTGGGCGTACACTTTCCCCAATACTCTCTCCCTCCCTTCGCTGCATCTCACCATTCCACAAACTGCACCTCAACACCAAGCCTCCTCTGCTGCGCTTCAAACCTCTCCCTCATCACCTCAAACGCCTCGGGATTGTCGTCGATCAGACAGAACTTCCGCCCAAGCTCCAGCGCCGCCGCGCCGGTGGTGCCCGAGCCCGCGAAGAAGTCGAGCACCAGGTCGCCGGGCTTCGAGGAGGCCGCGACGATGCGCCGCAGGATGCCCACCGGCTTCTGGGTCGGGTAGCCGGTCTTCTCCCTGCCGGTCGGCGAGACGATGGTGTGCCACCAGGTGTCCGTCGGGAGCTTCCCCCGCGCCGCCTTCTCCGCGCTCACCAGGCCCGGCGCCATGTAGGGGATGCGCTCGACCTCCTCGGTGTCGAAGAAGTAGCGGTCGGGGTCCTTCACGTAAACCAGGATGTTGTCGTGCTTGGCCGGCCAGCGCCGTTTCGCACGCGCGCCGTAGTCGTACGCCCAGATGATCTCGTTGAGGAAGCATTCGCGGCCGAAGATCGCGTCCAGCAGCACCTTGACGTAGTGCACCTCGCGGTAGTCGATGTGGAAGTAGAGCGTGCCCTCAGGCGCGAGGATGCGGTGTGCCTCGCGCAGGCGCGGCTCGAGGAAGCCCAGGTAGTCGTCGAACTCGTCCTCCCAGGCACACGAGATGATCTCCTGAGTCCGGTAGCGCCGCCCCCCGAAGCCCGTGCGGTCGCCGTCCTCGGCCCGCTCGACAGTGATCTGCGTGCGCGCCTGGCGCTTGCCGGTGTTGAAGGGCGGGTCGATGTAGATCAGCGGCACGCACGCGTCGGGCATCTGCTGCAGCAGCGGCAGGTTGTCGGACAGGTGCACGGAGTTGCGCGTGAGGTCGATCATGGCGCCGCGGCGCCCTCCCCGGGCAGCGACTCGCGCCACGCCGCGTACTCCGCCAGCACGTCCTCGCGGGAGACGAAGGGCTTGTAGACCAACCGCGTGCGCAGCACGACCTCCTCGCCGGGCGTGAGGCCGGACAGGCGGTAGCGGAAGTCCCAGGCGGGGCAGCGGCGCCCGGTATCGGGATCGGTGCCGCCGCCGCTGGGCGACATGTAGGGGATGACCTCGTTGCCGCGCTCGAACATGTAGATCAGCACCATGCCGCCGTCGATGTTGCCATAGAACAGCGCGCGCTTGGGGTCGAAGCGCAGGTCACTGAGCGCGTCGGCGAAGCTGTTGGTGCCGTGCGGGTAGCGCGCATCGGGCACGGCCTGCAGCACCGGTGGCTCCATGCCCTCGGGCAGCACGCTGGCGGCGTGGCCGTGCTCGGGGTCGTAGTGGCGCATCCACCCCCCGGCGGAGTTTATGAGGTAGATGGCGGGGTCCTCGGGCGCGTTCATGTACGAGGCGGCGTTCCAGCCCGCGGTCGCGTCTGCGGCGACGAAGCGCACCGTGTAGTCGATGTAGTGCGGCGGCACCACATCGAAGCGCTCGACCGCGGCGTTGCCCTCGCGGCGGATCTCGACCGCGGTGTCGCTCACCTGCACGACCGTGCACGGCTGGCGGTGGGCGATCACGCCGGCGTAGATCGGCCGGAAGACGTTCACGTCGCGTTGCGTATGGGTGAGGCTCCAGATGCCCTCGTAGCCCTCCTTGCCGGCGCCATGGTCGCTGCTGTCGCCGATGACCACGGTGAGATCACCGGCCTGAATGGTGATCGAATGCATCGCTTCCTCCTCCTGCGCCAGGCAGGGACTCAGGCACATGAGCGCGAAGGCTGTGAGCGCCGGGGCATACTTCACTGCGGTTGCCCCCTTCGGCGAGTTCGTGTATTGTTGGGCGCCTCAGTGCGGTACCAGCGGGCGTTTTCGCGCAGGGCGCCCCCCGGACCTGCTGCGCGCGTCCCACGTAGTTCAGCCGACCAATACCACCGAGGAGGGCGATGAACGTGGATGTGTGTGAGGTCGTGCGGGCGGCGATGGACATGGAGGAGGACGCGCGGGCCTTCTACGTGCAGGCCGCCAACAACACAACCAACCCGCTGGCGAGACGCACCTTCGAGGCGCTGGCCGAGTGGGAGATCGAGCACAAGAAGCTCCTGCAGGCGGTCTACGAGCAGGCCGAGACGACGCGGAGCTGCCCGGCCCTGGCGGAGCTTGAGGCCGAGCAGGTCGAGATGATCCGGCAGGCCGACGGTATCTTCAAGACCGCGCTCGCCGACATCGTGGATGCACTCGAACCCGATCCCACCCTGGACGCGGCCTATGCGACTGCGATGGACAAGGAGCGCCGGGCGATCGCGTTCTACCGCGAGCAGTTGGAGGCCACCGAGGTCGAGACTGAGCGTGACCTCTACCGGTTTCTGCTCGACCAGGAGCGCGGGCACTTGAACCTGCTCGCGACCACCGAAGAGTACCTCAACGACCAGGACTACTGGAACTTCAAGGAAGAGATGTGGATCGTCACCGGCTGAGGCCGGGGCGGCCGCGCGTGAGGGAGCGAGACGATGACCGAGGGCGGCTCCGACAAGCTGTGGGGCGGCCGGTTCTCGGCCGACGTGGATGACGTGATGCTGCGCTTCAGCGAGTCCACGCAGGCCGACAGCCACATGGTCGCCGAGGATATCTGGGGCAGCGAGGCGCACGCGCTGATGCTGCATGAGTGCGGGATCATCGCCACCGAGCACCTGCGCGAGATCCTGCGCTGGCTCGAGAAGGCCCGCGAGGAGTTCGAGGCCGGGCGGCTGCGCCTGCGCGTCGAGCTTGAGGACGTGCACATGAACGTCGAGAGCTACCTGCGCGAGGGCGCGGGCCCCGAGGCGGGAGGGCGGCTGCACACCGCGCGCTCGCGGAATGACCAGGTGGCCACCGACTTCCGCATGAGGCTCCGCCGCTATCTCCTGGAGGCGCGCGAGGGCGTCGCGGCGCTGCGCGAGGTGCTGCTCGACCTCGCCGAGCGCCACGCCGAGGACACCATGCCCGGCTTCACGCATACCCAGCACGCCCAGCCGATCACCGCCGGCTTCTGGCTGGCCGCGCACGCCGCCGGCCTCGAGCGCGATGAGCAACGCCTCGCCCAGGCCTACCTGCGCACGAACCAGTGCCCCCTGGGCGGCGCCGCGCTCGCCGGCACCAGCTTCCCGACCGACCGCGAGTTCACCGCCGAGCTGCTGGGCTTCGACGGCGTGGTCACGAACGCGCTTGACGCCGTGCAGTCGCGCGACTTCGCGGTCGAGGCCCTGGCGGCGCTGTCGATGCTCATGGGTAATCTCTCGCGGCTGGCCGAGGAGGTCGTAGTGTTCTCCTCGCCCGCGTTCGGAATGCTGGAAGTCGATGACGCCTTCGCCACCGGCAGCTCGATCATGCCCCAGAAGAAGAACCCGTGCGCGGGCGAGCTGACCCGGGCGCGCGCATCAGCGGTCACCGGTCGGCTGATGGAGCTGATCATGCTGCTCAAGGCCCTCCCGAGCGGCTATAATCGCGATCTCCAGCAGGACAAGCCGCCGGTCTGGCAGGCCTGCGAGGACACGCTGGCGACGCTGCAGGTCACGGTCGGCATGTGGCGGACCATGACCCTTAAGACCCACCGCATGGCCGAGCTGGCGGGCGCCGAGTTCGCATCGGCGACCGAGCTGGCGAACTGGCTGGTGCGCGAGCGCGGGATGCCCTTCCGCGACTGCCACGAGCTGGTCGGCGCGCTGGTGGGCACGCTCGTGGCCGAGGGCCGCACGCTCGACGACCACGAGCGCGTCGCTGACATCATGTCCGAGCGCGGGCAGCCGATGACCGCCGACGAGGTGGCGGGCATCGTCGATCCGGCGGCCGTGGTGCGCGCGCAGAAGAGCCTGGGCTCGACCAACCCGGACGAGGTACGCCGGATGGTCGAGCAGCTTCGCTGCGATCTGATCGTGGACCGCGAGGACATCGCCGCCGACGTTCGGCGACTGGATCTTGCGCACGAGGAGACCTTGCGCCGGGTGCGCGAAGTGCTCGGCCAGCAGTAGCGGCGGCCCATGAGGGGCCGCCGACCGCGGAGAGAGGAGTGACCGCGATGCCGTCGGTCCGTCGGTGTACCCGCAGGCAGATCGTCGTGGCCCTCCTCATCGCCTGCGCGCCGAGCGTGCCGGCACAGCAGTACGCGAACACACCTGACGCCGCGAGAGGCGAAGCCATGGGCGACGGCGAGCGGACCGTGACCGTGCGCGCGCACTACTATGAGCAGTTCGACGCCGACTACAACCTCGACGTGCCTGCTGAGGGTTTCGGCGGCTGGAAGACCACGGACCTGGAGCTGAACCTGGAGCGAACGGCCGTGGTGGTGATGCACGCCTGGGACTGCGGCACCTACGAGGAGTTCCCGGGCTGGTGGCACCGCGTCGAGTACATCCCGCGCTCCTACGAGATCTGCCGCACGGTCTTCCCCGAACTGCTCGACGCCGTGCGGCACTCGCCGCTGCGGCTGTTCCACGTGGTGGGCGGGGGAGACTACTACAAGGACCTGCCCGGCTATCTGCATGCCGTCGAACTCGCCGGCGAGCCCCCCGAACCGCCCGAGCAGGTCGAGTCCGATCCGGTGCTCGACCGCCTGCGCGCCTTCAAGACCGAGATCCAGCAGCACAACATGGAGGACACGCGGCGGGGCTTTGCGGTCGTCGACTTCCCGCCCGAGGCCCGGCCGCTCGACGACGAGGGTGTGGCCGAGAATGCGGAGCAGCTTCTCGCGCTGTGCAGGGAGGCGGGGGTCAACCACCTCATCTACACCGGCTTCGCGATCAACTGGTGCCTGCTGCTCTCCCCCGGCGGCATGCACGACATGAGCCGACACGGCATCATGTGTTCGACCATCCGCGAGGCGACCACGGCGGTCGAGAACCGCGAGACTGCGCGCGAGGAACTCGCCAAGGAGATCGCGCTCTGGCGCGTGGCCATCGCCTTCGGCTACGTCTTCAACCTCGATGACTTCGTGGCCGCACTGGCGCGCATCGACTGAGCCGCGACCGAGCCGCTCGCCGACCGCCGCCTGGACGGTCGCGCCCTCCGCGAGCCAGGCATCCCTCGTGGTGGGTGACGTCAGAACTCGGTCGCGCCCTCCGCGAGCCAGGCATCCCTCGTGGTGGGTGACGTCAGAACTCAACCGCCACCACCGCGTACCACTCTGGCGCCGGAATCGTGAAGGCGACCTCATCGGCGGTGGAGGTGGCAATGACCTCGCGCGTGCCCGCGTGCAGATCATGGGCGGTCACCCGTGGCGCCGCGCCCCAGCCCTCCGGGATCGCCACGCGCATCGCCACCTCGCCCGGGTCGCCTGCCTCGTGGCGGTCGAGATGCAGCAGCAGCCGGCGCCGCTCGGGCTGCGCCCAGGCGACCACGTCGATGCCGTCGGGCGCGCGGTCGATGCGCACGATCTCGCCGCCGCCCATCGCCCGGATGGCCTCGATAAGCCCAGCGGCCACCTCGGCATTCGCGTCGCCCTGCGGCAGCCACCGCCCTCCCCCACCGCAGTCGGCTCGGCCAGCGCCTCGCGCGAGTGCCCGAGAAGATCGGCCAGCAGGTCGGTCTCGCGCTCGACCGCATACTCGGTCATCAGCCCGGTCGCACCGGTGAAGATCAGCCGCCCGCCATCGCGCACCCACTGCGCCAGCGTCTCGATGTGCTCATCGGCCAGGCAGGAGGCCTGCGGGACCACCAGCACGCTGATGCGCGCAAGGTGCTCGGCGTCGAGCTGGTGCTCTTCGAGGACCGCGAACGGAAGGTGCGCGTCCATCAGCGCGTTCAACGTCGGCCGCGGGAAGCGGTTGTAGACCTGCGCGAAGTCCACGCTGTGGCGCGAGAGCAGCAGGCCCACGTCGGCCCAGCGCGTGGCGCCGCGGTAGAGGTCGGCGTGCTCCTGCAGGAACTGCAGGCCACCCACCAGCGTCGCGCGCGCCTCGGCGTCGATCTCCCCCGCAGGCATCTCGAAGTCACCGTTGCGCACGAGGTTCTCGCGGCGCTCGCCGGCTGCATCGTCCTGCGGCGAGCGCACGCGCTCGAAGCGCACGTCGTCGAACCAGACGGTGCCCGAGGCGTTCCACAGGAAGGGCTCGACATTCACCACCGCCGCGCCCGCGGGCGCGACGATGTCGTCGAGCCGCATTTCCTGCCAGCCGTGCGTGCCGCCTTCACCGTCCGCGTAGAACGCATACGGCGTGCCCTCCGGCGCCCTGTGGCTCGCGTCCACGAAGGTGACACGCACCCGCGGCAGGCCGCCCTGCACCTCCTCCGTCCGGTAGTGCGCCGAGAGGCTGAAGCGCTCGCCCGGCTCGACCGCGAGGAAGGGCTGATGGGAGACGCCGATGCGCGCGACCTCCGGCGCGGACAGGGCCACCGCCACCGAGCCATCGATGCCACCGGTCTCGTCGCAGATCCAGCGCGTGCCCTCGGGCGCGACGTAGCTGCTGGGCACCCACCACTGCGCGGGTGCCTCGAAGATCAGCCCGTAGCCCACGATCCACGGGCTGGTGTTCCACGCCAGTGACGTGCAGAGCTGGTCGAGGATCTGCGCCGGTGTCTGCAGGCGGTTGAGGTCGTCGTTCTGCCAGGTGCCCAGGTAATTCCACACCGGCTTGCCGTCGGCGAGGCAGTGCCCGTAGGCGAGCTTGCAGGACATCTCGCGCGCGAGCTGGTTGCGGCTCTCGCTGAACAGCAGGTCCTCGGCCTCGATCTGCTCCTGCACCGCCAGCACCCAGTTGTACTTGTACTGCGTGTTCGCGCACAGCACGGCGCCGGGCATGGCCGCGCGCACGCGCTGGCGGAACCGCTCGGTCGCATCGCGCCAGGCGATGTAGCGCCAGTCCACCCAGTGCGGGTAGAGCGGCTCGTCGGGCAGCGGGCAACCGACGGTCTCCGGGTCGAGGCCCAGCGCGCGCAGCGCCTCGTCGCCGAGCTTCTCCCGGATATGCTCCCGGAAGGCCTCCTGGCAACCGTCGCAGTAGCAGGTCGCGCCCGCGTCGGTGTAATAGAACTCGTTGTTGTCGAGCATGATGCCATCAACGTCGAGCGCCTGCGCGATCTCGATGCCCAGGTCGATGGTGTACTCCAGCGCGCCGGTGCTCGGGCACAGCCACTCGTCGCCGTAGACGGTCACCGTGCCACCTTCGGCGTCGCGCTGCCACCACTCGGGGTGCTCGTCGGCGACGGTGTGCCAGGTCTCGTAGTGGCCCACGTGCATGATCGACCAGTACATCAGCACCTTCAGGCCCGCGGCGTGGTAGTCGTCGATGGCCGCGCGCATGACCTCGGTGGGGTAGTTGGGGCGGATGTCGCCCGGGCCCGGGATGAAGATGACCGCGGTCACGCCCCATTCCTTCAGGCGTGGGATCCACTCCTCGCGCTCCTCAATCATGGCGCTTACGCGCTCGCCGCTCCACGGCTGCATGATGCACGCGGCCTCGAGCCAGTCCTGGTAGGGCTGCTGCGCAGGCACGAGCGCCTGCCCGTGACAGCCGCCCGCAATGGTCGTCAGCATTCCGATGATCATGGCGATTCGGAAGATCGTCCGCACCTCCTGTGAGCTGTCGCTGGCAGGCACTTCGCCGCACGGGCCCGGCAACCTGCGCGGGCAGGTGCGCCGCGACGCTCCGGGGAAGACAGGCGGCGACACGCACACCACGGGCCCGGCGTCGCCGGGGTCAGGGGAGTGACGCGAGATGGCGATGACCGATCAGGAGATCACCGACAGGATCGCGGCCTATCTGCGCGCCAACTACGGGGAGACGCTGGTGCGCTGCGAGTTCCTCGACGACCAGCTCAATGATGATGGCGACGGCCGCCTGGTGACCGAGTGCACCGTGCGCGTGGGCGCGAGCAACAGCGACTGGCGCAAGACTTTCACGTTCAGATCTGGCGAGATCGTGAACATGACCTGGCAGCGGCTGGGGTGAGGGGCGCATCGCAGCGTTGGCGGCTGGAAGGAGCCGGACATCGTGTCGATCCGACTGACGATAGCGCTGGCGGCCCTGATCGCGGGCGCCGCGGGGAGTGATGCACAGATGCGCACACCTGAGCTGGTGGGCGTGCCGATCCGGGCCATTACCTACGGCAACAGCCACGGCGCCCTCGCCCGCAGCCCCGAGGGCCGTGAGGGCATGTTCTACATCCCCTACTACTCAACCACCGGTGGCGAGCTGGTCGGCTACCATGCCGCCAGCGGCGAGCTGGTGCGCGTCGATCTGCCCTCCCAGGGCGGCTACGGCTGCTGCACGGGCCCCGACGGCGCGCTCTACATCGGCGGCGTCGGACCGGGCGACATGTACCGCTTCGACCCCGCCACCGGCGAGCTGCAGACCCTCGGCGGCTCGGAGCTGGGGCCGAGCTACATCTGGGACACCGACCCGGCGCCCGATGGCAGGGTCTACGGCGCCTGCTACCCGACCTGCAACGTCATCGAGTACGACCCCGCCACCGGGCAGATGCGCGATCTCGGTCGGCTCAACCCGGACCGGCCCTACGCGCGCTCATTGTGTGTGGACGGCTTCGGCAAGGTCTGGGCGGGCGTCGGGATGCCCCCCGAGCTGTGGGTGATCGACCCGGCGACCGGCGAGCGCGAGCAGGTGCTGCCCGAGGAGTACCTGCATGACTCCTCGTGCTATGAGCTGCAGGCGAGCGGCGACTACGTGTGCGCGTCGGTGCTGCAGGACGTCGGAGTGCTGGTCTTCGACGCGAGGACATGCGCGATCGTCCGCCACGTGCCTTCCGAGGGCGACGTCATCTGGTGGATGCTGTGCGCGGGCGCGCCGGCGGGCGAGCAGTATCTCTACAGCTTCCCCGACGGCGACCTGTACCACTATGACATCGAGGCCGATGGGCTGACGCTGCTGGCCGAGGGCCTCGGGCAGTGCGAACAGGTGGAGGACGGGCGCTTCGTGCACGGCATCGACGACCAGGCCTACTTCCTCTATGACCTGCAGACCGGCGAGTACCTGGCGAAGCGGGTGCTCGCCGAAGCCACCGACGGCATGGCCATCCAGACGCTCACCGGCCACCCGAGCGGCGCGATCTTCGGCTCCACTTACATCAACCAGCACATGTTCGGCTACACACCCGGCGGCGAGATCCACGACCTCGGCAAGGTGGTGCGCGTGGGCGGGCAGGTGGACAGCATCCACTGCGGGCACGATGGGCGCATCTACATGGGCTCGTACGTGCGCGCCACGCTGTCGATCTACGACCCGTCGCTGCCCTGGCGGCCCGGCCGCGAGCCCGGCGGCAACCCGCGCGAGCTGGGCGAGGTCGGTCACGGCCAGTACCGCACGCAGGCCATCGCCCTCGGCCCCGACGATCGCATCTGGGTGGGCAGCATCCCCAGCTACAACTCCGGCCCGACCGGCGCCTTCAGCGTCTGGGATCCGGCCACCGGGGAGCACCGAAGCTGGCTCGACCTCGTCCCCGGCGGCGCGGTCGGCAGGATCGCGGTCGATGACCGCTACCTCTACTGCGGCGGCGGTGGGCGCTTCTTCGTCTGGGACCCGGCGGCCGAGGAGAAGGTCCTTGAGATCGGGATGCCGGTCAGCTCCATCGCGGTGGCGCCCGACGGCACGGTGGTCATCAGCGCCGGCGACGAGATCGCACTGCTTGATCCCGAGGCGCTGGAGATCACGCGAACCATCGCCTCGCCCATCGGCGCGATGGCGAACATGGTGTGCGCCCCGGACGGCAACCTCTACGGCATCAACGACGGCGCCCTGGCGATGCTCGATCCGACGACATGGACCGCCACGCAGATCGCGGAGAGTGGCGGCAAGCTGCTCGCCGTCGGCGCCGATAGCACGCTGTACTTCGCGCGCGGCGCGCAACTGTGGCGGCTCCCGCCGGCCCCATCGCCCGGCGGATAGCACGCGTCCGGTGGAGGCGGACCCTTCATGGCAGAGCCGCGCTTCCGCGTCGCGCTGATCGGCGCCGGCCGCATGGCTTCGACCATCGACGACGAGATCCGGGAACAGGACACGTGGCCGTCGCTCAAGCAGCAGTTACCCTACAGTCACGCGCCTTGCTACCGGACCTTCCCCGAAGTTAGGATGGTCGCAGTCTGCGATCTTGATGAGAGCCGCTGCAGAGCGTTCTGCGACCGCTGGGACGTGCCGCGCTATTACCTCGACTACCGGGAGATGATCGCCCGCGAGCGGCCCGATATCGTCTCCATCACGACGCCGGCGCATCTCCACGCCGAGATGGCCGTCTACGCCATGGAGCACGGTGTGCGCGGCATCTACTGCGAGAAGGCCATGTGCTGTTCGCTCGCTGAGGCGGACGCGATCGTCGATGCCGCGAAGCGCACCGGAGCGAAGTTCATGCTCGGGGCCCAGCGTCGGCATCACCCGCACTTCCGCAAGGCCCGCGAGCTGGTCGAGTCCGGCACGCTGGGGAGTCTCGTGGCGGTCGCGAGCTGGCTGGAGAGTTCACTGCTGCACTCGCTCAGTCACCTGGCGGACAACTCGCTCTACCTGGCCGGCGACACGGCACCCGTTTCGGTGTTCGGCGTACTTGGCAGCGCGCGCACCTTCGACGAAGTGGAGGCCCGGCGCATCACCCAGGACGCCGAGTATGACCCGGCCACGCAGACGTGGAGTGGCGATCCGGGCTGCCGCTCCTACACAGCCGAGCTGGAGAATGGCGTGTTGCTGGTTCATCTGCCGTCGGTTGCGGACGTGCGCTGGGAAGTAACCTGCACCGACGGCTTCATCCGCATCGAGAACAACAACGACACGCTCCAGGTCTACCGGCGACGCGGCCGGAGTTACAGCTTCGCCCCGGTGGCGATCGACCCGATCCCGCCGGCCAGCGCGCACCAGGCCCTGGTCCGGGACCTGCTGCAGGCGCTGGAGAGCGATGAAAGAACCCTCGCGAACGAGATCGTGGGCCGATACGGGATGGAGATCCTGCTCGGCACCGCGCAGTCGCATCTGCAGGGCGGCGTAAGGGTCCAACTGCCGTTGGCCGACCGGGACATGTACGTGCCTTCGCATTGACTGCGACGGCAGGCTGCACCTGGCCCAGGATACTCGACTGCAGTGGCCGCCGCCGGAACCCGCGAAGTAGCCCGCACGTCAGACCAGCGACCGTGGGGGATCGACGAGATCTCTGTCGGGGAAAGGGTGGGCCGATGAGCGGTCTGAGGGCGATGGTAACGGGCTGGCCCGGCGTGGCGCTGGCGGCACTGCTGGCCCTGGGCGTGCTGGCGGGCTGTGGACGGCAGGCGGCGAAACCCCAGGTGATGTCGCTCGACGAGCCCGTTGGCGGACAGTACCCCGCCGAGGTGCCCGGCGAGCCGATGGCCGAGCGCGTCATGGACGGGGCGCAGATCTCGGCCACGGGCGACACCGAACGCGCCCTGTCGATGATCGCCGCCGCGGAGGCGGCCGAGGGGCGCAAGGTCATCAAGACCGCCGAACTCGATGTCGAGGTCGAGAGCCTCGACGATGCGCAGAAGCAGGTTGTGGAGCTGGTCGACCGGCTGGGCGGCTTCATCAGCTCGCTGACCGTCAGCGATTACACCACCAGCTGGGTCTCGGAGATCGTCGCGCGCGTGCCCTCGGAGCACTTCCGCGAGGTCTATGACGCGGTCAAGGCGCTCGGCGAGGTGGAGCGCGACCACATAGGCGGGCAGGACGTCACCGAGGAGTTCATGGACCTCGAGCGGCGCATCGCGAACAAGCAGGCGGAGGAAGAGCGCGTTCGCGAGATGTTCAAGCAGGCGGAGACCGTCGAGGACCTCCTCAAGGTCGAGCAGCGCCTCTCCGAGGTGCGCATGGAGATCGAGGGCTACCAGGGCCGCCTGCGCTTCCTCAAGGACCAGGTCAGGTACTCAACGCTGACCATCACGCTGACCGAGGAGGGCGAGGCGCCACTGGAGGAGGTCGGCGGCTGGCGGCTGGGCTACCACCTCAAGGGCGCCGTCCGCGCGCTGGTCAACGCCGTCCGCGCGATCGTGGTCGCGCTCATCTACATCGCGATCCCCGGCGCGGTGGTCTGGATCCCGCTGGTGATCATCATCGTGCTGATTCGCAACGCCGTACGCCACCGAGGGGAGCGCCGGCAGGTCGCGCAGGCGCCGTCGCCCCCGACCGCCGAGCAGTAGCTGGACCTGCAGGACGCACGACGCGCGGCGCGACAGGCGAGGCGCCGGTCGTACGAATCTGACCTCGGCAGAACGAAGGTAGACAATGAGGTAGTGCTGGCGCCCTCGCCCGCACACGCCGTTCCTCACCACGACGGGCCCGGCGCAAGTCCGGGCCCGTCGTGGTGTGCCGGCTGCCGCTGGCCGTAGAGCCGGAGGCGCGATGAGCTGCCGCTGGAGATGATGGCGCCGGCCCCTTTACTTGCGCGCGCGCCTGCGGTATACTGTCATCGAACACTCGTTCTATCACGACCGCGCGCCCTGACCCATGATCGAGCAGCGCATTATCCTGCACGTGGACTTTGACGCGTTCTTTGCGTCGATCGAGCAGCAGCGCAACCCCGAGCTGCGCGGCAGGCCCGTCATCGTGGGCGGGCTCTCCCAGCGCGGAGTGGTCTCGGCCGCCTCCTACGAGGCGCGCGAGTTCGGCATCCACTCGGCCATGCCCATGTGGGAGGCGCGGCGGCGCTGCCCGCACGGCGCCTTCCTGCCGGTCGATGGCCGCGCCTACTCGGAGTGCGCCGCGCGCGCCCGCGAGATCCTCTCGCGCTTCACCCCGCGCATGGACCCGGCCTCCATCGATGAGGCCTACCTCGACGTGACCGGCTCGCTCAAGCTCTTCAGCGGCCTCCGTGGATTGCTGGCCCGGCTGAAGCGCGAGATCCGCGAGGAGCTGGGCATCACCGTCTCGATCGGCGTCGCGCCCAACCGCCTGGTGGCGAAGATGGCGTCGGACTGGGACAAGCCCGACGGGCTCGTGACCGTGCACCCCGAGGAGCTGCCCGAGCGCCTCTTCGAACTGCCGGTGCGCGACATCCCGGGCGTGGGCGAGGTGACGCGCGGGCGGCTCGCGCAGATGGGCGTGCACACCATCGGCCAGCTCGCGCGCGTACCGGCGGCGCTGCTCGAGCAGCACTTCGGCAAGCACGGACTGTATCTGCACCGCGCCGCGCACGGCCGCGATGACACACCCGTGCCCTGGTACCGGCCGGGCGAGGACTCCCGCAAGCAGATCAGCCGCGAGGAGACGCTGGCGCAGGACACGCGCGACCTCGCGGTGCTCGAGCGCCGACTGCTGGCGCTGTGCGAGGAGGTCGCGCGGCGGCTGCGCGCGAGCGGCCAATGCGCGCGCACGGTCACCCTCAAGGTGAAGCTGTCCGACTTCCGCCTGTTCACCCGCAGCCAGACGCTGAAGGTCCCCACGGAACTCGACGAGACGATCTTCGTCAGCGCGCGCGAGATGCTGCGCCGCGTGCAGTTCGGCGCTCAGCGCGCGCGACTCATCGGCGTGGGCGTCTCGAACCTGGTCGATGGCTCCGCGCCCGACCAGCTCTCGCTCTTCGATCACGAGGTCGAGCGTACCAGCGACCTCACCCGCGCCCGCGACGCCATCGCCGAGCGCTTCGGCCGCGGCGCGATCACCCGCGCCCGCCTGGTCCACGAGCCCGAGGCCCCCGACGAGGACGCCGGATCCCAGGCCCTCGGCGACGACGATCCGCTACGGAGGCTGTGAGTGCCATCAGCGCCCGCGGGCGCACGGAGTGCGCTGCGGCTCGGCCGTCATGCCGACCGCAGGGAGGCGCGAGGCCGAGACGCCACCGGCGCGGCGCGCGCAGGTCGCTCCTAAGGAGCGGACGGAGCGCGCAAGCCGGCCGCGGGCACCGGCCGGCCGCTCCATCGCTCCCGGTCGGGGACGCCGCCGTCCGGCTGGTCCAGCGCGAAGGCGCGCAACCCGTCATTCGAGACCGCGGCCGACGGTGTGCCCCACAACTGGATGCTGTGGGTCAAGCCGATGGGCGACCCGCCCTACGGGACGATGGAGTGGACGCAGACCGACGAGGCGCGCAGCGGCGAGCACTGCCTGGGTCATCGAGGGGCTCAAGCGCGGCGGGCCGGTTCAGGCGGTCAGGGCGCGGCCGGGGCGCTACGTGATGATCGCCGCCTACCGCCTCCACCAGCTCATCGAGCGCAACCGCCCGGAGCTGTCCACGATCCTGAAGACCGGCGATAACGTGGAGTTGAGCTTCGGCATGCAGTCGAACGTGGTGTTCGTGGAGATGCGCACCGGCGGCTGGCGGATCGCCATGCGGCCGTTCGTCGTGCCCGAACGCGTGGGCGATGCCGAGGTCGGCTACGTGCAGATCGCGCCGATCGTCGAGTACATGAAGCTGGGCGAGCGCATCGACCTCGACGACGTCGCGATCTACCGCATCGGGGACTGAGGCGCGCGCGGAGGAATCGGCCCGGCGCGCGGAAAACCTGCCCTCGCCGACAGACCTGACGAGGAGGGCGTCCCCATGTCCCCGTTCGCGTACCGTGAGCTGTACTGCCCCGCGCACTTCGGCAACTCATGGGAGGTCATGAGCGCCGCGGAGGTGCGCGAGGCGCTTGAGGAGGCGCGACGCTGGGGCTACACGGTCTACGGCGACTGGTTCGACACCGCCGACCTCAAGAACCCGCTCGATAACCCCCGCCGCGAACACCTGCTGCCCCAGGAACTGTGGGAGCGCAAGCTGCGCAACTTCCGCATCGCGCAGGACGTGGGCCTCGACACCAACCTGATGCTCACCAGCAACCACGTCTACCTCGACCAGCTCCGCCCCGACCTGCTCGCCGACACCTCCGGCGACCACCGCATGTTCGGCCAACTGCTCTGCCCCAGCATCCCGGAGGCGCGCGAGATCATCCTGCGCAACGCCCGCGACCTGTTCGAGCTGCTGGCGGCCCGCGGTGTGCAGCTCGGCAACCTCCATGCCTTCGCCTACGACTACGGCGGCTGCTCGTGTCCGCAGTGCACGCCGTGGATCGTCACTATGGCCAAGCTGTTCCTCGAGGGCTGGGAGATCGCGCGCGAGTACTTCCCCGAGGTCACGCCACGGCTGATCGGCTGGTGGGTGACCCAGGAGGAGCACGAACTGCTCGCCGACTGGGCCGACGAGCACGCCCCCGGCTTCTTCAGGTCGTGCGCCCTGCACATCCAGTATGGCGACACGCGCCCCGCGGGCCAGCCGCGTCTGCCCGAGGGCTGCGAGCCGCACGCCTTCGTGCACATCGGCTACAGCAACCTGCCCACCGCGCCGCGTGACGTCTACGGCATCTGGGGCCCGGTGGTGGCGCCCCAGCGCCTCGAAGCCACCTGCCGCGACCTCGCCGATTTCGGCTGCACGGGCTACGTCACCTACGACGAGGGCGCCTTCAGCGAGGCCAACCGGGCCATCTGGGGCGCGCTGACCAGCGGCGGCCATGCCACCGCGGACGAGGTGCTCGAGGAGTACGCGCGCCGCCACTTCGGCGCCGGCGACGACGCCGCGGCCTGGGCCGAGTGGCTGGCGCAGTGGGGCGAGCCGTGGCAGGTGGACCTGCCGGAGGCGCGCCGGGAGCTGGACGCGCTGTTCGTGCGCCTCGATAACCTGTGCCTGCACAATCCTCCGCGCATGACCCCCGAGCTGCACTGGCGGCTGGCGCAGTGGGAGTGCAAGCTTCGCCTGTTCGAGCTGCAGTCGGTCATTGACGCGACGAAGGAGTGGGACGCGGCCCGCCTGGCCGCCGCCGATGATTTCGTCGATGAGCTGGAGTGGATGCAGCGCAAGTGCTGGGGGATCGGCCCGCTGCGCCACGCCATCCACCCGCACTTCCAGCGGCCCGACTGGTGGGCCGGGTACGCGCACATCCGCGGCCTCCAGCGTCTGAGCGATCTCTCGACGCTCAGCGATGAGACCTGACCTGGGGCCGGAGTCCCTGCCGAGGGGTGAACGCGCGATGACGCGAGCGATCTGCATCCGGGCACTGACCTGCCTGCTGACCGCACACGCCTGCGCCCAGGTTGAGCCGCTCTCCCAGGATGAGGCGCGCGCCTGGCTCGATCACGCGGTGCCGCTGCCGCATGAAGTGCGACTGGTCGGCGCGCTGACCGTGCCCGCCGGTTCGGTGCGCGTGATCGGCCCGCGCGATGCGACGCCGGTCACGGAGTCGGCCGTTGATGAGCTGCGGCGCGCGGTCGGAGAGCTGCGTGGGTCGCCCCGCGCCACCATCCGCCTGCTTCTCGGCGGTGCGCGGGCGGCGCCGTTGCGGGAGTTGCCGTCGAGCGAACAGGCGTGCCTCATCACGCCGCGCGCCGGCGGCCGCGAGCTGCAGGTGGTAGCACTCGAGCCGCCCGGCCTCTACTACGGCGCGCTGACCGTCTCGCAGCTCATCAGCGGGCGCGCCGACGCGGACATCATCCGCCTGCCGGTGGTCAGCATCACCGACTGGCCGGACATGCCCGACCGAGGCCTGTGGGGGTCGGACAACTTCCTCGAAGTCGAGTGGATGGCCCGCCGCAAGCTCAACCTCATCGAGCAGATCTCGTGGCTGCATGTCACGCCCGGCGGGCGCGGCGAGGCGGCGCTCAAGCCCGGCCGCGAACCGATGGTCGAGCTGGCGCCGCGCCTGGCCATGCGCCCGGCCCCGGTCATCCTGCACCTCGAGCAGCTCTCCGGCAAGGGCATCTTCGAGGCCTACCCGCAACTCCGCGCCGTGGGCGGCCAGGAGGGTGCGATCTGTTACTCGCGGCCCGAAATCGTCCAGGTGCTGGCCGACTGGATGGTTGCGCTCGGGTCGCTGCCGGGCGTTGAGACCGTCGATGTGTGGATGGCCGAGAACCTGCACGGCGAGGGCGGCTGCACCTGCGATGCCTGCTCGCGTGAGGACCGCTCGGTGCTTGAGGCGCGGGCGATCGTCGCGGGGTGGGAACGCGCGCGGGAGAGCCTGCCCGGCCTGCGCATTCGCGTGATGACCTCCGAGGAGACTGACCGGAGCAACGCCGAAGTGATCGCGGAGCTGCCGCCCGAGGTCGGCCTGGCCTACTATCACAGCCTGCTGACCTACACCACGATGCGGCGGCAGATGGTCCCGCCGACGATCGCGGCCGCGACCTCCGGGCGCTGGATCGGCGTGGTACCCAGCCTGGTCGCGTCCGTCGGGCTGACGCAGCCCTTCACCGGACCGCAGTTCATCCACGCGCGTATGACTGAGTTCGTCGACGCCGGGCTCTCCGGCCTCATCGGTTACGCGACGCCGCGGGTGAAGTACGCGCGCTTCAACGTCGAGGCGGCGGCGGAGTGGACCTGGAACGCGCACGGTCGCACGCCTGCCGAGTTCGCGCGGTCGTACGCGGTGCGACAGGGCATCCCGCGGCCGGACCTGTTCGCGCGGTGGACCGAGACGCTCGGGCCGGTGGCGTGGGATGTGTATGGCTCGGACTGGCCGTCGGGGATGCGGCGCGGACACCCCGGCCCGGTCTCGAAGCTGCTGCCGCGCGGCGAGCTGCCTGATCTGGGAGCGATCAAGTGGGGCGTCTACCCCGCCCCGTGGGGCGAGATCCGCTCACCCGAGCAGCTTGCGGCGGACGTCGATGCCGCCGGTCGCGCGCTGGAGCTGGCGCGGGAGATCGGGGAGCCCGAGTTTATCCACGAAACGCGCGTGATCCACGCCTACGTCGAGGCACTCGCAGCGCTGCGCGCGCTCAAGCTGCTGGCGCCCGAGGGGGAGGTCGCCCGCGCCGACCGCGACGCGGCCGCGCGCGCGGCCCGCAGGTATGTGGACGCGCTGGGGTGCTCGGCGGACGCCCTGCGCGCGTGGGTGTGCGCGGTCGATCCCGCCGAGGGTGAACGGCTCATCAAGCCGACGACCGCCCTCCTCGACGAGCTGATCGCGGACATGCCCGAGGCGATGGCCGCGATGGGCGTGCCGTTTGATTGACGCCGGCCGCGTGAAGGCCGGACAACGGGGCCGGTCAGGCGACCGGCCCCTCCGAACCGCAACGGCTACGGCACAGGCGGGAACGGGGTCCCGCCTCTTCATCGCGGCAGCAACCTGTGCGCGCGCCATGCGCCCCTACTCGGTCCTGCGCCAGCGCGGGCCGGTCGGGGTGTCCTCGATCACGATGCCCCGGGCGAGGAGCCGGTCGCGGATCTCGTCGGCGCGCGCCCAGTCCTTGTCCGCGCGCGCCTGCTCGCGCTCGGCCATGAGCGCCTCGACCTCTTCGTCCACCGAGCCCCTCTCATGCTCGATGATCCCCAGCACGGCGTCCGCGTCGGCCAGGAAATCGAGCACCTGCTCCGCCCCCTCCGCGCCCACCTGCGCCTGCGCCAGCAGCGGGTTGACGTCGCGCACCAGCTCGAACACCGCCGCCATCGCGCCTGGCACGTTCAGGTCATCGTCAAGCTCGGCGTCGAACTTGGCGCGCGCCACCGCCACCTGCGCGGACAGGTCCGCGCCCTGCGCATCCGCGGGCACCTCCGCGAGCCGGTCGGCGAAGTCCCACAGCCGCGCCAGCGCCTGCTGGCTCTGCTCCAGGCCCTCAAGGGTGAAGTTGAGCTGCTTGCGGTAGTGCGCGGTCATGAGCAGGTGGCGCACCGCGACCGGGTCGTAGCCGCGGTCGAGCAGATCGCGCAGCGTGTAGAAGTTGCCCTTGGACTTGGACATCTTCTCGCCCTCGACGATCAGGTGCTCGGCGTGGATCCAGTAGCGCACGAACTCCTGCCCGGTCGCCGCCTCCGACTGCGCGATCTCGTTCTCATGGTGCGGGAAGATCAGGTCCACGCCGCCCATGTGCATGTCGATGGTCTTGCCCAGGTACTCGATCGACATGGCGCTGCACTCGATGTGCCAGCCCGGGCGCCCCGGCCCCCATGGCGAGTCCCAGCTCGGCTCGCCCGACTTGGCGGCCTTCCACAGCACGAAGTCGCGCACGTCCTCGCGCGCGTACTCGTCCGAGTCGAGCCGTCCGAACTCACGGCTGGTCTGCTCCTCGGGGACCACACCCGACAGCCGCCCGTAGCGCGGGTAGCTGGAGATGTCGAAGTAGACGCTCCCATCCTGCTCGTAGGCGTGGCCCTTCTCGACCAGCGTCTGCACCACCTCGAGCATCTGCGGGATGTGCTCGGTGGCGCGCGGGTACTTCCACGCCGGCTCGATGCGCAGCCTGTCCAGGTCCTCGAAGAAGTAGTCGGCGTACCGCTGCGTGTACTCGCCCAGGCTCACGCCCTCGCGCTCGGCGCCATCGATGGTCTTGTCGTCGACGTCGGTCACGTTCATGACATTGTGGACCTCGAAGCCGCGGCGGCGCAGCATGCGCGCGAGCAGGTCCGACCACAGGAAGGTGCGCAGGTTGCCGATGTGCGGGAAGTCGTAGACCGTCGGGCCGCAGGCGTAGAGGGTGACCAGGCCCTCCTGCAGCGGCTGGAACTCGTCCTTGTGGCGGGTCATGGTGTTGTAGATGCGCAACATGCGAATCGCCTCCCGGCGCGGATAGCGGGAAAGACAGACGCAGCGGATCGCTCCGCTGCGCCGTGCTGCCGTGTCACTGATGGTGCCGGCCGGACTGGCCCGGGCCTGCTTACAGGCAGCGGCGCGCCCGCGGACAGCAGCAGGCAAGCCGCACCTCATTGGCTCGTGTCGGGAACAGGTCGCTCAAGGTTAGCCCTCTTCAGCGGTTTCGTCGCCGGCCTCCTCGACCTCCGCGTCGACCACCTTCATGGTTCGCGGCTCCTCCACCGGCTCCTCGGCCATGCGCTTGATCTCGGTCTGCGCCTCGGTCGAGGCCTTGCGGAACTCGCGCAGCCCCTCACCGACACCGCGCATGATCTCCGGGATCTTACGTCCGCCGAAGAGCACGAGGATCGCGATCAGAATCAGGACCAGCTCTGGTGTGCCCAGCCCGAACATCGCTCTGCACCTCCTGCTGCCGCCACTCCACCATGGCCCCCGGCGGGCTACTGCTCATCGCCGCCGGGCTCGTCACCGTCGCCGCCGATGCGCTCCAGCGTCACCTGCGCCGCCAGCTCCTGGACGCGCGCCGCGGCGACATTGCCCGCGCCGAAGGTCTCGGCGTTCGCGGCGCCACACGCCACGGCCAGGCGCAGCCGCTCGGCGATCGAACGGCGCAGCAGCGACGCCGCCGCGAAGCCAGCGACGAAGGCGTCGCCGCTGCCCACGCTGCTGACGCGCTCGATACTCGGCGGCTTGCCCCACCACACGCCCTTGCTGCGCGTGAGGCAGATCGCGCCGCGCGCCCCCAGGGTCACCAGCACCACGCTGATGCCCTCGTCGAGCAGGTCCGTTCCGGCCCTCAGCACGCCGTCGGGCACCGAGAGCTGTCGCCCCACCAGGCGCTGCAGCTCGGCGAGGTTGGGCGAGATCACCGTCGGCCGCGCCGCCACCGCGCGCGCCAGTAGCTCGTCGTGCGCGTCCACGATCACCGGCACATTCGCCGAGGCGGCCACCTCGACCAGTCCGGCGTAGATCTCGAGGGTCACGCCGCGCGGCGCGCTGCCGGCGATCACCGCCAGCGTGCTGCGCTGCAGGTGCTTGCGCCAGGCGTCGCGCAGTCGCTGCAGTTCCGTCGGCGTCACCAGCGGCCCGACCTCGTCCACCCGCGTCTGCGTGCGCTGAGTGCGGTCGATGATGTTGATGGTAACGCGCGACTCCTCGGCGATGCTGACGAAGTCGGCGCGGATGCCGTCGTCGATCAGGTCGCGGGCGATGAAGCGCCCGTTGTTGCCGCCGGCGAAGCCGGTGAGCAGATGCGGCTGGCCGAGGGCACGCAGCACCCGCGCCACGTTGATGCCCTTGCCGCCCGCGGTCGTGCTCGCGGCCGACGGGTGGTAGTACCCACCCACGGCGAAGTTCGCGACCTCGTAGGTCTTGTCCACGCCCGCGTTGGCGCACAGAACGGTGATCAACGCTGTGTGCCCCCCGAGCAGCCGCGGTCGGCGCGTCCGGTCATGCCCTCAGCCCTCGAGCAGTGCGCCGATGCGCTCGATCGCGGCCTCGATGTTCTCGATGGAGTTCGCCGACGACAGGCGCAGGTAGCCGTCGCCGTAGGCCCCGAAGGCCGTCCCCGACAGCACCGCGACGCCCGCCTCCTCGAGGCAGCGGCTGGCCAGCTCGCGGCTGTCGATACCCGTGCCGGTCACGTTCGGGAAGACGTAGAACGCGCCCGCCGGGCTCAGGCACGACACGCCCGGCAGCTCGTTCAGGCCCGCCACCATCACGTCGCGACGCTCCTTGAAGGCCGCCATCATGGCCTCGGACTCATCCTGCGGGCCGTCGTAAGCGGCGATGCCCGCCATCTGCGTGAAGCTCGCAGTGCACGAGTTCGAGTTGGTCTGCAGCTTGGCGATCTGCTCCGCCAGGTCGGCACGCATGGCCGCGTAGCCCAGGCGCCAGCCGGTCATGGCATACGTCTTCGAGAAGCCCTCGAGCAGGATGGTCAGGTCCTTCATCCCGTCAACTTCGGCGATGGAGTGGAATTCGCCGTCGTAGACCATCTTCGAGTAGGGCTCGTCCGAGAGCACCATGATCTCGTTCTCCATGGCGATCCGGGCGATGGCCTCCAGGTCCTCCAGGGCGAGCATCGAACCGGTCGGGTTGTGCGGCGAGTTCAGGATGATCAGCCTGGTCCTGTCGGTCACCAGCGACGCCAGCTCGGCCGGGTCGAGGCGGAACTCGCGCTCCTCGCGCAGCGGCGCGGCCACGGCGGTCGCGCCGACGAACTCGGTCACCGACTCGTAGATGGGAAAGCCGGGGTTGGGGCAGATGACCTCGTCGCCCTCATCGACCAGGGCGAGGATCGCGAAGAACAGGATCGGCTTGGCGCCGGGGGTGATCACGATCTCGGAGGCGTCGTAGTCGGTGCCGCGCGTGTCATTGAGGTACCGGGCGTAGCGCTCGCGCGCCTGCGGCAGGCCGGCGGACGGCCCGTAGCCCGTGAAGCCATCCTTCATCGCCTGGTAGGCGGCCTCGATGATGTAGTCGGGGGTCTGGAAGTCGGGCTGGCCGATCTCGAGGTGGATGATGTCGCGGCCCTGGGCCTCGAGCTGGCCGGCCCTCGCGAGCACCTCGAACGCGGTCTCGGTGCCGAGCCTGCTCATGCGCTCCGCCAGTCTCATCAGAAAGCTCCTTTGCCTGTGGTGTGGCCGGAAAGCCTGAAGTGCGTGGGTGCGGACATAACAGAACCGCGCCGTCGCTGCGCGGGCGGCGGGTCGCCTCGCCGCGCGATCAGGCGGCGCTGATGCGGCCTAAGCATACGCCAAATCGACGCGACGCGCAAGGGGCTTTGTCGCCCCTCTGTGTGCCCGCGTCTATCCCGGCAGTGCGATGCGGTACACGTGTATGCCCAGGCCGTCGAAGCTGTCCTCGAGCGCCCCGGCGGTGATGGGGAGCGTGCGCTGGACCGGCGCCGCGCCCTCCTCGGGCGTGACCATCTCGAACAGCGCGACGGCCTCGGTGGCACCCTCGGGCAGCCCGAACAGGCGCGCGGTCACGGCGCGCTCTACGGAGTTGACGGCCAGCACGTACAGGCTCCCCTCCCACGTCAGCGCACGCACGTTCAGCGAGGGGTAGCGGATCTCGTGGTCGTAGCCGTAGGGCTGGAAGGGCGCGCTCATCGGTGGGCCGTTGAGGATCGCGAACCCCACGCCCTCGGCCGGCTCGCCGAACAGGAAGACCTGCCCGAGCTGCTCCTCGCCGGAGAGCTGCGCGGCCGCGGCGCGGTAGGCCTCCCAGGTCGCCTGCAGCACGCCGCCGTCGCGCTTGTGCCAGTAGGAGAAGATCATCACCCCGCGTGCACCCGCGGCGATCGACGCCCAGAAGTCGTGGCGCGCGTCGAGCGGCGAGATGATGCTCATCTTCTCGGGCTGATAGAAGAGCTGCAGCACCGCGATGGGCGTCTTCTGCCCGGCGAGGTAGTCCTGCCCGACCTCGAAGCCGGCCTGCCGGATGCCCTCGATCTCGCGTTCGATGGCGTAGCGCGTCCACGGCCGCGGCATGTGATGGTACTCGGTGTAGCCACCACAGCCGATGATGTCCAGGTAGAGAGCGTCTCGGGCGACCCGCTCGGCGGTGATGTGCGTGGGCATGTACATGTAGTTCGGCCGCTGCATCGGGTCGATTTCGCGCGTCAGCTCCGACATGCGCACCAGCATCTCGTGCTCGTCCTCGTACCAGTAGCGCAGCTCCTCGGGGAAGTCCCACCAGACCACATTCTCGTACGCGGCGAACTCCGCGATGCGCGCGCGGATCGTGTCCCAGGTCACGTCTGCTTCGACCCGCGGCAGCCGCGCCAGCGAATAGAGGCCGTTCCCGAGCGCGGCGTCGAGGTAGGTCGCGTCGAAGTGGTAGGTGTGGCCGAAGTTCCAGCCGAAGGGCGTGACCTCGGGCATCTCCTCGCGCGGGTCGAGCGAGTACAGGCCGAGAGGGAAGGCGTTGCCCTGCGGGTAGGGCCGCTCGGGCAGGCCCTGCGCGAAGGCGGGCAGCGCCAGCCCGGCGAGCATGACGGCAACGATGGTGCGCGCCACGGCAATCACTCCTCCGGCGCCGGCGGATACTCGGTGCACAGCAGGTGCAGCGGCGGCTCGTCCTCTTCGATGGCCGGGAAGCGGCCGACCGACTCGTCGTAGAAGCGGTTGTCGGCCGCATCATCGTTGACCGTCGAGACCTCCCCGACCAGGACCAGGCTCTCCCCTGCCTCGGGCTTGCCCCAGAACTCGTGGTACTGGTACTGCGGCAGCGTGATCGACTGCCCCGGCGCCAGTTCAACAGTCGCGCCCGCATCGACGGTGAAGGCGTGCCCGTCGATGTTCACCTCAACCGGCGTGTCTAGCTTCGCACCATCCTCGGCGCCGTTCCACACGCGCACCATCAGCCGCCCGCCGCCGCGGCAGATGATGTCCTCCATCTTGCTGAAGTGCAAGTGCGTCGGGGTCACCTGCTCGTCGCCGCAGATGAGGATCTTCTCGCAGTAGGGCTTGATCTGCGTCTCGTGCTGCACATAGGCGTCTTTGGGGTTGCCGTTGCGGATGGTGAACAGCAGCAGGCCGATGCGCTCGTAGTCGCCCATGCCGAAATCGGTGATGTCCCAGCCGAGGCGGGCGTTGCGCACCTCGTCGTACTCGTGCCCCGCTCGCGCCCAGTCCTCCGGCGACCAGTGCGCCCACACGGGCAGGTGGAAGTTCATGCGTTCGAGGAAGGCCTTGCACTCGCGCAGGATCGCGTTCAGCTCGGATCGCTTCATCGTCGCCCTCCGGTGAGGATGCGTGACACTGCCCCACCACAAGGTTCGCCTCCAGACCGCCCGGCCCTCCGTGCACGCTTCTGCGCGTCTGGTACCGACTTGCACGGATCCGCGTGCCTTCGCGGCGTGCTCACGGCGTGTGCAGGCGGGGGTGCCTGCCCCTTGAGGCCGAGGGGGCACCTGCGCCGCCCGGCCATCGGCCCTTACCGTTGGAGAGGCCGGTCGTCTGAGTGGCCGTTGCCATCCGCCGTCGGCGCTGCTGATCCGTGCGACGGGCGCCTCGCCTGTCGGCGGTTAGGCGCCGGTGCCACGGAAGGACTCCGGGCCGCCCCGGCACTGCCGCGTCCCCTCCGTCTGCACTACTCCTGCCACTCGACATGCCGGCCCACGGGGGACCCCATGGAGCGTCCGGCACGAAATGACGGCACGCGAGCTGATGCCGATGGCACATCCACGCCGGCCGGTGGCGACTCGCAGGCGTCCCCGCTTCCGTGATGGCCCACTCAGGTCCGGCCCGGATTTGACCCGCCCGCGCCGAATCGGTATCATGGCATTCCACGCGCCGATAGTAGCAACGGCCGGCCCGGGGAGGGTCGGCCGACATCATCTCCATCTCGACGCGCCTGAGGAGGACGAGGGAATGAGCAGGAAGACCTATGGCTTCGGAATCGTCGGGTGCGGGGTGATCGCACCCACCCACGCCGAGGCGATCCGGCGGCTTGAGAACGCCGAACTGCGCGGCGTCTGCGACCTCAACGAGGAGGCGGCCACGGCGCTGGCGGGCGAGTACGGCGCGCAGGCGTACACCGACCTGGCCGAGATGCTCGCGCGCGACGACATCCACGTGGTGAACATCCTCACCCCGAGCGGGCTGCACGCGAAGCTGGGCATCCAGTGCGCCGATGCGGGCAAGCATGTGATCTGCACCAAGCCCATCGACATCACGCTCGAGGCCATCGACTCCCTCATCGAGGCCGGCGAGCGCAACGGCGTGAAGATCGCCGCCACGCACCAGAACCGCGGCTATCCCGTATACGAGAAGATCCGCGACTACATCGACAGCGGGCGCATGGGGCGCATGCTCTACGGGAACGCCTTCGTGCCCTGGTACCGCTCCGATGAGTACTACTCCGACGGCTGGCACGGGACGAAGGCGCTCGATGGCGGCGGCGCGCTCATCAACCAGTCGATCCACTACATCGACCTGCTCATCTGGTTCATGGGCAACGTGGACCGCATCTTCGGCTTCGCCGACGCGCTGGACCATGACATCGAGACCGAGGACATGGGCACCGCTGTGCTCAAGTTCGCGGACGGCACCCACGGGATCATCCAGGGCAGCACCTGCACCTACACCGGCATGCCTGCGCGCCTGGAGCTGCACGGCACCCGCGGCAACGTCGTGACCGTCGGCGACGACATCGCGCTGTGGGACGTCGAGGGCGACGAGCGCATCGAGGACCCGATGGCCGGGAAGAAGGGCGGCGCCGCCGACCCCAAGGCCGGCATGCCCGAGCACGCCGTGGTCTCGCACGTCAAGCAGATCGGCGACGTGCTGACCGCCATCGAGGAGGGTCGCGATCCGGTGCTCGACGGCCGCGAGGCGCGCCGCGCGGTCGAGGTCATCCTGTCGATCTACGAAGCATCGGAGACCGGTCAGGTCATCGAGCTGTAGCGCGTCCGTCCCCGGCCGGGCGCGGGTCGGGGAAGTGGTCCGGCTCCTCCGCGCTCACGCGTCGCGCGCCGGCGGCAGCGTCTCCTCGAGGCACGGCCCGCAGTACGCGCAGTCCTCCTCGCACAGCGGCAGGTCCACGCGACAGCCGCGCTCGGAGGACAGGTAGGCGGCTGTCGCCCACTCAATATTCTTCATCGCGTCCTCGCCCGTCACAGGCTCGGGGACGTCGTCGATGATGCTGCGGTGGAAGCCCCGGTGCTCGCGATCCCAGGCGGTCTCGGCGCGCAGCGCCGGGTCGGGTGCGACCTCGCGTGTCTCGTCGCCGGCCGCGGACAGCAGCACGCCCCCCGCGTGCCCGGTCGCCTCGATCATCCCGGTGGTGCCGAAGATGACGTAACCGCTGCTGGGCGTTCGGTAGGTCGCCAGCGTACCGTACTGCGCGATGGTGATGGTGACGTCTGGCTCGCACAGGGCGGCGATCACATAGTGATCCTCGGGGATGACGCCCTGGCTGAAGCGGTTGCCCACATGGCCGCTCACCGCCACCGGGTCGGCGCCGGTGATCGCACGCGCGGTGTCGATGTAGTGGCAGCCGAAGTTGACCACATAGCCGTGGCCCGCCGCTCCGGCCTTGAAGCGCCAGAAGTCCTCCGGCACCTCGCCCGGCTGGGTCGCGCCGGCGGTGAAGTGCGCGTCGCAGGCGATGACCCGGCCGATCGCGCCCTCCTCCACGAGCCGGCGCGCGGTCAGCGCCTGCGGCTGGAAGCGCGTCGAGTGCGCGATCATGAGCTTGACGCCGTTGCGGTCGCGCGCCTCGATCATCGCCATGCAGTCGGCGACGCTCGGCGCCATAGCCTTCTCGCAGATCACGTGCCTGCCCGCGTCCATCGCCGCCACCGAGACCTCGCGGTGCAGATGCGTGGGCACGAGCACCACCGCAACCTCCACGCCCGGGTCGGCCAGCAGTCCGCGGTAGTCGGTGTAGGCGGCGATCTCGCCCTCCCGCGCCGTGGCTACCCGCTGCGCCTTCTCCTCATTCGCGTCGGCAACGGCCGCCAGGCGGCCGCCTTCGAGACGCTCGATCGAGTCGATGTGCCTGCCGCTGATGCGGCCAAGTCCGATGACGCCATAGCCCAGAGACATGACTGGATCTCTCCGCGCGGGGTGGGGTATCTGCGCGTGCAGCAGTTCGCTCCCCGCTCCGAGACACCTGCGTCACCCCGCGCAGACAGTCGTCGGGGCCCCCGTCATCCGGGGGCCCCGACGTGATGTGGATGACACGGTCAGACGCACGGTCAGCGATTTCGGTGTCCACGCCCCCTGCTCCGTCGCTCCGCCACGACGACCACACTCTCCGGCCCTGACTCGTTGCCTTCGGCGTCCACGGCGCTGAGCGCGAATGCATACACGCGGCCGTCATCATCGCGGCGGCGGACCACCGGCGACAACCGGAACACAAGCCGGAAGCTGCCGTCGTCGCTCAATCGCCTGGTGATATCGAAGGTAAACGGCCGGCGCCGGTACTCATCGTGCAGGGTGATGACGGCCCGCGCCACCCCACTCTCATCGGTCACCTGTCCGCTGATCACGACGCGCCGGGGCCGGAACGGCTTTCGCCCGGGCAGCACCGGCGGGTCGGGCGTGTTGAGCACCAGCACGGGACCGGTGGTGTCGGTCGGAGGCGGAGGTGGCGGCGGGGGCGGAGGGGGCGGAGGGGGCGGCGGAGGCGGCGGAGGCGGCGGAGGCGGCGGGTCCTGCTGTGGGTCGCGCTCGATGACCGCCGGGTTCGCCACGGAAGCCTTCCCGTCAACCCAGCCGCCGTCGCGCCTGATGGCGCCCACGTCCTCATCGCCCTGATCGTTGGGCTCGCCCCACGCCCAGTTGGTAAAGGCGCCGTCATCCAGCGTCTCGCCGCTGAGCCACTGCCAGCCCCCGGATGGCTCAGCGGCATCAGCGGGCTGGAACAGCCCGAACCAGTAGTAGTCCGAGGTCACGCCGGCCGCAGCAATCGCCGACAGCACGAAAGCCTGTTCCTCGGCGCTGAGCACGGTGGCGAGGTAGCCGCCCTCGGCCTCAGCGAGCGCCTTCTGCGACGTCCACGACGCAGGGGTGGCGAGCACCGCGTACTCGTGCCCGTTGCCGCCACTGCTCTCGTCCCACTTGACCCACTGCAGCTCCTGAGACTGTGCTCCCGCGCAAGCCAGCGCAGCCATGAGCAGAACGCAAAACGCCGACTGATTGAGTTGCCGCACCTGTCTCCCCTCCCGGTGAGACCGTGAGATGGCACCCGTCCAGCCGGCGGTTGCTTATGATGCCCTCCGTGTAATATGTATGATATATGAATATGCTCCACATGTCCAGAGGAAACGCAGATTCCTTTCACTCCCCGCGGAGAACGGCGATCCGTGTGCGGAGGTGTCGCCGACGCCGCTGGTGAATTGCGGCAGGCCACCCCACTACACGACCGGAGGCGCGCACTATGGATCGCTCGCAGCTTCGCGTCCTGCTGCTCTCTGATGGCGGCGGGGCACTCAAGGCAGACCTGGACCTGCTCTACCCCGAACGCGTGACGCTGCTCGACTTCACCGCCGAGGCCCACGGCGCCGACGTCCTGGCCCAATACACCCACGTGGTCACGGCCGTGCAGAACGGTGCGAACCTGGCGAAGCTCGACTACGCCGCTGTGCGCGGGTACGCGGCCGGCGGCGGCCAGGTGGTCTCATGTCTGCTGGAGTACGCCGCCGATCGCGCCTGGCAGTTCTCCAAGACGCACGTGCTCGACCGCCTGGAGCCCGAGCTGCGCATCGACGCTGAGTGTGACATCACCCGCGGCTTCGCCGTCGGCGACCGACTGTGGTGGTACGGCACGGTCTCCAGCGCCCCCGATCCGCTCTACGACAACCAGATGGTCCAGCGACAGATGCTGAACCCGGTCGAGGACGACGCAACGACCGTGCTGGCGCGATCGAGCGTGAACCACGGCGCGGTCATGGTCGAGGAGCGCGTCGGCAACGGGCGCATCCTCGCCATCGATCTGATGTCGCCGGGGCGGCCGTGGTACAACTCGCACGGGGCGACCAATAAGTGGCTCTTCGTGGGCAACTTCATCGGCGGAAGCGTCCGCTGGGGGCGGCACTTCCCGGATCGCCTCAGCTATGACCGGTTCGTCGCCGCGATGCGCGCCACCGCCGAGCGCTGGCCCTCGCTGTCCATGGTGGCCGAGGGGCCGTGCAGCGATGGCCGGGAGATGTACACCCTGCGCTGGGGCGATCCTGACCGCCCGACGGTCTACCTGGGCGCGGCTGTCCACGGCTGGGAGTGGGAGAACAGTTACGGGCTGCTGCGTCTGGCGGAGCTGCTCGGCGAAGGCGTCGACCTCGGACTCGACGCCGCGGCGCTGCACTGGGTCATCATGCCGGTGCAGAACCCGTGGGGCTTTGACCACTTCACCCGCCAGAACGCCGACGGCGTGGACCTGAACCGCAACTTCGACCACGGCTGGCCGGAGTACCCGATGCCGCAGGATGTCGCGATGCCCTGGGACTACAACTACAAGGGCACGCGGCCGGCCTCGGCGCGCGAGACCCGGATCATCCAGGGCCTCGTGGACGAGCTGCGTCCCATCGGTCTGATCGACTTCCACACCGCCCACTACATCCTCATGCCGGCCCAGGGCTGCGACGAGGAGCTGGTGGCGGCGATCCACGGCGACGTGCAGGAGCGTCTGCGCGACCGCTTCGTGTGCCAGGCGCCCTACAACGGCGACTACCAGCAGGTCAACATGGAGCGCATCTCCGACCCGGTGGACGCGCCCTACGTCATCTGCTACGCGGCCGATCGGGGCTGCCGCGCGCCCATCCTCATCGAGATGTCGGGCAACCGCGATGACACGCACGGCCTCGTGATGGTGACCGACAACGTCGTGGACATCTGCCTGGCGCTGGCGGGCAGGTGCATCGAGGCGGACGGACGGGAGAGCTGAGCCATGGAGCGCGGCGCATGGATCGACGCGGGCGAGGCGGGCGGCATACATGCGGCGCTCGACGCGCTGCCCGAGCACGGCGGCACGGTGCACATCCCCGCCGGCACCTGGGAGATCGACCGGACGCTGGAGATCGCCCTGCGCGAGGGCCAGCACCTGTTCCTCGTGGGCGACGGGCGCGCCAGCGTGCTGGTCAACACCGACTGCTCCGGCGCTCCGCTGATGTCGATCGCCGGCGCCATCGGTGAGTGGTGGCCCGACCTGAAGATCACCATCCGGGACCTGACCTTCGTGGGCAACCACGCATCCGGGCACGCGCTGGTCGTCGACCATCCCAACGACACGCTGATCGACGGCTGCTTCTTCAGCGGCCACGGCGGCACCGCGATCTACTTCATGACCAGGGGCACCAACGCCACGGTCCGCGACTGCTGGATGCGCGACTGCAAGCGCGCGTTGTTCGCCGAGAACCTGCACCACCTGACCATGCACGGTAACCAGACGCGCCGCCTCAACGAGGGTCAGCAGCAGGACGAGCACATCTACATCGACCGCAACTGCCGCGAGGTGCGCATCGTCAACAACCACCTCGCCTACGGGGACGCCGAGGGGATCATCCTCGACGGCACCGCCCAGCACGTGGTCGCCAACAACACCATCGAGGGCTTCGCCGTCAACATCCGCGTGCTGGGCTCGCGCGACCTGGCCATCACCTCGAACTACCTGCACGGCGGCGTGGGCGTGCACCTCGCCGGCGAGTGCAACGGCATCAGCATCACCGGCAACACCATGATCAACAGCACCGAGGCGGCGGTGCTCATCGAGGACGCCTCGGGCTCGGGCGGCCACGTCATCTCGTCGAACATCGTGCGCAAGAGCGTCTACGCCGACATCGTCGAGGACAAGCGCCAGGGCGGCATCAACCTCGGTGACGCCCGCAACTGCGTCGTGGCCTCGAACGTGCTTGAGGACGTGACCGACGAGGCGGCCATCGTCGCCCTCGGCGGGGGCGGACACGTGGTCTCGTGCAACCGCATCGTGCGCTGCGCGGGCGAGCCGGTGCGCCTCACCTGCGATGGCTGGTCGGTCATCGCCGACAACCTCACCGACCGCGCGTAAGGCGCCCGCACATCGACACACTACGTTAAGGCAGCTTAACGATCCCGCCAGAGCCAAGGAGGGCCTCGTCGGAGCTTGACGCCACCACGACCGCTCCGCGCCTCCGCCCACGCGCCGTGCGAGGCACCACACCCCGCGCAGGCAACACCGCGCGCCTGCACACGCCGTTCTGTCTCCACCGCGCCGTCTGACCTCAATTGCGTGTGACACCGGCACAAGCCGGCCCGCACGGCCGGCCGATGTGCGCAGGCGCGCGGAGGACTCCGGCGGCGGCGCGTGGAAGCGGTCCTGCGCAAGAGAGAGCCGATCAGCCGCACAGCATTTGCGGTCGAGGGAGGGCCGATCATGGAGCGCGTCAAGCACGGTATCATCGGTCTGGGATGGTTCGGCGAGAAGCACTGCGAGGCGGTTGACTCGATCCCCAACATGGAGCTGTATGCGGTGTGCACGCGCACCGAGTCGCGGCTGGCCGAGGTCGCGGAGCGCTTCGGCGTCGAGCACGCCTACACCGACTACAACGAGATGCTCGCCAATCCCGAGCTGGAGTCGGTCAGCGTCGTGACCATGTGGGACCAGCACGTCGAGCCGGCGCTGGCGTCGATCGCCGCAGGCAAGCACGTGTTCTGCGAGAAGCCCATGGCCTCGACCGTGGATGACTGTCAGCGGATGGTGGACGCCGCCAACGCGGCGGACAGCTACTTCATGGTCGGCCACATCTGCCGCTTCAACCCGCGCTATGCCATGGTCAAGCGCAAGTGCGAGGAGGGCGTGCCGGGGCGCATCGTGTCGATGTGGGCGCGGCGCAACATCCCCGCCTGGGTCACCACCGGCATTCTGCCCAAGATCGGGCCCATCGTCGGCGACGGCGTGCACGACATGGACATCATGCTCTGGGCCTCGGGCCTCAAGCCGATCAAGGTCTACGCCAAGACCGTGGACGTGCGCGGGTTGGGCAACCCGGATCTGGGCTGGAGCATGTTCACCATGGACAACGGCGCCGTCGCGGTGCTCGAGAACGTCTGGTTCCTGCCCGACAAGACCGCCATGCAGATCGACGAGCGCATGGAAATCATCGGCACCGACGGCTCCATCCACGTGCAGGAGTCGGCCCCCAGCTTCGCGGTGTGCGACAAGGATGGCTGGAGCTACCCCGACACCACCTACTGGATGACCGCACGCGGCCGGCTGGTGGGCGCTCTGCCCACCGAGCTGCGCTACTTCGCCGACTGCATCCAGGAGGGCGTGGCCCCGACGGTCATTACTCCCGAGGAGTCGATGGCCACGGTCAGGGCCTGCCTGGCCGCCGAGGAGTCCGCGGCCACCGGCAAGGAAGTAGAGATCGACTGGTAGCGGGCGGAGGAAGTTCGCATGAGTGAACTGATCCGGGCGGCAGTGGCCCCCGAGCGTGGGCTCGGGGGCTATCTGACGCCGCCGGCGATCACGCCCGAACTCGCCGAGCGCAGCGTCGCGCGGCTCACGCGCGTGCCACTGGGGTACACCTCCGGGACCTGCAACCCGGCGATCGCGGACGTGGATGGCGACGGCCTTGACGAGATCGCGGTGCCCTTCAACCGCGGCGAGGAGGACGTGATCGCGCTCTTCCGCGGCGATGGCGGCGTGGTCTGGGAGGTCACCGACGCGCCCTTCTACCACGCCGCCTACGATGATGACCACCTCTACGCGAACAGCCACTGGCACTACCAGTGCCGCCATCGCCACCTGCTGACCGCGATCGTGGATATCGACGGTGACGGGGCGCTCGAGGTGGTCGTCGGGCTCGGGCCGATCCACATCCTCGACGCCGCGACCGGCGCGCTGAAGCGCTCCATCGACCTCGATGGTCTGGCGATGATCTGGACGCTCGCGGGCCTGCGCCCGGGCCCTCCGGTGATTGTGGCGGCGGTCGATCACCACCGCGAGCGCGGCACGGTGGTCGCGGTCGATGGCATGGGCGATATCCTCTGGCAGCACGAGACGGTCGGGCGGTCGTTCGAGGACTTCATGTTCGCCGGCGATCTGACCGACGACGGCGTCGATGAGATCGCGTTCAGTATGCGCATCAGCGAGCGCTTCGAGGTGCGCGACGCCGCCGGCGAGGTGCTCTGGCACAAGCACGTGCCGACCGAGATCGGCGAGGACACGCACGTGGACTGCGTGCTCATCGGCGAGTTCCAGCGCGGCGGCCGGCAGCTCGTGACCTCGACCGGTGGCTGCATGTTCGACGCCGACGGCAGCCTGCTGTGGACGCTGCGCGACCGCATCGAGCACGGCCAGCACCTGCTGCGCGTCGATGCGCCCGAGCGCGACGAGCCGCTGATCTACCTGAACTCGAAGACCGAGCGCTACGCCTGGGGAGTCGGCCCGCGCGGCGAGATCGAGTGGGAGCAGCGCAACTTCTCACGGCGGCCCGACGGGCGCATCACGCTCACCTCAGCCTGCGACCTGATCTCGTGGAGCGCGCCCGGCGCGACGGAGATCGTGCAGGCGGAGATCCTCATCCCCGAGCGCACGGACGCGTTGCCCGCCGAGCCGGCGACGCCGATGGCGCTCTATCTGACGGTGCTCGACGCCGCAGGGCGCGAGGTCGCGAAGCTCCCCTGCGAGGACGTGCTCGAGCCCGGCTTCAACGGGCCGATGTGCGCGGTGGCCGGCCACGTGGCGACACGCGATCGCCACGATATCGTGGTGCTCACCCACAATTCCGGCGACCTGCTGATCTTCAGCCCGGTCTGAGCAGCGCTACTCGGCCGCGTCGGGCGGGAAGTCGTCCGGCATCCAGACGGGCAGACCGGCGATCGATGCCCGCGCCTCATCGGACGTCGGCACACCCCATGCCTCGAAGAACGGGCCGAGGTTGCGCCCGACCTGGCGTGACAGGCGCACCAGCCACTGGTCACGCTCCTCGTCGTCGGTCTTCGGCCGCTCGTCCTCAGGGAGGTCGCGGTACTCGGCGAAGACCGCCCTGAAGGCGTCCCACCCGAAGGCCTGCTGGAGCTGCAGATACATGTAGAGTGCCAGGAAGGGCTTCGACTTCCAGCGCTCGAACGGCGCGCCGTCCGCGAAGTACTGCCGGACCTCTTCAAGCCGCCTGTCGCCGGTCAGGCTCTCGTGCGAGCAGCTCGGGTCCTTGCCGCAGAGCTGCTCGAATACGTAGAGCGTGAACAGGTTGACCGTCACCTCGCCCGTGCCCTCGAAGGTCCACTCGCGCGCCTGGTGCATGTGCCCCATCTCGTGCCAGAAGCCCCACTCGCCCTCGGTGCGCAGGTGCTCGGCATCGACCAGGCGCCCGGCGGTCTGCAGCGGCACCATCATCGGGTAGCCGGCGTGCATCCAGCCGGCCGAGATCTGCACGTCCGCGCAGTAACGCAGCGGCCGGTCGCGGTCGGTCGTGGGATGTGCGGCCAGTTCGGCCTGCAGGTCCGCAACGCGATCCCACAGGAGCATCAGTGCCTCGGGATCATCGAGGTCGCGGATGTTCCCGGAGGGGAGCGTCAGGATGACCTTCCGGCCCGCAAGCTCCGCGCGCGGGGCCGGCAGGTGGCGCATCCGATCGCGCCAGTCCTCGAGCGAAGTCTGCCCGAGGACGTAGAACGGCGCCTCGACCGCGCCCTCGATGGTCACGGGGACGGTGCCATG